>NZ_JAKRDR010000019.1:0-29280 GCF_022345765.1 Corynebacterium nasorum | reverse complement strand
AGGCTAACTGCCTCGCCTGCCACCACGCGCTCAACAGCAGCATCCTTAACATCCTTCGGAGTCCAACGCGTCACAACTACCTCCCGGTCGAAGTGGCGCATTCACCCCTTGACAGCACGATGAAGCCAATCTTCTTGGTTCTGTATTCGGGTTTTGGCATTGATCTTCCTCAAGGACTCCCTTCACCACTACTCGTCGCTGTGATCTCATGGTGCGCTATCGTTTGTCTGAGCTTCGTTCCTTTCCAACAGGAAACGAGAGTTTTGGAGGATTTGAGCCAAGGCCCAACTCGCATAGATCCAACTCCAAGGAATCCGCGGGCTGCAGAACTCCTTCGATATCCGCTGGGGATAGCAGCCTGTGTTGTATTGCTAGTGGGATTTGTGGCGATGCCCCAAGCGGATCCATCTAGTAGGTGGCCGTTTATTTTCGTCTACTGCGTGCCCTTCTTGGTGAGTGCTGCCTCTGTATTTGTCTACGCGGTTGTCTTATATTCCGCCGAATACCTCTCCCTCAAGTTTGGGGGATGGAATCCTCCGATTTTGGGAGTCCGATATGCGCGATCTTTTATCGCCACCACCATATTGCGGGTCTCTTGTATTTTTATCTTGTTTCCCATCATTCCTTTTATTGCGAATGATTCGGCACTCTACTCAGCAAGGGAAGAATTAGCTGACAATGTGAAGAACGTGTATGTAGGGTCGCCGCAGGATGAACAAACTATCAGCACATCCACTGCCCAAAACATTTGTCAGGATCACGCCGCAGATTGCCTAGGAGTTCTTAGCTGGGTGCCTGCTGACCAAGACTCGGAAGAGCTCCAACCTTCCACCATGGAAGAAGGCGCTGTCTTTGCGCTGGTAGAAGATCGGGACGGAACAGTAAGTTCCTTGGTTAATGACCGAGAGGTAGTTGAGACGGAACCCCGATCGCCGTTTGACCAAACGTGGATGCGGCCATGGGATAAAACCTTTAATTCTGAAGCAGATCCTTCTTGGGGAACGGGCGAAAGGCAAGACGAAGGTTATGCTGTAGCCATTTTTTCGAAGCAAGTGGAATTGAGCGACAGCCAAGCGATGGAGGTTGTAGGCGCTCAGCAATGGGCAGAAAACCTACCTTCAACGTTGCTTTACGGTCCAAACGGTACCGGTACAAGCGAATTTATTCCGTTGTTTGCCTACGTGATTGTTGGGGGAGCAGTTCTCATCTTCGGACTGGCCTTAGCACAACAAGGTCGGCTTATCCGCTTCACTAAAACCATTTGGGAACAAGGCGTCTCAGTTGCAGAAGCGCACAGAAACAGGAAATTGGCCAATTGTTTGCCTTCGGCTTTTGCGTTGGCTTTGTCGCTAGGAGCAGCTGCTCTACTGAGCACGTATATGGACTCTTATATAGCGCATAAACTTGTATTGCACTTTCCGGATGTCCCATTTGGACTCATACTTTTCTTGGTGGTGGTTGTGGGCCTGGCAGCGGTGGGCAGCAACTTTGTGAAAGGCCCGCGGCCTGCTAAAAACTAGGCGGCCACGTTGCTCACCCAAAAGGCCAGTTCACGGAATATGCTTGGGTCGTGTCCTATTCTTATTCCGCCGCCGACTTCGCCCGCCTGGCCGATGAAAAGCCGAAGGGCTCAGCCTTCCATACCGTGGAAGAACATCGCGGCGTCTTTGCCCGTGACCGCGCCCGCGTGCTGCACTCGGCAGCCTTGCGGCGTCTGGCCGATAAAACTCAGGTCGTCGGGCCGCGCGATGGCGATACTCCACGCACCCGTCTGACCCACTCGCTGGAGGTGGGCCAAATTGCGCGGAGCATCGGTGCTGGACTTGGACTCGATCCTGATCTGTGCGACATGGCAGGGCTGACCCATGACATCGGCCACCCGCCCTACGGGCACAATGGCGAAAACGCACTCAATGAGGTCGCCCTCAACGGCTTTGAAGGAAACGCGCAGACCCTGCGCATCCTCACCCGCCTAGAGCCCAAGATCATCGTGGACGATGCCAGCGGCGTGCCGCGCAGCTTCGGCCTCAACCTCACCCGCGCCGCCCTCGACGGTGCCTGCAAATACCCCTGGACCAAAACCAATCCCGATGGCAGCACCAACCGCAAATACGGCGCCTATGACGAGGACGCGGATCTGCTCGAGTGGCTGCGCGAGGGCCATAGCGATAATCGCAAATGCATCGAAGCCCAAGTAATGGACTGGTCCGATGACATCGCCTACTCCGTGCATGACGTGGAAGACGGCATTATTTCCCGGCGCATCTCCCTCAAAGTCCTTTGGGACCTAGTTGAGCTAGCCCAGCTGGCAGAAAAGGGCGCTAAAGCCTTTGGCGGCACCGCCGATGAGCTCTTGGAGGCGGCCGATAGCCTGCGCAACTTAAGCGTCATCAATGCCATCGGCGATTTTGATTACTCCTTGCGCGACTATGCCAACTTGAAGAAGATGACCTCTGAGCTCGTAGGCCGCTATGTGGGCGCGACCGTCGGCGCTACCAGCGAGGCTAATTCCGAGCTCATCGCCTCCAATACCCTTGGCCGCATGCACGGTGACCTCGTTGTGCCCAAGCAAGCCGAGGCCGAGGTCAAGCTACTGAAAACCATCGCGGTCCTTTACGTCATGGATGAGCCCGCCCACTTAGCCCGCCAAGACCGCCAACGCGAGCGCATCTACCGTGTCTACGATTACCTCGTCGCCGGCGCCCCCGGCTCTTTGGATGCCACCTTCCGGCTGTGGTGGGAGCAGGCCGATTCTGATGCCGCTCGTGACCGCGCCATCATTGACCAAATTGCGTCTATGACCGAGTCTCGCCTCGAGCGCTTGGCCCGCCGGAGTGCGGAGCTGTCTGGGTTCCTCAGCTAAACCTGGCTTGCCCACCACCGCGCTAGAGTTAGGTCGAGAGTCATCAGGCCGATCTGAGCGCGAAAAGGCCGAATTGAGAGCTCAAAACCCTCAATTCGGCCTCATATCTATGGACCTAACGCCTCAGCTCCAACCCCAGGGCCCGAGTCGCTAGCGCACCAACGCGACACCTTGGTCCTCGAGCACGCTAGCTACCGCCGCTAGGTCCTCGCCTTCGATATCCATATTGGAGGCAACGATGACGCTGGTGCGCTGCTCGCGTAGGAAATCCGCTAGGTCATCGAGGTTGCGCGGGCCGCAGTCTTCGCAGCCGCGGGTGCGGCCGAGTGCGTTAAAGAAGTCCGCGCGGGTGCGGATGTGTTCAGTAATGAGGATGCGTCGCATGATTACTCCTCTGCGTCCGGAATAGAACAGAAGCTTTCATAGTGGTCATCGGTGTAGTACCACACGTCTGGGTCGGTCTCGCTGCCGCCACCGGTGATAATGCGGCGGGCGCCGCGGTTGTGGCTGCCTGGGGTTTCTACCGTGTATTCGCGGTAGTAATTCTTGTCCTGCTGAGGCAGCCGGCCCTCGTAATTGCCAAAGCGGACGTTGTCATTATCCGGGTAGTCGTAGGGGCCACCGGCCAAGATATCGTCCGCGGTGTCTTTGGCCTCGGCGGGTAGGGAAGACATCTCGCAAGTATCGGTGTCGCCAGTTGCGGCCGCTTGTGCTGACTCAGAAGTGGAGGAGGCAGCGGAATCACCATCGCCGCCGAGGTCGAAACCGAAATAGCTTGCTACGACGACAAGCGCAAGGCCGCCGAGGGCAACGGGGAGCGATTTCTTGGACGCTTTGGACTTGGGCATACCTTTATTGTTGCAGGTGCGGCGCTAAAAGTGGAAATTGGCCCGAGACAATGGCGAGGTCAAAAATTGCCCCGTCACGGGGGTAGGTAACAGTATGTGGAAAGTACCCCAACAGAGGGTAATTTGCGTCCAAACTGTGAACCCTGTTCAACGTCACCATCCTGCCCTAGCTATTTGAACATTCCCACCACGCGCGGGGTAGTCTGTACGCATGGCAAAAGGCAGAATTCCGGACAGCGACATCCAAGCTATCCGTGAACGCGCGCCTTTAGAAGAAATCGTCGGCGAGTACGTGCAGCTCAAGCCCGCTGGGCACGATTCGCTCAAGGGCCTTAGCCCGTTCAAGGATGAAAAGACGCCGTCCTTTCACGTGCGCCCGCAGCGCGGCTACTATCACTGCTTTTCCACCGGCAAGGGTGGCGATGTCTTCAGCTTCTTGATGGAAATGGAGCAGGTTTCCTTCCCAGAAGCAGTTGAGGCAGTAGCGCAGAAGATCGGCTACCACATTAACTACCAGGGCGGTTCTACGGGCGCGCGCAATGAGAAGCCGGGCACGCGGCAGCGCCTCATCGCTGCCAATAAAGCCGCCCACGAGTTTTACCGCCAGCAGTTGGAGACCCCACAAGCGGCTACAGCCCGCGATTTCCTGCTGGATCGCGGTTTTTCCCGCGAGGTCATCTATGACTTCGAGTGCGGCTATGCCCCAGAGGGATGGGATACGGCTACCAAACACCTGCTGCGCCTAGGCTTTTCCTTTGAAGAGCTGGAAGCAGCTGGCATTTCCAAGATGGGCAAGCGTGGTCCCATCGACCGCTTCCATCGTCGTTTGCTGTGGCCGATTAAGGACCTTTCCGGCAACGTCATTGGCTTTGGCGCCCGCAAGCTTTTCGACGACGACAAGCTCGGCAAGTACATGAACACCTCTGAGACCATGCTCTACCGCAAGTCCAAGGTGCTCTTTGGCCTCGATTTGGCCAAGCGCAATATCGCCGAAAACCACCAAGCCGTGGTGGTAGAAGGCTACACGGATGTCATGGCCATGTATGCCGCAGGCGTCAAGACCGCTGTTGCTTCCTGTGGTACCGCCTTTGGCGGCGAGCACCTGCAGGTGCTGCGCCGACTCATGCTGGATGATTCCTACTTCAATGGCGAGCTCATCTATACCTTTGACGGCGATGAGGCAGGGCAGAAGGCCGCCATGCGCGCCTTTGATGGCGAGCAAAAGTTCACCGGTCAATCCTTTGTCTCCGTAGCGCCCGACGGCATGGATCCGTGCGATCTGCGTCTGCACAAAGGCGATGCCGCCGTGCGCGAGCTCATCGCGGACCGCATCCCCATGTTCGAGTTCGTTATCCAGTCCGTCATCGCGGAATACAGCATTGACAGCGCCGAGGGGCGCCTGCAGGCCCTGCGCCGCGCGGTACCCGTGGTCGCACAGATCCGTGATCAACCTTTGCAGCGTGAATATGCCCGGCGTCTAGCAGGTTGGGTGGGCTGGCCGGATCCGGAAGAGGTTCTCCGGCAGGTGCGCGCGGAGGCACGCAAGCCCAAGAAAGCCGAAAAGCCCACCATTCGTCGCTTCGACAATGCGAAGCAGCAGCCGGCACAGCAGGACGTGCCGATGATCCATCCGCCGAGCCCGAAGGAGACCCACCTGTGGCCTCAGCGCGAGGCCCTCAAGCTGGCCTTGCAGATGCCGCAGGTGGCAGGCTCGTACTTCGATGGCATTACTGCCGACGCCTATACCAACGACGCCTACCGCCTCGTGCGCCAAGCCATCTCTACCGTGGGCGGCGCAGCTCAGGGCGCCACCATGCCGGCCGTGGAATGGATCGCCGCGGTGGCCGGGGAAATGCAGGATCTCACCGGCCGCAACTTCGTCTCGGAGCTTGCCGTAGAGGCCATTTTGCCAACCGACGTCGGCCCCGAAAAATACGCTGACTCCGTGCTTTCCCGCCTGCAAGAAACCGTGGTGGGAGATCAAATTGCCCAGCTGAAGGCTCGTCTTGGCCGCATGCGTCCCTCTGATGATGAGGCTAGCTATAACTCGCTTTTTGCTGACCTCGTCGCTTTAGAGCAAGCCCGTCGCGAGCTCAATGACCGCGCCTTCCGCGGCACGCCTCCCCAAGGTTAAAAATATCCCCTCGCCATGTCACCGATTCAGGTGCGCAGCGAGGGGAGGGAAGAGGCTGAAACTAATTTAGTCCTCATCAGGTTCATAAATGCGGTCCGCGTTGTCTACTTGGGAACCGCGCAGCCGGCCTTTGCCCTTGCGCTTGGAAGATAGATCGCGAACCTCCCGCATGCGCGGTTCCGGATCCAAGCGGTTGGCTACTGCCTTGCGCGCAGAAGTGACGGCAGATTTGGTTACGGGGGAGTTGATGGCCTTCTCGTAGGCGCCCTTGATCTGGTGGTAGCGCTTGCGGCCTGCTTTGGTGCCAAAAACGTATCCTGCTGCGGCGCCGAAGACGAATTGGATCATTATTTAGCGTGTCCCCTTATTCCAGTACGAGTAAAAGTTCTCCACTAGCCTACCGCGAAGGCCCGTCGCTCGCTGCTAGCCACCGTTAAGGGGTAAAGCTCGATTTGCTGTAGGACAGCTCTTTTCATAAACAGGAATTCGCGCTAGTTTAAAGAGGTGGACATAAACGCGCGTAGGGACTCGGCCGCGGCCTCAGCAGTAGCGCTGGCCGCGCTATTTACCGCGAGTATTTCGGCAGAATCGAGTAACCAGAACACCGGTGTTGCTACTACGCAGAAAGCTTCAGCTTGGTCCGAGGATTGCTAGATAGTACCGGGAAGGTGTAGTCACCGTCCCAGCTTTGTGCATGCGGGTTTAGCGTCACGTTCACCTTTTTGTAACTTTAGCTAGATATTATGCGTGGGAATTCGTTACTAGTGAAAGGTTTCCACGTTGAACTATCGGAATAAACTCCGCCCGGCAGTTCGCGCACTCGCCTTGTGCGCGGCCACCGGACTGACCATAACGCTGGCACCGGCTGCCAGCGCCGCCCTCCCCGTGGCCGTGCCACAGCTCCGCGAGCCTGTTACCCAGCAGACCACCGGCGCTCCTCCGGTCCAGCACCCCGGTGCCCCGGTTCCAGAGCCGTTTAGCACGGACTATATCGCGGGCTTTGAATCCGATGTTTCCTCTTATCAATTTGGCAACTACTGGCAGGTAGTCCAGCTTTTTGATCACATCAAGGCTCAGCCAGAAATCCGCCAAGAAAATATGGACAAGGCCGTGGCCATCAATAACGCCGCAGCCGGTGACCCCGCTTTGATCCGCCGCGCGCAGGCCGATGCCAAGGCCAGCTCGACGAGCGTGCTCAACGCCGTTTCTGACTCGATGGGCAAGAACCTAGGCGATGCCTTCCGCGCTGCCTTGGCCGAGCACCGCCTGCCCAAGACCGAATACCTCCTAGGAAATGGCTATGCGGCCCGCGCAGGCGGACTGGCCAATTCCACGATGTCGGAGAAGTACTACTTCAACTATCAACGCCCGTACCAGCGCGCGCCGCAGGCGATTAAGCGCTATGACGATGGCTCCAAGGATCTCTATCCCACCTCGCCAGCCTTCCCTTCGGGCCATACCAATCAGGCAACGTGGATTACCACGCTGATGTCCTTCATGCTGCCTGAGGTAGGCCCACAGCTCATGCTGCGCGGCGCGGAGGCCGGCAACCACCGCGTAGTACTGGGCGTGCATTACCCGCTGGATGTCATCGGTGGGCGCATGACAGGACAGGCCGCCGCGGCTGACCGCTTGAATGACAAGCGCATGCGCAATGCCCTGTGGCAAGCCTCGATGGAAGTGCGCAAGGAAATTAAGTGGCGCACCGGCAAGACGGTGGAAGAATTGGTGGCCCAGGATCGGGCAGAGGGCACCGACTATCGGTCCACGGCGGATGCGGTAGAACAATACTCCACATTCATGGACTATGACTTCGCCCCGCGCTACCGAACTGACGCCCCGATGGTCGTCCCGCAGGCCGCTCCAGTGCTGCTTGCCGCATCCCATCCAGAGCTCAGCTGGGATCAGCGTGCCGAGGTGCTACGCCAGACCGCGCGTCCAGCCGGCAACCCATTGGATTGGCAAGCAGAAGGAGGCTCATGGCAGCGTCTCGATCTAGCCCGCGCCATGGCGGCCAGGGTGACCATCGCCCCAGACGGCGGCGTGAGCGTCAGCGGCTAGCAGGTTCTGCAACCTGTGGGGGTACAGATCTCCAGACCATGGTTCAATTTAGAAATATCTCCGTCACTCTAAAGGAAAAGATTAGTGACTAAGCCCAAGATAATGACCGTTTACGGCACCCGGCCGGAGGCCATTAAGGTCGCCCCCGTCGTTAAGGCGCTGGATAAAGATGAGCGCTTTGAATCCATCCCGGTCTCTACCGGTCAGCATAAAGAGATGCTGGAGCAGGTCAACACCATGTTTGGCATCCAGCCGAAGCACGACCTGGGGCTCATGAAACAGGGACAGGGACTCAATGAGCTTGTCTCCCGCGCCATCGCTGGATTGGACTCCATTATTGAGGAAGAAAAGCCGGACGTCATCATCTCCCAAGGCGATACCTCTACCGCTATGGCTGCAGCGCTCGCCGGATTCCATCGCGGGGTAAAGATCGTTCACCTCGAAGCCGGTTTGCGTACCGGCGATATTCATTCGCCGTTCCCAGAAGAAGCTAACCGTAAGCTCATTGGTCAGGTAGCCGAGCTGCACCTGGCTCCAACCGAAGGCTCGATGGAGAACCTGCGCCGCGAGAATGTGCGTTCCAAGGACATTGTGGTCACCGGTAATACCGTCATTGACGCTCTGCTGGAAGCAGCATCGTGGGACACGAAGTTCGCAGACCCTGCCCTGCAGGAAGCCGCAGACTCCGATAAGCAGCTTGTCGTAGTTACCACCCACCGCCGCGAGAACCTTGAGGCGATGAAGGAAATCGGTGGTGCAGTTAAGGACTTGGCAGAAGCCTATCCGGAGATTAACTTCGCATTGCCGCTGCACCTCAACCCCAAGGTGCGCCAGGCGGTCCTGCCGGAGGTCGAGCACCTGCCAAATATCATCATCACGGATCCGCTGCCTTATGACCAGTTCACGCAGCTACAAAACCGTGCCACCATCATCTTGACTGACTCCGGCGGAGTCCAGGAGGAGGCACCAGCATTGGGCAAGCCGGTGCTAGTCATGCGCCAAAACACCGAGCGCCCCGAAGCCGTCGTTGCCGGCACGGTTAAGCTGGTGGGCACTAATCGCGATCTCATTGTGGCAGAGGCAAAGCTTTTGCTTTCCGACGACGCCGCATTCGACGCCATGGCCAACGCCGTCAATCCTTATGGTGACGGCAAGGGCGCGCAGCGCGCTATTGCGGCTATCGCAGAGTTGACCGGGGTAGGCGAGCGCGTAGAGGATTTTCTGCCGGAGGCAGGTTCCTCTAAGGGGCCCAAAGGCGAGGAATCACTCGCGCGCCTGCCGGAGAAAGCGGATATATTAAAGGTATGAAACCGCTGGATATCCGCTGTAACCACCGAGAGCGCATGAAAGCTGCAGACATTTTAGGAGATGCGCTTTCGGCAGGGCAGATTGACCTCGATGATTTTGAAAAACGCTCGGCCGCCTGCGTTAATGCGACGACTCGCGCTGAGCTCATCGAGCCGCTGGCTGACCTTGTAGAGGACCCAGAAATTCTCCTGTTCGGGCAAGAACGAAAAATCGCAAAGGCCTATGCGGGCCAGCAAGAATCCAAAGCCATCGCCAAGGTGGAGCAGGCTATCCGCCAGGTGCAGCCGAGCGTGCAGGAGACCCGCTCCCTTGCGGTGGGGATCTTCGGCGGGTCTACTGTCAGCGGCGGGGCAGTAGCTCGTTCTCTGACGGCGTTGGGCTTTTTCGGTGGCGTGGACATCGATCTCACGGGCGTCGCCCTGCACAGTCGTACTACCACCATCAACGCGGCGGGCGTTTTTGGTGGCGTCGATGTTTATATTCCCGAAGGCTTCCGCGTCCACGTCAGCGGCGTTGGCCTTTTTGGCGGACATGACCTCAAGGTAGAGAACGGCGCCATCCATCCGAATGACCTCCCAGTAGACGCGCCAGAAATTATTGTGAACTGCTATAGCCTCTTCGGCGGCGTAGACGTTCACGTGGGGCGCCGCTACGGCGAGTAACCAAGCGCGATTGTAGTGCAAGCAACCACTTGCACTAATGAGCGTGGGCCAGTGCTTAGTCGGCCTCGATGATCGCTGCTAGACCTTGTCCGCCTCCAATACACATGGTAACCAGCGCGAGCTTACCGCCGGTGCGGTGAAGGTGATGCGCGGCGGTGACGACCATGCGGGCACCGGTAGCACCCACGGGATGGCCGAGCGAAATGCCAGAACCGTGCGGGTTGAAGCGCGGATCATCTGCCGAAATGTCCCATTCTTTGAGTACAGCCAGCGCTTGGGCGGCAAAGGCCTCATTGAGCTCAATGAGGTCAAGATCATCGAAGGTGATGCCGAGGCGATCCATAACCTTGCGGGAAGCCTCCACCGGGCCGATACCCATGCGTTCCGGATCCACGCCGGCTAGGGCCCATCCCTTGAGCGTGACCATTGGGGTAAGACCCAGCTCCTCGGCTTTTTCACGGGTAGTCACTAGGACGGCCGCGGCACCATCGTTTTGGCCCGAGGCATTACCGGCGGTAACCGTTGCCTCTTCGTCCTCCTTGCGCATGACCGCGCGCAGTTTAGATAGCTTGTCTGTACTGGAATCTGGGCGGACATGTTCATCCTTGTCTACGACGATAGGCTCCCCCTTGCGCTGGGGGACGGTGACGGGGATGATTTCGGCGTCGAAAAGCGATTGTTCCTGTGCAGCGGCGGCATTGCGGTGGGAACGTGCAGCGAGCTCGTCTTGGGCGACGCGCTCGATGGAGTATTCGCGGCGGAGATTTTCGGCGGTCTCAATCATGCCGCCGGCAATCGGGTGGTGCTTTCCGCCGGCGGCCTCGCGGGCTTCTTGGAGGCGATCGCGAAAGATCATATTTCCTCCCTTTGCTCCCCAGCGTACATCCGCATCAACGGTGTATTCGGTGCGGGACATAGACTCCGCGCCGCCGGCGATGATGACATCGGCAGCGCCAGTAGCAATGTGGGCACCTGCGGTAATAATGGCCTGCAGACCCGATCCGCAGCGGCGATCGAGCTGCATACCAGGCACGGTGGTGGGCAGGCCAGCGTCTAAGGCAGCCACGCGGCCCAAAGCGGGTGCGGCACCATTAGGGGAGCCTTGGCCCAAGATGACGTCATCGATTTTGGTGGGGTCGATACCGGACTCTTCCACAATGGTCTTGACCACGAGACTAGCTAATTCTTGGACGGGGACGGACTTTAGCGCTCCACCATAACGGCCGACAGGGGTGCGCTTGGGGTAGCAAAGGACTACGTCGCGGGTGTGCATGATAATTCTCCTTTAAGAAAGTTCGGTGGTGGCAAGGTCATGGGAGATTGCCTTGCAGGTTGCGATGAGCTCCGGCAGGATGCGCGTGGTGAGATCCTCAGTGGAATAGACGGATGTTTGGGTTGAGACATTGATGGCTGCAGCAGTGCGGCCCGAACCATCGCGAATAGGAACTGCAATGGAACGCAGGCCCTTCTCCAGCTCTTGGTCTACGATGACCCAACCGCGTTTCCGGATCTCCGCTAGGCGCGCCCGAAGATCTGCGGGTGCGGTGAGCGTGTGAGGGGTGACTTTCTCCAGCGACGCCGTTTCTAGGAATTCGTCCAACTGCGATGGAGTGAGATCCGCTAACAGTACCTGTCCCATTGAGGTCGCGTGCGCGGGAAAGCGGGTGCCGATGGTGATATTGGTGGCCATGATGCGGTGTGCAGCGGCGCGGGCAATATAAACCACGGTGTCCCTATCCAACACACTGACAGAGCAGGATTCATCGAGTTTGGCGGATAACTCCCTCAAATGGGGCTGGGCAATATCGGGAAGACCCAAACTCGAAAGGTAGGAATAGCCCAGTTCCAAAACCCGGGGGGTAAGCCAAAACTCAGAGCCATCCGTGCGCGCGTACCCCTCCGTTACCAAGGTGTGCAAAAAACGGCGTGCAGTGGCACGTGCTAGCCCTGTGACCTCGGCAACCTGGGCCAGAGTCTGGCGTGGGCGCTCGCCATTAAAAGAGTGCAAAACGGCTAATCCGCGGGCGAGCGACTGCACGGTGGGGGTGTCGTTCAAGGTGTGGTCTCCGATTCTAAAAATTGATGAAGTGGCCTACGTCTCGTAATTGTATCCAAAAGTGTTCGCACTGTGAACCCTTGTGCAATATATGAACCACACGTAGGCTGAAGCCATGTTAGATAAAGTCATCGACTCAGTAGAAAATGCCGTAGCAGATATTCCAGACGGCGCTTCCATTGCGGTGGGCGGATTCGGGCTCGTGGGAATTCCGGCGCGTCTAATTGATGCTCTGCGCGAACTCGGCTCTGGAGACCTCACCATCATTTCCAATAATCTTGGTACCGACGATTTCGGGTTCGGGCTCTTGCTTAAAGATCATCGCATTTCCCGCTCTATTGGTTCCTATCTCGGAACGAATAAGGAGTACGCCCGCCAGTATCTCGAAGGAGAACTGACTGTGGAATTTACCCCGCAGGGAACGTTGGCCGAGCGTATGCGTGCCGGCGGTGCTGGCATTCCCGCCTTCTATACCAAGGCCGGCGTGGGAACCCCGCTTGCGGAAGGGGATATCCCCACCCGTTATAACCCGGATGGGTCCATAGCGCAGACTTCTAAGCCGAAGGAAACTCGTGAGTTTAACGGCGAGCTCTACGTGCTGGAGGAGGCACTGACCCCAGATTTTGCCTTCGTTCATGCCGCTCGCGCAGATCGATACGGCAACCTAGCTTTTGCCAAGACTGCGCAGAACTTTAACCCGGATGCCGCTCGTTGCGCTGATATCACCATTGTGCAGGCAGAAGAATTGGTGGAGGCGATTCCGCCGGCCGAGGTTGACGTGCCGGGCATCTACGTCGATCGCGTCGTAGAAGTGGGAAAGCAAGAAACTGGAATCGAATTTAGGACGGTGAGCAAGTAAATGACCTGGTCACGTGAAGAAATGGCGGCTCGGGCCGCACAGGAATTGAAAAACGGCGACTACGTCAACCTAGGAATTGGCATGCCAACGTTGATTCCTGGATTCCTCCCAGAGGGCCTCGAAGTGGTGCTTCATTCTGAAAATGGCATCTTGGGCGTAGGTCCGTACCCGGCCGAAGATAAGGTGGACCCGGAACTTATCAATGCTGGCAAAGAGACCATCACTGCTGCTCCCGGAGCTTCATTCTTTTCTTCTTCGGAATCCTTTGGAATGATTCGATCACGCGCTATCGACGTAGCGGTACTTGGTGCCATGGAAGTATCCCAATTCGGAGACCTTGCCAATTGGATGATTCCGGGCAAGATGGTCAAAGGTATGGGCGGTGCCATGGATTTGGTTCATGGCGCCAAACGCATCGTGGTGATGATGCAGCACGTGTCCAAACATGGCAAGTCCAAAATCCTTTCAGAATGCCAACTGCCGCTCACCGGCGCGCGTTGCGTGGATCTTATTATTACGGACCGCGCCGTCTTCGAGGTTGATGAGCTAGAAGGTCTGACCTTAGTTCAGATGGCTGAGGGGGAGACTGAGGACTCCATCCGCGAGGTTACTGATGCCCCATTCACGCTGGACCTGTCTTAGTCCTGAACTGTTCCCGAAAGCCCGCCTTCTAGCACCCGGAAGGCGGGCTTTCTTTTTCATTTCTAATGAGTGGGGTTCTTTGGTACTGAATTAGCTAAAGGCTGGGCCGAAATGATTCATGCTTCGGCCCAGCCCTAGGTGGGAATGAGAGAGGTACTAGTTAGACATCGCGTAGGTCTACACCCTTGGTTTCAGGGAGAATGTACATGCTAATGATGGTGAGGACGCATAGGGCGATGACATAAAAGCCAGAGGCCCACGCCAGATCGTGCGCGACAAACCACTGGTAGATATAGGGCGCGGTTCCGCCAAAGACAGCTACAGAGAGGGAGTATGCAAGACCGATACTATGCGTGCGCTGGGCGGTAGGGAAGACCTCGGACATGATGGAAGATAGCAGCGCACCACCGGCGGCGACGATAATCACGCCTACAGTAGAAGCGACGAGCAGGGTCCACGGACGGGAATCGATCAACGCCATGAGTGGGATTTGCAAAACGGCCATACCTACCGCGCAGATATAGATGACGGGTTTGCGCCCAATCTTGTCCGAGAGACTGCCCCACAGCGGTAGAGCGATAAGGCCAGCAACTTGAGCAACCACCGTGACCCAGTACGCGCCTTGTGTGGTCATTCCTTCGTGGCTAATGGCATAGGTAGAAACGTAGGAGGTCCACGTGTAGTGCGCTGAAGTAACGCCGGAGACCATGCCGATAATGAGCAGGATATTGATCCAAGCCGGACGAGTAGCGGAGGCAGATTGAGGGATTGCTGCGCGCTCCTTGCGCGCTGGGGTGTCTACGCTGGGATCGGAACTGTCAATTTCCTTGAAGTGATCAGACTCTTTCATGTGGCGGCGTAGGTATAGCGCTACACAGGCAGAGAGCGCGCAGAGGAAGAAGGGTATGCGCCAGCCCCATGAGGCAAGTTGGTCATCATTGAGTACGAGGGAGATTAGGCCGCCGAGCACGTAGGCGATGACGGAGCCACCGAAAATGGAAACGTAGACCATAGAGCCCCATTTACCGCGGTGGGCGTTGGGGGCGATTTCTGGGATATAGCTATTGGCGGCGGCTGATTCACCGCCGTGGGCGAAGCCCTGCAGGATACGGATCACCAAAAGACCCACAGAGGACCAAATGCCGATCTGCTCATAGGTGGGCATGACTCCGATGATCGCGGAGGCGATGGCCATCATGATGATGGTCATCATAAGTACGGATTTTCGGCCGCGCTTATCTGCTACGCGGCCGAAGACGATTCCTCCGAGTGGACGCACCAGGAAACCAACGGCAAAAACGCCGAAGGTAGCTAAAAGGGCGGAGGTGGAGTCGCCCTTATTGAACATTGCGGTGGCAATGAATGGGGCAAAGACTGCATAGGAGCTCCACTCATACCACTCTAGGATTTGCCCGGTAAGGCTGGCTCCTAGGGATTTGATGTCGGTGGTAGAAGCTGCGTTTTTGCCGGATTCGGTATCTGGTGGCGATGTCGGTTTGGTGGTGGATGTCATGAGTTCTCCTTGTAGTGGGACCGGGACGGTTGGGAAAAATATTACCTAGATCACACAAATGGGCGGCGAGGATCCAAAGTATTGAGATCGTCTGACGCTATTGATGTTGTTTACCGCGTGAGAAACTGCACGTGATGAACCCCTTTCGGGGACAACCTGTGGTTAGATTTATGGTTCGCATTGTGAACTTGGGTGCGCATTGTGACCCCACTTGGGGGTAGTTGGGTAAATGTCTAGCGTTTCTGAGCTTGGATAACGGCGGGAAAGCCCTCCTTAGGTAAAAGTTTTAGGTTCACAGGGGTGGACACTGGTGTAGCGTGTGACACATGACACGGACGGAAAGGTATGAGTCCTAAGCCACCCGAGTCTTGTCGGAGCCACACCCTAAGGAGGGATTTATGACTGCTCTTAGTCCCGAGGA
Organism: Corynebacterium nasorum; assembly: GCF_022345765.1. Lineage (NCBI taxonomy): Bacteria > Bacillati > Actinomycetota > Actinomycetes > Mycobacteriales > Corynebacteriaceae > Corynebacterium > Corynebacterium nasorum. The sequence goes on along the minus strand of NZ_JAKRDR010000019.1, from coordinate 13,913 downwards.
ATTGAGCACAGAAAGCCTCGCCGAAGTCATGGCCGCGGGCGGACGCCCAGCCGATAGCGAGCGTGAAATAAAGATCATCGATACCACCCTGCGCGATGCGCACCAGAGTATCTGGGCCACCCGAATGACCACGGAACACATCCTTTCTCTGCTGGATGACATCACCAATGCCGGGTTCGAACACGTTGACCTAGTTGCCCCCATTCAGTTCGACGTGGCCGTGCGGTATCTCAAAGAGGATCCGTGGGAACGTGTGCGCCTCGTCCACGAGCATGCCGCCCCCGGTACTAAGTTCCGCGCGCTGATTCGCTCCAAGAATCTGGCATCCTTTGACTTCCTGCCGGATGATGCCATCCTTAACTGGACTGAACGCCTTTATGCCAACGGCTTCCGTGTCATTGGTTCTTTTGATGGGCTCAATGACATCGACAACATTGACAAGGGCCTCAAGCTTGCCAAGGAACTTGGCGCTGAGACCTTTGGTGCACTGTCCTACTGCCTTAGCCCAGTGCACACCGATGAGCTCTACAAGCAAAAGGCGGAGGAGCTGCTTGAACGCACCGACGTCGACCGCATCATGCTGAAGGACGCCGGCGGATTGCTCACTCCGGACCGCATGAGAACCCTTATCCCGGCTATCCGCAGCTCCATTGGAGAAGATATCCCGCTGGAGGTACACACCCACTCCCTGACTGGCTTATCTCCATTGACCTATCTCTTTGGTGCGGAGTTGAGCGTGGATTCCATTCACACCTCCATCGCCCCGCTTGCCAACGGCCCCGGTCAGCCTGCGACCCAGGCCTTGGTACGAGATCTGCGGGCGCTCGGCTATACCGTAAACGTTGACGATGATCGCATCGCCTCTGCCAGTGACCGGATCCAAGAAATCGCCGATACTGAGGATAAGCCGGTGGGTGTGCCGCGTGCTTTCGACGGCCTCCACTATATGCACCAGCTGCCAGGCGGCATGCTGACGAACTTTGAATCTCAGCTGGAAACTGCGGGACTAGGAGATCGATTTGAGGAGCTGCTCTATGAGGTGGCTCGCGTGCGAGAAGAGCTGGCATACCCCATCATGATTACGCCATTTGCCCAGTTCGTGGGTACACAGGCCGTCATGAATGTGATGACTGGTGAGCGCTACTCCGTGGTCCCAAATGAGATTAAGAAGTATGCCCTGGGTTACTACGGTGAACCTCTGGCCCCGCTGGACCCAGAGGTATTGGAAAAGATCCTGGCCAACGGTTCCTCCGAAATCACCGAGGAAATCCCAGAACTCAAGCCGGTACTGCCGGGCCTGAAAGAGGCGCATCCGGACGAGGACATCGACACCCTGCTTTTGCGCGTTATGTTCGCCGGCAGCCAAGTCGATGAAATGAAGCGCTTCGTAGCTGAGGGCCGCGCCGGCGAGGGCGAAGGCGTCAAAGGAGGCGTCTTGACCTCCCTCGTCCAGCAAATCTACAACTCTTCCGATACCACCGACTTCCACCTCAAGACCTCTGACCTGGAAATTAACCTCACTAAAGGAGAAAAGTAATCATGACTGATACCACCAACCTGCAGGATCTGAAGGCCCTCCTGAAGTGGGCCAACCTTTCCGATGATATCCAGGAGCTGCAGATCAAGTATGGCGACATCGAACTCGCCATGTCCCGCACGCCTGGCGGCCTCAACCGTCCAGCCCCGGCTCCGGAAGCAGCTGCCGCACCTGCAGCTGCTCCAGCCGCATCCCCGGCAGAGCAAGTCCCCGCACAGCAGGCGCCAGCGCAGGAAGAGCCCACATCGGCACCCGCTGCACAAGAACCAGCTGATCAGGAGCAGTCGAAGGCTTCCGGAGCTCCGGCAGCAGAGGGCGAGACCGTCACCGCTCCTATGGTCGGTACCTACTATGCTTCCCCGAAGCCGGGCGCGGACCCATTCGTCAAAGTTGGCGATGAGGTCGAGGTAGGACAGGTGCTGTGCATCGTCGAGGTTATGAAGCTGATGAACAATATTGAGGCCAAGTTTGCCGGAACTGTCAAGGAAATCCTCGTGGACAACGAGGATGCCGTTGAGCACGGCCAGCCACTTATGATCATCGAACCAAAGTAAGCCCCGTTCCCGCACAACGATCTGGAGGAAAACATGTCAGATCTCTTAAATAGCGTTCTGATCGCCAACCGCGGCGAGATCGCCTTGCGCGTTATCCGCGCCTGCAAGGAGCTGGGGATAAAATCCATCCTCGTCTACTCTGAGGGTGATAAGGATTCCTTGCCCGTTAAACTAGCTGATAAGGCCGTTTGCATCGGCCCAGCCAACGCCGCGAAAAGCTATAACAGCCCCGAGCTCATCCTTTCTGCGGCCATGGCTTTTAAGGCCGACGCCATTCACCCCGGCTACGGATTCCTATCTGAAAAGCCCGACTTTGTACGCATGGTGGAAGAAGAAAACATCGGCTTTGTCGGTCCCTCTGCCGAACACATCGGTTTGATGGGAGATAAGATCGAGGCAAAGCGCATCGCGCAAGCTGCCGGGGTGCCCACCGTGCCCGGCTCCGATGGAGTAGTCACCGAAATTGATGAGGCGATGGAAGTCGCCCGCAACACAGGCTTCCCGCTGCTTATTAAGGCTGCAGCCGGCGGCGGAGGTCGTGGCATGCGCGTGGTTGAATCCGAGGACACGCTGGAAAAAGATCTCAATGAGATCATGAACGAGGCCGAATCGGCGTTCAACGATCCCTCGGTGTACATCGAGCGCTATCTCACCGATATTAGGCACATTGAGATCCAGGTGCTTTCGGATGGAGAGAACGTCGTGGCCTTGGGAGAGCGTGACTGTACCTCCCAGCGCCGTAACCAGAAGCTTATTGAGGAAGGCCCGTCCCCGGTCCTGACCGAGGAACTCCGAGCGGGGATGCAGGAAGCTGCCATCAACCTGTGCAAGGAAGTTAAATACAAAAACGCCGGTACCATCGAGTTCGTGTTCGACAACACGGAAAACAAGTACTACTTCATCGAGATGAATACCCGTATCCAAGTCGAGCACCCGGTTACGGAAATGATTACCGGTGTGGACCTTATCAAGGAGCAGCTACGCATTGCCTCCGGACAGAAGTTGTCCATCAGGCAGGATGATATTGAGATACGCGGCCACGCTATTGAATGCCGCATCAATGCTGAGGACCCGAACCAAAACTTCGCTCCTCGCCCCGGCAAGATCGAACACTATCGCGTTCCAGGCGGCTTTGGTGTACGCATGGATACCCACATCGAAACTGGCTACACGATCCCACCTTTCTATGATTCTATGGTCGGCAAACTTATCGTGTGGGCAGAAGATCGCGATGAAGCCATCGCTCGAATGCTGCGCGCTATCGATGAGCTAGAGGTGGAGGGCGTGGTGACGACTGCGACGTTCCAGGCGATGTTGCTCGATAGCGAAAAGTTCCGCAGCGGTGAGTTCAATACCGGTTATGTGGCCAAGCTACTGGAGAACACGGACTCCATTCCCACGGATTAATAAATCTTCTGGTAGCTAGCCCGCACCATCTCATGGCAGTGCTGCCGCCTCTCCGAGAGTGCAGGTCCCACAACCCTGGGCCTGCACTCTCAGTGTTTCTGCATTGTGCAATGTGGCAGAAGCCATGCTTGGCGATGCCCCCCAGCTGCCTATAAGAAAGGACGCTCTATGTTGGTCATTGCCGCCCTGCTGGTCGGCGCCATAGTGCCGGTACAGACGGCCATTAATACGCGGTTTCGTGAAAGTATTGGTTCCCCAATTGTGGCGGGATTCTTTTCCTTTATTATTGGCTTGTTCGTTTCTGCGCTTATTGCTCTTGCGCTCACCGGTCACCTAATTCCGGATTTAGCCACCGCTGCGCAACAGCCCTGGTGGGTGTGGCTCGGCGGGTTTATGGGAGTTTCCTTCATCGTGGGAAATATTCTGCTTTTCCCTCGCATCGGCAGTGTGGAGACCGTTATCTTGCCTATCTTGGGGCAGGTAACAATGGGTCTGCTTTGCGATACCACCGGCATATTTAATTCCCCACACGTTGGAGTCGGCCCGCTGCGCATCCTCGGAGTGGCCGTGGTGTTGGTCGGAATCGCGTTGGTATTGGAAATCGGGCGCGGTGCCGCTACTACGCATGCTACAGCCAGTGGTGTGAAGCTGTGGTTGTGGCGGCTTTTTGGGGTTCTTATTGGAATGGGCTCAGCAACCCAAACTGCTGTCAACGGCTTCCTCGGCCGTGCATTGGGCAACCCCCTTCCCGCCGGCGAGGTTTCTCTAGCAGTCGGCGTGCTCTTGCTTGCAGTGCTGTCTATCGCCCCCCGAGGTCCGCGGCGTGCTCTTTTCACCCGTCCCGCCCCTGGTCCGTGGTGGATGTGGTTCGGTGGAGTCCTTGGGGCACTCTTCGTGGTTGGTGGGGCTACGCTTTCTCCCATCTTGGGCACGGGAACGACCGTGATTGGATCGTTGGTGGGATCAATTGTGTGCGGTCAGGTAGTAGAGTCGCTCGGCTGGGGGCATGCGCGCCGGGGACTGCCCCCTATTCACCGCGTAGTGGGACTGGCCTTAGTCATCATTGGGGTCGTGATGGTGCGTTCGCTCTAAAGCGTAGTGCCTTAGCGGCGCCAGCGCTCGAGCACCAGGCGTCTATCCAGTGACCGTGAAACGCAGGGCGCAAAGGCGCCGTCTGCATGCATTTGTTCATTAAAGACGGAATCTCGATGATCTGGCTCGCCTTCTATCACTTTCATAACGCAGGTGCTGCAGGTGCCTTCTAAACAACGTGACATCACCGGCAAGTCAGCTTCCTCGAGTGCCTCGAGTACAGTGACATTGGCTGGAACGTGAACGGTTTCCCCACAAAATTCCACGTCGAAAGCGCAATCGCCTGCACCGGCATTTTTCTCTCCGCTAAGCGCTTCCATATCAGGGTGGAAGTTTTCCCAGTGGAAATTCTGGTGGGGAAGATAGTCCAGCACTACCTCCTTTGCGCCGGACATGAACCCTTGCGGACCGCATACATAAAACACTGTTTCCTGCGGGGCTTGGGACAACAGGTGTCGGTAGATTTCTTCTTGCCGTGCACGGGGTGAGCCAAAAACTTCAATGAGACTATCGCCGCATATGCTGCGCAATTGGGGCAGCAGTACGGCGCGGGTAATGCTAGAGGCGAAGTAGAGAACCATGAAGGGTTTGCCTTGGCGCTGTAGCGATTGGGCCATGGAAAGCATAGGCGCAATACCAACACCGGCGCCGGCGAGCACATAGTAGCTGGCGGTGTCAACGAGTTCGAAGTTATTGTGCGCTGGGGAGATGAGTAACTCATCGCCCGCGCGAAGTTGCATCATGACAAGGGAGCCACCCCGCGAATTCTCTTCGCGTTTAACGGCGATGCCGTAGGTTGAATCCGCACCGGCGCCGCCACAGGGGGTCTCTTTGGATGGCATTTCAAAAACGGAGTACTGGCGCACTAACTCCGTATCCTCTGGCCCGGTGAGCGTGACGTCTACGTGGCAGCCAGGGGAGTAGTCGGGGAGTTTCGCTCCTTTCTTAAAGCAGAATTCCAGCACCATAAGGTCATCAGCGACTGGGGTGACCTGCTGTACTGTGGCCCGCAGCCGCGAACCTTCGCTCCGTTTTGCTGTGCCTCGTGCCGGAGAGTGTTTTAAGGAAGTTTCGTCCATTGTGGCCCCTTTCTGCTCAATGGCGTGGGCGGAGCGAGGGAAGCCTGTGAAGCGTTCTAACGCTGTGCGGCCCATTCGCATCTCGCGGCACCACTTCACGCCATTCAGCTTTTAAAGTAATTGAGGACATAGTAGCCACTAACTGAGTTCTATGTCACTCATGTAGTAACACTGGGCCAGTTAAGCGCATTCGATACACCCACATGGGTGGGTGAAGGCTTCAAATTAAAAGATTTCCTGGCGCATCCTTCTGTCTTATTTCTCATGGTAGGGGGTGTAATTCAAGCCCTTCTGTCCACTGTTGAAAGTTTAAAGCAGAGCAAAATGGGTAAACCTCCGCGAATTCCATTGCGGTGCAATCTGACTCTCTATACGATGACCACTACGTATTAAAGGTGACATAGAGCACATATTGTTCAACAGTGTGTGGTCTCACACTTGAGTGAAGAAAGGGAGTCACTGCAATGTCAACCCCCACGAAGCCCTTGGCGAGCGAAGCCACGCAGCCAGAGATTTTGCCGATGTCCGATAATCCTTATGAGGATTTCCGCTATTTTTACCGCGATGGAATGCCGCTGCGCCCGGCACCTAAGCGGCGCACCCCCACCCCGAGCTGGTCCGTGTTGCGCCATAATATTTTTGATTCTTGGCACTCAGTGGAAGATTCTTGGGAGGGCTACGGTACTGCGCAAACCCGCCTTTTAGATGACCACATGTGGCAAACCGATGAGACGGGTGAGAAGCTCGCCCAAGCCTTCCGTCGCGATGGAGCGAAGGAATCGCGGAAAAAATTCGAGCAGGCGCTAAATCAGGGCATCGATACGGTGCGTGAACCTGCCCCTGAGTTGGTGGAGTTTTTCCAAGAAGTAGATCGGATCCCAGGTTGGCTAGACCTCGAGGCCGCCGAACGCGGGCGCGTAGCCTATTACAACGTCACCCGCACCTCAGAGATTCTTGCTATCGCCTTTGCTTATTGGGCAACCACGTTGGAGGACCGCACCTCAGCGGCCACAGGTGAGACCGGAATGTTCGAGTTCCAAGCCATGCAGCGGTCTATTGAGACTGCACAGTTCTTTGTGGATCTAGGAAAGAAGAACGTTTTCGAGCGTTTTGGTGAGGGACGCAAGGCGGCGGTGCGCGTGCGTTTGCTCCACGCCCAGGCAAACCGCGGATTGGAAAAGATGTGGGGTCCGGAGCACTATAACGAGTTCGGGCGTCCAATCGGCTCCAGTTTCCTCGTCTCTGGAGAAGGCTGGTTTGGCATGATGCCGCTTGCAATCGACGAGTTCTTTGGCCGTCCGCATAGCGGCCAGGAGTGGGATGACGTGGCTCAGTATTGGGGATACATCCTCTACATGATGGGAGCGGAGGAGCGCCTTATCCCTAAAACTGGCGATGAAATGCGCAAGATGACTGATTACATCTATGGCAATGGCGGATATTCCTCTGCTTACCACGAGCGTGTGGCTACCGCGCTGATGTCCATCCTAGAAAGCCTCAACCCCCTCGTGCCGCACGTTGCCCTTGGCGCACTATCTACCATCTGCGGCGAGAAAGACACCAAGTTTATGGTGCAGGGCACACGCTGGGAAAAGATCAACTTTAGGCCTTGGGCCATCCTCTTCAAGGCAGCCGCTAAAGCGGAAGCTCGTGCGGCCCGAATTCGGGACAAGCTGCCAGGTGCGAAAAGGGCCAGGATAAAGCGAGCCAATAACGGCAAGCCCCCTTGGACTGCGGTGACGGAGGTGATCAAAGACTACATCGCTAAGAACGAACCAGATACCAAGTCCGATTACACCTTGCACGATGACTCGAAAGAAGCCCGCAGCTAAACCGACTTCACCAACTCTCACCAGACTATAAGGAGAAACCACAATGAATGCACCAGCACCGTTGAGCACCGTAAATGAATGGCCGGCCGGCCGCGGTAGCCGCGAAGAATTTGTGGCCAAGTATGGCACGCAGCGCGCAGACCGCTACCAAGAGGCCTTCTGGGCTATGGATCCCGTGGCAGACGCCCTATTCACCAGCGGTCATACGGTCAAGGAAATCATGCCCAACCTGCGCGAGGCCTTAGCTCGCGGCACCGCCGATGACGATACCCTGCCGGAGGTAGCGGCATTGATTGAGGATATGACCAAGGCGCTTGCTGGTCTAGACGCCGAAAAGCTTGAGCGTGGTCGCCGCACTTACCTATCCATCCCGCCGTTGAGTCACGGTCTGGCGTTGGGCCCTGGTTCCTTGGTGCATACGTATGCTACCCCGGCCATCGCTGACCTTTTGGTTAACACCGGCGAGCTTACTGACGGTGCAGTCAAGCGCCTTGCCTACACCACAAATTGGACCTATTCGCTTTACCTGCCGGATGCTTTGCAGCCAGGAGGGGAGGGCTTTATTCATACAGGCATGGTGCGCGCGATTCACGCTCATGTGCGCCGCGTACATAACCGCAAAGGCTTGGACTATTCCGACTATGGTGCGCCGATTAGTGAATTCGACATGCTGCGCACCTGGTTCGATTTCACGTATATCCCATATGCCGGGCTGCGCCGCATGGGCTGGCAACTCACCGCGGAAGAAGAAAAGGACGTGTTCTATCTGTGGAAGATAGTCGGCCGCATGTTGGGTATCCGCTCCGATCTCTTCCGCGGCGAAGATGATGTAGAGGCCTCGCAGGAGACCATGGACACCATCCATGCGGTCGACGGCGAGATTAATGAGGCTGCCCGCCAGCTTGTCGATGCCCTGATGTCCGGCTTCGTTGTTAATGCTAAGGAACTCACCGGCTTTCCAGAAGACACGCTTGCAGATTGGACCGCTGCGCATGTGCGCATCATCCACGGCGATGAGGCGGCTGATGCCTGTGGCGTGGCGCATTCCGTGATGCAGCCCATCTTGGAAATGGAAGCCCCACTAGTGCAAGAACGTTTTGACCTGCTGCGCCAAGACCAGGAAGCCCTTGAAGCAGAAATCCAAAAGAATGAAGACATGGTCCGCCAGATGCTTACCCGTGATGCCACCTACATGAAGCAGGATGAGGGCGTGAAAATGAAGGACGGCTCGATGGCCATCGGCGCCTAAAACGGTGACATAGATAACATGTATCGCGTACTGTTGTGATAGGCACAGTGCCTGTGCGACGTACATCAACAACCACACCCCATAGGAAGGAAGTCCCGATGTCTAAGGGCTACGCAGTTACCAACCCCGCCACAAATGAAGTGGTAGAAACCTTCGATACCTTTACCGACGAGCAGATCCAGTACCGACGAGCAGATCCAGGATGCACTAGCCAAGTCTCACGAGGCCTTTCAAACCTGGCGTAAGACCCCAATTGACGAGCGCGCCAAGATTGTCTCCCGTGCTGCCGAGCTCTTTAAGGAGCGTAAAGGCGAACTAGCCAAGATTGAGGCCCAAGAAATGGGCAAGGCCACCCCGGAAGGGGAGTGGGAGATCAACTTCTCCGGCGATATCCTGCAGTTCTATGCGGATAATGCGGCAGAGCACAATAAAGACAAGCCAGTCGATGTACCCGGCGGAAAGGCCGTGGTTCGCCGCCTTCCCGTTGGCTCCCTCCTGGGCATCATGCCGTGGAACTATCCCATCTACCAGGTCGCCCGCTTTGCCGGACCGAACCTGATGAACGGCAATTGCATTTTGCTAAAGCATGCCGAAATTACCCCGAAGTCCGCCGCTGCTATCGAGGAGATCTTCCGCGAGGCTGGCCTGCCCGAGGGAGTGTACATCAATATTTATGCCGACCATGACCAGATTGCGGACGTTATTGCTGATCCGCGTGTCCAGGGTGTTTCTCTCACTGGTTCTGAGCGCGCCGGCGCCGCCATTGCGGAAATCGCCGGACGCAACCTTAAGAAGGCTGTGCTGGAGCTCGGCGGCACTGATCCGTATATTATTCTCGATGCCGCCGATATCACTAAGGCGGCTGAGGAAGCCTGGGTCAAGCGCATCGAGAACGTCGGCCAGGCCTGCACCTCCAATAAGCGCATCATCGTCATGGAGGATATCTACGACGAGTTTGTTGATGAAATGGTGCGCATCGCCGAGGGAATGGCACAAGGTGATCCTTCCAGCCCAGCAGAGAACCAGTACTACCCAATGTCCTCGCGCAGCGCTGCAGAGAACCTAGACAAGCAGGTCCAGCGTGCCGTGGACAATGGTGCCACTATCCGTACCGGTGGCGAGCTGCATGAGACTGCGGCCTACTACACGCCAACCGTGCTTACCGACGTCCCCGTAGGCTCCGACTCCTACTATGAGGAGTTCTTCGGCCCTGTGGCCGAAATCTATAAGGTCTCTTCCGAAAAGGAAGCAGTGGAGCTAGCCAATAACTCCAACTACGGTCTGGGCGGCGCCGTCTTCTCTGAGGACACCGAGCGTGCCACCAACGTGGCTGACCAGATCGATACCGGAATGATTCACGTCAACCTGGGACAGTACTTCTCCCCAGTGCTGCCTTTCGGCGGAATCAAGAATTCCGGCTATGGCCGCGAACTTTCTGTCTTTGCCCTAGATGAGTTCGTAAATAAGCAGTATCTGTACATCAACGACTAGGCCACAAGCCGTTCTAGCCCAGAGGTAATAGGGCTCAATACAAAAGTACCCGCTTAGCAAAGCTAAGCGGGATTTTTGCTCCTCCAACTGGGCTCGAACCAGTGACATAAACCCTATTTAACCTGCATAAACACCCTCTTCAAGCCCTACGTGACGACAATCTGACGACATCTGAAATCTTTTCATCCACAGCGCTGCCCACCGCCTCCAAATCCTCATCAAACAATTCAGCGTAAATATCAAGCGTCATCGCCGCTGAAGAATGGCCGAGCTCACGCTGGATAACTTTCACATTCGCCCCAGCCGACACCATCAACCCGGCGGCCACATGCCTAAGACCATGCGGAGTCACACGCGGAAAATCCGGGTACTTATCCATACACCTATCCAACGCGTTGTAGTACCACTTGCCATGCGTAGGCGGCTTCATCGGCGAACCATCACGACGCGGCCATAACAACTCATCCGGGCTTTTACCTTCCATTACCGGTATAAGCATCCGCATCACCGATGCCGGCACAGCCACTTCGCGTACCTCATGTGTCTTAGGCGTGCCAATAACCACTTCGGTGCCTACTGTGACGGCGTTTCGTTCAATGCTGATTCGGTTTCGCGTGACGTCTACGTCGCGGACTCTGAGGGCTGCTGCTTCGCCCCAGCGAAGACCCACGGTGCCTAGTAACCATACGAGTTCTTTGTACTTAGTGCATTCGTTAACGAGTAGTCCGAGTTGTTCTGCGGTGAGGTATATCTTTTTTGCGGCGGTTTTGCGGGGTAGTTTAATTCCTCGGGCTGGGTTGTTGCGTATGGCTTTGTCCATTACCGCTAAGTCGAGGATTTGGGCTAGTACGGCGTGTGCTTGTCGTACGAGTGAGGCTGATTTGTCCAGTGATGAGACCCAGACTTGTACTTCTGATGGTTTGATGCTTGATATTTGGCGGTTCCCCCATTGTGGTTTCACGTGGTTTCGCCATATAGCGAGCATGTCGTATTTAGTCTTTGGTTTGAGGTGGGTGATGTTCGTGAGCCATGGGACGGCCATTTGTTCGATGGTGATTTTGCCGGCGTTGGGGTTTATCCAGTCGTTTTCGCGTATATTGACTGCGTTTTTGTCGGCCCATGCTTGCGCTTCGTTTTTGGTGCGGAATCCTCGTTTTGTGTGGGATGTGCCGTTTGGGTCGCGGTACTGGACCCGCCAGGACTTTCCTTTTGCGGTCTTGTAAGACTTGATTGAAGACATGATAGAGATCTTTGTGTTGTATAAAAGCCCCGGCAATCCAAATACTGTGGATTGCCGGGGCCCGGTGGAGAGATAGGGCTATGCGGCTACTGGGAATAGAAATTCGCCGACTTTGAGGCCAATCTCAACAATGGTTTTGGTTACTTCAATGCCTTTCTTAGCGTTATCGAGTCGCTTGGCAGCGATTTCTGCTTGTTGCAGCTTTTCTTCGGGGGTCTTTTCCTTCTTTTGGTGCTTGGCGTTCTCTGGCTGAGAGGAGTTGCCTTCTGTGGTGGTAGTTGTTGTTGCAGTGGTTTCTTTGGTGGGGGCTGCGTCGTCTGCCATTGCTGGTGCGATGGCGGTGGTGGTGGCGATGGCCAAGGTGGTCAGGCCGATGGTTGCTTTACGTAGCATTGTGTCTCCTTATCGGGGGGTGCTTTCAGGGTAGGTTTACCCAGTAAGAAGGGTAGTGCCTGTGCGGGGAAACTGCATTCTTTTGTGTCAGTCTGCACAAGTTTGAGGTGAATGGGGGAATAAAAAATTGCCTTGAGCACTAGTGTTGTGCCCGAGGCAATGGTGGAGTTGAAAGACGCGTGTTAGGCGAGCTTGCCGGCGATTACGATGATCTTTTCTACGACCTTCAGTGCGTCCTCGATTTTGCTGAAGTCAATGTTCTTGACGAACTTATCGACCTTAGCGTTGAAGTCTTCAGTCTTGCTGGAGAGCTGGTCGAGCTTTGCGTCGAAGTTCTTCTTGTGCTCTTCGTGCTTAGCGTCGAGGTCTTGCTTGTTTTCCTTGTGCTTGCTGGAGAGCTCCTCGAACTTGGCGTGGATGCCTTCTTTGTCGAGCTTGGAGGAAGCTGCGTCGTTTTGTTCAGGGGTGGCTTCGGTGGTGGCGACAGCGTCGGCAGAGGTAGTTTCAGAGGTGACGGTGTCGTCTGCCATTGCTGGTGCGATGGCGGTGGTGGTGGCGATGGCCAAGGTGGTCAGTCCGATGGTTGCCTTGCGTAGCATTGTGTCTCCTTGAGTCGTATGGGGGTGTTAAGCACGCAAAAAGGAATGCTAGCTTATTTTAAAGTAAAAGTCAGGTTTTGTGGTGGAATGCACAGGAACTGAAATGGGAGGGCTTGGTCGAAGCGTGTAGGCGCCCATGGATGGCCTCGGTGAACTCCTAAGTGTTTAGTGTTGACGCTTACATTAAATTCTTGGTATGAGGGTGGTAAGTCGGTTGTAGTAGTTCGCCTAGTTCTTTAATTTGATGTCGTGCTGAATAATGGTTGCGGGGTTAGCTTTAGTCGGCTAGTGTTTTCGACACCGGCTGGGGATGTACGTACTGGCCGGTTGAGAGTTCGATTCCGCTCTCCTGATCTTTTCTACGTTGGTTGTATTAATGTAGAAAAGTAGCTCATGTTGCGGCCGCTAAGTAGTGCTGGTACCCCTTGCACTCTTAGCGGCCTTTTACGTTTTACTAGGCTAACTTCCTCTGATTGTGGTGGGCCATACTTTACTTTGAATATCCTGCGTATGGATTTGTTTCCTGTGGTATGAAGTCAATTTCACAGAGAGAGATGTCGCTATTTTTAGTTAGTAATACTAGGCTTAGTGCTGTCGGTCAGAATTCTTACGCTGGCTGACTTTAGGGCACTCTTACCCTAAGTCCCGCCGCCTTCCTTCTGTACTTTAGCGGCGGGTCTAGGAAAGGCCGCTGGGGCTACGTAGTTCATCCTTGTAGAAAGGCATCCGGCGGCCTTTTCTGCTCTATCTGGGATAGTGGTAAAAGAGGAGGGGCATAGTTTGTGAAACTCATGGCCCCTCCTTTTGCTGCTAACTGCTTTTCACCATTAGTGCTGTGTACAGCTGTTGCCATGATTTCAAAATATTGACGGTCACTCCTAACTCTGCTGCGATGGCGGCTGGGTGTGGTCCGTAGATTGCTTCTGCTGTGGCGTATTCGGTGGGGTTGATGAGGAGTCGGGCTGCGAAGCGGTCTGCGCGGATTTCATGGGCGCCGTGGTGGCCGGGAGGGTCACCATAATGCGCGTGGCCTAGCTCGTGGGCGAGGGAGCATAGGGTGCGCATCGTCCATGCCGAGGCGGAGCGTGATGGTGTTTCTGCGGGGTATCCATGCTGCTTTCGGCCCACCACGATGCCACCGGATTCGGTAGCCGCAGGCTTGCGCCACATCGATACGGGCGTCAAGCATTGGCGTGTTAAAGGTTGTTTGTTTATGCGTAGACGAGGTACTGTCTGACTTAGAGACACTGACTCGTGATGGATCAGGCTGGGTTCCCGAATGGGAGTAAGACATTAGGTCGAGAATTCCTTTGCCCCTGGGGGGCGGAATCAAGCGGTGGATGCGCCACGCTTGAATAGTTCGTTAAGTATTTCACGTGGGGTTGCGCCGCCGAGGATTTGTCGGGGTGTTTCGTTGAGCTCATTTTGCACCCACGCGAC
>NZ_JAKRDR010000018.1:0-36425 GCF_022345765.1 Corynebacterium nasorum | reverse complement strand
CATGTCGCGTGGGTGCAAAATGAGCTCAACGAAACACCCCGACAAATCCTCGGCGGCGCAACCCCACGTGAAATACTTAACGAACTATTCAAGCGTGGCGCATCCACCGCTTGATTCCGCCAGGTACGTCGTCGAAACCACCTGAAAAGGTAATAATTAAAATGCATATAATGAAAAGTAATAACCCAAAGACTAATTTGAGTGTTGAGCTTTTAATGCGGGCTCGGGATGCGTCATTGCGATTCCTTCTCCTGTGATCCCATTCTTGAGCCAGCTCGCTGATATCAGATAGTTCATCAATGTTTTTAGCGGTCTGTATCCCAATATTTTGGTTAAAGATGTTTCCATTCCCAGTATTATTAATGCTGTTAGAACTCATTTTTAAAGGACCCTTCGTTTGCTCTTGCCGTGACAGATAGAAACTGTCGGGAATTCTGATCAGAGTGTTGTATTTAATAGTAACGTATCTAGATAGGCGTTGGCATAGAGCTTGTCAGCTTGTGTTTGTTCAGACCACACAGCTTTGACCTTGATGGAGTTGAATCAGCCGGAACCTTTTGGGACTCGATCGGGCCTGCTGGAAGCCTCTCGATTTGCTGTTAAGCTCCTTTCAAGGACTTGGCAAAAATCCTGAGCATGTTCGGTTCTGAAAACTACGTGAGGATTAGACGGGAAGCCAGAATTGGTACAGCCACTATGCAACCGCGAAAGGGAACGCGGACTGAGGCAGTTAAATCAGTGCCGTCCCTCGCCCTAAATGGGGTTATCGTGTAGGTGAACTGACGTTTCCAGTAGGTCCGTTGTCTTGAGGTTAATAAGAAGTCCAAAGGCGGGTAGAGGTCTCGTCCACTTTATTTGTACTTCCTCGATTTCTGCTCTCGAGACTTTGTTCCTAAATGCGTGTGAGAAGAGCGAGGCATGAAAAATTAAGGGCTGATAGTAACTAAGCCATCTTTCGAGTGCGGTATCTGTACCTACTAGTGTTGATGAGCGGATTTGTTGTCCACTACTGAGCCTCGAACACCCCAAGGAGAACTCATGACCCACCGCGCGGACGAAGGCCTCGAATCGGCAGCCGCATCGGCGTCGGCACCGGAGTTGGCATCGTCGGGTGCTGCTCCCGTGCCGCAGGCTGGTAACCAGGAGGCCCGGCGGGCGGACTTGCGGCGGTGGAAGGCGATTGCGCTGTCGTTCCTGATTGGTGCGGCGGTGATCTTTTTGGGGTGTTCGTGGTGGCAGGCGTCGGAAAGCGGGGCACCTGTGTGGGTGGGCTACGTGCGTGCAGCGGCGGAGGCCGGCATGGTGGGTGGCTTGGCGGACTGGTTTGCGGTGACCGCGCTCTTCCGCCGGCCTATGGGACTGCCCATCCCGCATACGGCGCTGATCCCGAATAATAAGGACCGCGTCGGCGATGCCTTGAAGGACTTTGTGGAGGAGAACTTCCTTACCGCGGATGCGCTGAGCGCCAAGGTGCGCGAGGCGGAGTTGCCCTTGTGGCTGGCACGCCAGGGTGTGGAACCCGGTAAGGCGGAGGAAGCCTCCGCGTGGATTGGTCAGCGTGCCGCCAGCGTGGTCGCAGATTTGGATCCCGAAGAGGCAGAGCATTTCATCCGCACCCAAGTCATGGACCGCCTAGCCGAACCGGAATGGGGCCCGCCGTTGGGCAGGCTGCTGGAGGGCTATATTGCAGATGGCAAGGCACGCCCCCTGGAAGACGACCTCATCGACTGGGCACACGGCAAGATTTTAAGCATGGAATCCACGGTGGTCACCGCCATCGATGAGCGCATGCCGGGCTGGGCACCGCGCTTTGCCCGCGAGATGGTGGGGGAGAAGGTCTATACCGAGCTCGTAGAATTCGCCGATGAGGTCCGCCGCAATGGTAACCACGAGGCCCGCCTGGCCATTCGCCGCAACTTGTCCAAGCTAGCCTCCGATCTGCAATGGGACGAGGACATGCGCGGGCGCATCGAGGGCATCAAGCAAGAGATGCTCGCCTCTGACCAAGCACAGCAGGCACCCGCGGCCATGTGGCGCACGGTCTCCACCACGCTCATTGACCAGCTCAATGATTCGGAGTCCTTCCTGCGCCAAAAGATTACGGCCAAGGTCAAGGAGCTGGCGCACCGCCTGCTCGAAGACTCCGAATTTTTAGCCCAGGCCAATGCGCTCGTGGACAAAGCCGCGCGCTATGCCGTGGAGAAATTCGCCCCGGAAATCATCGCTATTATCCCGGAGACCATCAAGCGTTGGGATGCGGAGGAAGCCTCCCAAAATATCGAGCTCATGGTGGGCAAGGACCTGCAATTTATTCGTTTAAACGGCACTATCGTCGGTTCCCTGGCAGGATTGGTGATATTCGCGGTCAACCACCTTATCTTTGGTGCTTAGACATAAGGAGTAATGAGCAATGAGTGATAATAAGAAGATTTTCGATTCCCTGAAAGATGCCGGCAGCGCCGCTTTTGAGGTAGCCAAGGACTTCGGTGGACGCCTGCAGGAGGAGCGCGCTCAGCACGCTCATGGCGCGGAAGCGAAAAGCCCCTATGGCGCATCTGGCAAGGAGGGCTTGGTGGATAAGGCCACTGCTACCGCGAAGGAGTTCGGCGCCACTGTGAAGAAGGCCGCGGACGGCACCCGCGAGTCCGCGTCTTTCGCTGACGCCAAGGGCAAGTTCTCCACCGCTTATAACGAGACCCGCGAGGGCGTCATGGACGCCTATAATTCCGCCCAGGCCCGCCGTGCGGAAAAGAAGAATGCGGCGCGCCCTGGCCAGGATTCGGCTCCTTCGCAGGGCGATAATATTATCGATGGCGAAGTAATCGACACCGACGACCCACAGAATTAACCTGCATGAATTCACTTTTTGAAATTGCGTACTACTTGGATGCCTATATTTTGCGCATCCTCGCCCTGACCGCCATCATCGGCGCGGTCCTCGCTGCCACCACCCGCGAGGATGCCTTCCGAGCCGGTGACCGACAAGGTAAGTGGGTATGGGTAGGCCTGCTGGCCGGCTCCGCGGTGGCGATGGCCACCGGCTTGGCTTTTCTGTCTTGGATCGGCGCGGTCATTACCGGCGTGTACTGGTTTGATGTGCGCCCGCAGCTCAAGGCCATTATCAACGGCGACTACAGCTACTAATGCTTAATTTGCTTGACGCCCCGGCCGCGACGGTCAAGGAGCGCGCCGCCGATAACACCGTCCTTGTCTCCCCGCACCATGTTTCCCTTGCCGCAGGCGCAGGTGCGGCCGATATTATTTCTGTCGCGGGGTATCCTACCGGCCGCCACCACACTCTTATCAAGGCCTCCGAGGCGCGCCTGGCCATCCAATCGGGCGCCAGCGAGGTATGGGTCAGCCTCGATGAGACCTTAACGGATGCCAATGCTGTGCTCTCCGAGCTCATTGCCATCCGCGAGGCCTGCCCCGATCCGGCCCGCCTGGGCCTCATCGTGCCAGACGCCCCGCCTGCCGGCGCACCGCTTGCCGACGCCACCCTTAAAGCCGCCCATCAAGCCGGCTACCAGCGCCTCATTGTGCGCAGCCGCAAGGCCGCGGATTACGCCGAATCCGCGGCCGGTGAAGAAGGCAAGAAAAAAGGACCGGAGTTGGCCGCTGCCACACTTCCGGTCCTCGAGTTTCCCGCTCCCGCGGTTTAGGCGGCTTTCTCCTGCGCGTCCTGCTGCGGCGCGCCATTGCCCGTGGCGCCGCCCTGGCCCGCGGAGTCACCACCGCCGGCGAACTTATCCATGTCCTTCATCGGAACATCGGTGCCGTTGATGGTGAGCTTGAGCTCGCCATCGAGCACCTCTACGGAATCGACGTTCATGTCAGAACCCACGAACTGATCCGACATGCCATTTTGCAGGGCGGAGGAGATGGCTTCGGTGGCCTGATCCGGCAGCTCGAGGCCAAAGATGGAGGCCTCGGTGGCGCGGATATCGAGCTTGCCATCGTGGGCGGTGGGCTCTAGCGAGAGGTTGGTAAGGCCGCCGGCAAACTTCACGTCCAGCACGTGGTCTTGCTCATTGGCGGTGATCTCCGTGACCACCATATTGCCCACCTTCTCGCTGCCGGCCTGCTCGGAAATGCCCTTCTGGAAAGACGCCAGCAGGTAGTCATCCGGCACGGTGGTAGAAGCGCGCAGCTTGCCGGCCACCGGATTCTCCTGGTCGGTGCTCATATCTTCTACGTGGATCTCTGAGGCAGGTTGGCCCTTGATATCAGTGCCGTCGATTTGCAGGGTGGACGGCGTGGTCATATCCATCTGAGAAATGGAGCCCTTAAACAGCCCTACGAGCAGTGGGCTGCCGCCAAAGCTGACGGAGGGATCTTCTTTGACCTGGATACCTTCTTCTTCGGCAGCCTGGTTAAATTGCGAGGTCATCTGGTGACCAATGAACCAGCGCAGGCCGAATTCGGCCAAAAGGATGAGCACGAGTAGTGCCACGAGGATGCCAATGATGATTTTCCAGGCGAGTGAACCTGCCGATTTCTTCGAAGCCATGCGTACCAGTGTGGCGCATGAGACGGCGCGGGGCAAAGTTTGCGGGAGTTCTCGGACACATTGCTAGGCATTTCACAGCTGCCCCAGCTGTCATCACCGAGCGGCGCGTTTAGTCCCGTGGCGCGACGGACTCCCAGTCCACGGTCAGCACATTATCGCGCAGGCGCCGACGGATGGTGTGGATAGTAAAGGGGGCGTCGGCAAGCGTGGCTCGTGCCATGCGCCAACGCACGCGCGGGCCGTAGGGCGCCCACCCCGCCGCGTGGTCCCAGGCCTCGTCGGCGGCCTTAAGCAGCTCGTGGATGGGCTCGCCGGGAACGTTGCGGTGAATGAGGATTTTGGGCAGGCGCTCGGCGATGTCTGAGGGCCGCGCCACATCGAACGGGTCCCACGCCAGGGTGAGAGTCCGTGGGCCGTGGGCATCCAGCAGCAACCAGGCCGCGCGCCGGCCCAGCTCATCGCAGGTGCCCTCCACAAAGAAGCCACCGGGGGCAAGCCGAGAACACACCGTCTGCCAGGCCTCCTGGACCTGGTCCACGTCGTATTGGCGTAGCACATTGAATGCGCGCACCAGCTGTGGCCGGTAGCCGGCCAGTTCAAAGCCGCCAAGTTCGAAGCGCACGCCGTCGCGCGGTGGCAGGATCCGGTCCGGGTGGATTTCGAGCCCGCGGACGTCTACCTGCGGATTCGCCCGGCGCAGCCACCCTGCCCATTCCACGGTGGTGGCGTGCGAGGCCCCGTAGCCTACGTCGAGCGCGAGCGGCTTTTCCACGTGCCGCAGCAGCGTGGAAATCTCCGGATGCGCGAGCATCCATCTATCGCAGCGGCGCAGGCGATTGTGATTGGTGGTGCCGCGGGTAATAACGCCAAAAGGCCGACCCGCAGCTGCGCTAGCGCGCAGATTATGTGCGTGGTCGGCCATAGATTTCGGTGCTGTAGAACTTAGGCGTTCTCAGAGATCCACTGCTCGGTGAGCTTGCCTTCGTTATCGAAGAGCTCAGCCAGGGATTCGCCCACCTTCGGCTCGATGGCGGCGCCCATCATCGGGATATTGACGGAAATCTCGTTGACGTAGGACAGCTTGGTCATCTCGCCCTCGCCAGCCAGGGAGATATCGCCCTTGAAGTCCACCGGGGTGCCCTTGACATCTGCGGTGTAGTTAACGTCAGCGGCTTCACCGTTGAGCTCGCCGACGGTGACCACGCGCTTGACCTTGAGGTCTTGGGAGACCATGGCGCGCACTGCCTCTGGCAGCAGGGTGGTCGGCAGAACCTCGAAAAGGGTAGCAACACTATCGCTGAAGTCGTGCACCTGACCCGCCTCAGGGGAGAGGTTGGCCACGATGAACTCCCAGTATTCCTTGGTGAGCAGCGCCTTGTGCACCTTTTCGATGGGCTGATTGATGGTTACGGTGTTTTCACTACGGGTTGACATGCTTAACAGACTACCTTGGTAGGCGTGCTTGATAAATCTTTGACGCAACAGCTCACAGCGATCGACGGCGTGGAACTGGACTCTACCGCCACCTTTGCGGATCTGACTACGCTGCGTGTGGGTGGAAAACCGCAGGCCGCACTGCGCTGCTCGCAGCCGGATGCCGCCGTGTCCGTTGTCCGCGCCCTGGATCGCGCTGCGGTGAAGTTCATAGTCGTTGGCGGCGGCTCCAACCTCTTGGTGGCCGATGGCTCCGTGGACGTCGTCGCCGTCATCCTCGACTTTGCTGAGGTGTCCATGGACACCGAATCCGGTCTGGTGCGCGCGCAGGCGGGCGCCAACTGGGATGACGTGGTGGCCCGCTCCGTTCAGCTTGGCCTGGGTGGCATCGAGTGCCTGTCCGGCATCCCCGGCACGGTGGGCGCGGTTCCGGTGCAAAACGTGGGTGCTTATGGCGCGGAAATCTCCGAGGTACTTACCCGCGTGCGCCTCTATAATCGCCGCACCGATACCGATGAGTGGGTCCCCGCCTCCGATCTGGAGCTGGCGTATCGCTATTCCAACTTGAAATTCACCGGCCGCGCCGTCGTGCTCGAGGTAGAACTCCAGCTCAACAACGATGGCTTATCCCGCCCGTTGCGCTTTGGCCAACTTACTCAGAACCCCGGCGAGCGCCGCCCCGTGGCCGAGGTCCGCGAGGAGGTCTTAAAACTGCGCCGCGGCAAGGGCATGGTGCTCGACCCTTCCGATCATGACACCTGGTCCGCCGGCTCTTTCTTTACCAACCCGGTGGTGGACTCCGCTCTTGCCGACGCCGTGCAGGCCAAGGTTCGTGCCTCGCTTGGCGACGCCACCGCAGACTCCATGCCCCGCCACCCCTCCTCCGAGGCCGACCGGGAAAAGCTTTCCGCGGCCTGGCTCATTGATCGCGCCGGGTTTGCCAAGGGCTACCCAGGCTCTGGCCGGGCTACGCTTTCGACAAAGCACACGCTGGCGCTTACCAACCGCGGCGAGGCTACGGCTGCCGATATCGTGGACCTTGCCCGCACCATCCGCGATGGCGTCCGCGATGCTTTCGGCGTGGAGCTCGTGCCCGAACCCGTCTGGATTGGCCTCGCCCTCGACGAGTAGCGTGGGGTTGCCCCTGCACACTGGGGCCTAAAACCTATAAAGCGGCCACGATAGCACCCTAAACCACACGGTTTTCGGGTCTATCGTGGCCGCTTTGCGGGCTTGGCGCCTGTCGCGTTTGTCGCGCCGCGAAGGCCCCTAGATTAGGCCGCCATGACCTGAAGCCACTCATCCTTAGCGCCCAAGAAAGCGCGGGCCGCCTCCTGCGCACCCTCCAAGCTGTGGTGCGCACCCCAGCCGCACTGCTCTTCGTTGGCCGCGGGTACCTCGGTGGCGTTAAGAATATCGTTGAGCGCGCCTTCCACCGCGCGCAGCAGCTCGTCTTGTTCCATGCCATTAGTGATGGCGTAGAAGCCGGTACGGCAGCCCATGGGGGCAAAACCGATGAGCTTATCGGTGTAATTGCGCATGAAGTTGGCCATCATGTGCTCCACTGAATGCAGCGCCTTAGTATCAAGGTGATCCTGATTGGGCTGGCAGAAGCGCAAGTCGTACTTAATGATTTCGACGCCGCCGCCCAAGTCCGTGCGGTCGGCCACGCGAATATACGGCGCGCTGACGAGGCGGTGGTCGAGTTCGAAGGACTTTACGTTGAGCTTCTTATCATTCTGTTCAGTCATGCTTCTCCAGTGTAATCACAGCTGAGTGTCACTTCCTGAAATAGATTCTTTACCGCATACGCTGGGATAATATGAGCACACTGGACGATTCCGCCGAGGTCCCTGGCGCCGCGAGCACGGCGGCCGACGATCTGTCTGCTGGCGACCCGTCCGCCACTGCACGGCCGAGCGCTTCAGCCACTCCGGTAAGAGAATCCGTCTATGAGGGCGCGGATAAAATCGTGCCGAGTACCGCGCCCACCGTGGTCAAGATCGAAGGCCACACCGAAAATGTGGACCCGCTGGCCCGCGGTAACCGCTTGCGCAAGGAAAGCTGGGGGCTGGTGCTCCGCCGCGTGTGGGCGGACTTCTTCCACGATGCCTTGATGGATCGCGCCGCCACGATGACGTATTTCACGCTCATGGCCTTTGCTCCTACGGTGCTCGCGGCCTATTCGATAGCCACGCTCATCTTTTCCTCTCGGCGCGCCGAGGTACATGAATTAACCTCGCAGTTCATTGCGGATTACGTGCCGAGTTCGATGACGGAGCAGGCCGAGCACCTCGTGGGCTCCATCATTGGCTCCACAGCCCAAGGCACCTTCGCGCTGGTGGTATCCGTGCTGGTTTCTCTTTTTGCCGCCTCGGCCTATGTGCGTGCCTTCTCGCGCACCGCCAATACCGTTTACGGGCGGGTAGAGGGCCGCGGAATAATCCGCACCTGGGCACTCATGTGGGGGCTTACTATCGTCTTGGTCATCGGCGCGGTGATCGTGCTTTTTGCTAACCTGCTGCGCGATACCATTGTCAGCGGTGTGGTCGAACCGTTAGCCGGCAAGCTAGAGATGCAAGGCACCGCGGACTTTTTGGGCGGCATCTTTATGCCGGTGTGGAATTGGCTGCGCTTCCCGCTCACCGTGGTGGTCGTGCTGACGTTGATTGCCATCCTGTACCACTTTTCCCCGAATGTGCGGCCAGCGCGCTTCCGCTGGATAACTCTCGGTTCCGTGGTGGCGCTTAGCACCAATGTCGTGGTGTGGGGAGCCTTTGCGCTGTATACCCAGCGCTTTGCTGGGGCCAGCGTCTACGGCGCCTTCAGCCTCATCATGGCCGTATTCATGGCCGTATGGTTATCTAATACGATGCTCATTTTGGGCATCAAAATCGATGCGGAGGTATTGCGAGCCAAAGAGCTGCAACTGGGTCTGCACGCCGCGCGGCATATTCAGGCTCCGCCGCGTTCCGATGCCGCCGCCAAATCCCAAGCCCGCGCCCAACTTGACCTAGAAGAGCGGTCCGAGCGCATCTACAAACAAGCGGTGTGCAAAGCAGAAAACGACGCAGACTAGTCGCGGTGAAGGCGGGCGAGGAGATCGCGCTGGACATCACGGCGGCGCAGCTTACCTAGCTGATCTTCGGCGAGCTTATCCATGGCAAAGAATCTTTGCGGCACCTTATAGCGCGCCAGCAGCCCGCGGCAGTGCTCGCGCAAGGCAGCTTCGTCGGCCCGGGCGCCGGGGGCTAGGACCACGCAGGCAGCGACGTCCTCAGAACCATCGGAGCGGGGAGTGCCTACGACGGCGGCTTGGGCGATATCGGGGTGGGAGGTTAAGGCCTCCTCAACCTCGCCGGGATAAACATTGAATCCACCGGTAATGATGATTTCTTTAATGCGGCCCACCAACCGGATATGGCCATCGGGTTCGCGCACGCCCATGTCTCCTGTGCGGAACCAACCTTCATGGAAGGCGGCTGAGGTAGCGGGGGCGTCGGCAAGGTAGCCGCTAAAAACCTGCGGGCCGCGGGCGAGGATCTCGCCGGCCACGCCATCCGGTTGGGTGCGGCTGAGATCGGCAGGATCGCCGATGCGCAGCTGCGTATCCGGCAGCGGCAGGCCGATGGTGCCGGCGCGCCGGGTGTCATCAAGGGGATTGATGGTCAGCACGGGAGAGGTTTCCGTCAGCCCATAACCTTCCACCAACATGCCACCGGTGCGTGCCTCCCAGGGGTCGATGATGCGCGAAGGCAACGAGGCCGCGCCCGAGATGGAATAGCGCACCCCGCCGAGATCCGAGGGAGACTCGGAATCAGCGGCAGTGGCAGCGTAGTTCATGGCGCGTTCGTAGATGGTCGGCACGCCCGGCATCCAGGTGGGGCGGCGGGTGGCAAGCGCTTCCGTCACTGCGTCGGTGTGTGGGGCGGCAAGCAGGATAATCTCGGCCGCGCAGCGCACCGCGAGCAGCACGCTCATCGTCAGGCCATAGGAATGGAACATGGGCAAAGCGGCCAAGAAGCGCTCATGGCCGGGGCGCAGCGGGGCCTGGGTTTCTAGCTGCAGGCAGTTGGCAGCGAGGTTGCCATGGGTTAAGACCACGCCCTTGGGGCGGGCAGTGGTGCCGGAGGTGTAGAGGATAAGGGCGGCGTCGGCAAGCGTGGCTGGGTACGGCTCCACCGGGGTACCGGAAAGGGGAAGCGGCTCAGTGAGAGAGACGGAGATAGTGGTCTCCACCTGCGCGGATACGGTGGGGGCAATGTCCTCCCAGGCAATGGCCACGTGGGCGCCATGATGGGCGAGCAGCGGGGTGAGCTCGTGCGCGGTATAGCGCGGGTTATGCTCCACCACCACCGCGCCCAGGCGCAGGATGGCGAAGAATGCCACCACGTGTTGCGGGCAATTAGGGAGCAGGAGCGCCACCCGGTCGCCGGGGCGCACGCCCATCTCGCGCAAGGCGCCGGCCGCGGCCGCCACCTGGGCATCGAGCTCGCTATAGGTTAGCGTGTGGCCGGCGAAGTAGGTGGCCGGGCGCTGTGGAAACTGTGCGACGGCCACCGTGAGGAAATCCGTCAAGGTAGCGCCATAGTGAATTTCTGCCATAGCCGATAAGTTTAGGCCTTTGCCTCCAACAGCTCGAGTAGGTCCTTGCGCACCTGGTGGCGGCGAATCTTGCCCAGATTATCGCGCGCCAAATCCTCAAAGTGATAGAACGTGCGTGGGACCTTGTAGCGGGTAAGGCGCTCGCGGCAAAATTCCTTCAATCCCTCGGGATCGAGCACGGCGCCATCGCGCAGGGTGACGCAACCGACGACGTCCTCGGAGCCATCCTGGCGCGGGCGGCCCACGGCGGCGACGTCCACCACATCGGGGTGCTGGGCAATGGCCTCTTCCACCTCGGCGGGATACACGTTGAAGCCGCCGGTGATAATGATTTCTTTGATGCGGCTGACCAGCTTGATATAGCCATCCGGTTCCATCAGTGCCATATCGCCGGTGCGGAACCAGCCATTGTGGAAGGTCTTTTCGGTGGCCGCGGCATTGCCAAAATAGCCCTGGAAAATTTGCGGACCGCGCGCGAGCATCTCGCCCGGCTGGCCATCGGGTTGGGTTTCATCCAAGTTATCGGGGTTGGCGATGCGCACCTCCGTATCTGGGAAGGGCACGCCCACATAGCCGGGGCGGTGCTTGCCATTCATGGGGTTGGCGGTGAGGACCGGGGAGGTTTCCGTCATGCCAAAGCCCTCCACGAGCCGTCCACCGGTCATGGTTTCCCAGCGCTCCACAATCTCTATGGGCAGCGTGGCCGCGCCGGAAAAGGCGTTGCGAATTCCGCTTAAGTCAACGTCTTTTTCTTCGGCCGCGTCCATGATCTTCTGGTAGAGCGTGGGCACGCCGGGCAGCCAGGTGGGAGTGCGCTTCTTTAGGATGTCCAGGATGAGCGGCATCTGCGGCGAGGGAAGCAGGATGAGCTCGGCGCCCAGGTAGATACTGAAAATGCACAGCGTGGTCATGCCATAGGCGTGGAAGATGGGCAGCGCCGCGAGGAAGCGCTCTTGCTGCTTGCCCATCTGCGGTACCCAGGCTTTGCCTTGGATGGCATTGGCGATGAGGTTGCCATGGGATAATAGTGCGCCCTTGGGCTTGCCGGTGGTACCAGAGGTGTAGAGGATGAGCGCGATATCGTCCGGGGAGATCTCGGGGAAATCGAGGTCCGTGCCGTCGCCGCCGATGGCCGCGCCGATGAGCGTGGACCATTCCACGGTATTGGGCGCGGGGCTGGTGAGCTGCTCGCGCTTGGTGACTAGGGGCGGGATGGGCAGGCGCAGTGCAAGGCGCTTGAGCGGAGGCATGGCATCAATCATGTTGACGGAGACGATGGTCTCCAGCGGGGTAGTCGAGCGCAGTTTTTCCAGCGTGGAGGCGGTCTTATCCCAGGCAATAGCCACGCGCGCGCCATGGTCCTTGAGCAGCCCCTCAAACTCCGGGGCGGTATAAAGCGGGTTGTGCTCGACCACGGTGGCGCCGAGTAGCTGGACGGCATAAAAAGCGGCGATGTGCTGGGGGCAGTTGGGAAGGACGATGGCTACCTTATCGCCCGGGCGAATGCCAAAAGCCTTGAGACCGGCCGCGGCGGCGCGCACCTGGCTATCGAGCTCTGCGTAAGTTTGCGTGCGCCCGAAGAAATAGGTGGCGGATCTATTGGCGTTGACCCGCAGGTTATTGCGGTAGTAGTCGACGATGGTCTTATCGCCGTAGTCCAGCGTGTGTGGGGTCCAGTCGCTGTAGTGCTGGAGCCAGGCTTGGGAGGGGGAAGCGGACACGCGAAAACCTTTCGTTTGGCTACAAAAACTATTTCTGAGGGGATAGTTTATCCCAAACCGAAAGAATCCTTCTAGATTTCTTCCAGCGTCAGCAAAAATCGTTTGGCAGCTAGCCCGCCCGCGTATCCGCCCAGCCCGCCATCGCTGCGCAGCACCCGGTGGCACGGCCGCACAATAAGCAGGGGATTGGCGCCGCACGCGCTGCCCACGGCCCGCGTCGCGCCGGGCCGGCCGAGCATCTTGGCGACGTCGCGATAAGTGACCGTCTCCCCATAACCAATCTCCGTCAACTGCGCGTGTACGGCCGCGCGAAATTCGGTTGTGGTGGGTGGGTCCAAAGGCAACTCGAAGGCGCGGCGCCGGCCAGCGAAGTACTCCGCAAGCTGCGCCTGCGCCGCATCGAGCACGTCTGTGCTGTGCTTTTCGACGTCCCTTTCATCCGCACTGCCCACCGCTTCCGGCAGGGCGCCGGTTGCGGTGAACTCCACACGGGAAAGCCCCCGCGGGCTCGCCTGCAGGCGCAGGGGTCCGAGGGGGCTATCGATGAGGCGGAACATGCTAGTTCTTTTCGGCCTCGAGGCGGCGGATAAGGTCTGCCTGGACCTCGCGGCGGCGGATCTTGCCCATCTGATCCTTAGCCAGCTCTTCAAAGTGGTAGAAGGTGCGCGGGACCTTGTAGCGGGTAAGGCGTTCGCGGCAGTATTCCTTGAGTCCCTCCGGGTCGAGAGCGGCGCCATCGGCCAAGTCGAGGCAGGCTACGACGTCCTCGGAGCCATCTTCGCGCGGTCGGCCTACCACGGCGACGTCATCAATGCTCGGGTGCTCGCGCAAGATTTCTTCCACCTCGCCCGGATATACGTTGAAGCCGCCGGTGATGATGATCTCCTTGATGCGGCTAACCAGGCGGATGAAGCCATCTTCTTCCATGACGCCCATGTCACCGGTGCGGAACCACTCGCCGTGGAATGCGGCCTCGGTGGCCTCCTCGTTATTGAGGTACCCCTTGAAAATCTGTGGTCCCCGCGCCAAAACTTCGCCTTCGGTGCCATCGGGCTGGGTTTCATCGAGGTTATCTGGGTTGGCGATGCGCACCTCGGTATCCGGGAAGGGGATGCCGACGTAACCAGGGCGGCGGTCGGTGCTCATAGGGTTGCCCACGATGATGGGCGAGCATTCGGTCAGGCCATAGCCTTCCACCAAGAGGCCACCGGTATAGTTCTCCCACTTCTTGACCGTGTCCGAAGGCAAGGTAGAAGCCCCGGAGAAGGCTGCGCGCACGCCCTTGATAGGAATCTGCTGCTCGTCGGCGGCTTTGACGATTCGCTCGTAGAGCGTCGGCACACCCGGCACCCAGGTCGGGGTGTGCTTTTTCATCAGCTGCATAATGAGCGACATATCTGGCTTAGGCAGGATAACCAGCTCGCCGCCGATAAACTGCGCCAGGGTCACGTTCATGGTCAGGCCATAAGCATGGAAGAAGGGGAGGGCGGCGAGCATGCGCTCGGGTTTATCGCCCAGGCCCGGTACCCACGCCTTGCCCTGCATGATGTTGGAAAATAAGTTTCCGTGGGAGAGCATGGCGCCCTTCGGGGCGCCGGTGGTGCCAGAGGTATACATGATAAGCGCGATGGTGTCCTTGTCCACGTCTTCCGGCGTGGTGATATCGCTGCCGTCGCCACCGATTGCGTTGCCCACCAAAGTTTCCCACGGCACGGTATTTGGCGCCGGGGAAGATAGCTGCTCGCGCTTGGATTTGAGCGGCGGGATAGGCAGGCGCAAAGCGGCGCGCTGCAGGGTGGGCATGGCGTTGATCATGTTGATGGACACGACCGTTTCCAGATTGGTGGTTGCCCGCAGCTTCTCCAGCGTGGGCGCGGCCTTGTCCCAAGCGATGGCGATGCGCGCGCCGTGATCTTGGAAGAGTCCTTCCAGCTCGTGGGCGGTGTAGAGCGGGTTATGCAGTACCACCTGCGCACCGAGCTTCAGAATGGCATAAAACGCCGCGATGTACTGCGGCGAGTTGGGCGCGACGATCGCTACGCGGTCACCTGGCCGCACGCCGAAGGCCTTCAGGCCCGCGGCCGCTGCGCGAACCTGGCGGTCTAGCTCAGCATAGGACTGCGTACGGCCAAAGAAATAGGTAGCCGGCCGATCCGCGTTGATTTTTAGGTTGTTGTCATAAATATCCAGCAGCGTGGTATCGCCGTAGTCCAGCGTATGCGGTGTCCATTCCGGGTAATACTGGAGCCAAGCCTTTGTTTCATATGCGGACAAAACGTGACCTTTCGGTAGCGTAGGTTTCTGGCAGGGGCCAGTATAGCGCCGCTAGAATGGAGCGCCATGCGCATCGCCATGATTTCTATGCATACATCCCCTATCGAGCAGCCTGGCTCAGGGGATGCGGGTGGAATGAACGTCTACGTCCTCAATATTGCCCGCCAATTGGCCCGCCGGGGAATCGAGGTAGACGTCTATACCCGCGCCACCCGGCCCAGCCAAGGCGAAATCATTGCGGTGGAGCCTAGCCTGCGCGTTATCAATATCGTCGCGGGCCCGTACGAGGGGCTAGATAAAGAGGATCTCCCTACCCAGCTGGCCGCCTTCGCCGGCGGCATGGTGCAATTTGCCAAATGGCAGGGTAAAAAATATGACCTTATTCACTCCCACTACTGGCTTTCTGGCCAGGTGGGCTGGCTGTTGCGGGATCTCTGGGGTATCCCGCTTATTCACACAGCGCATACCTTGGCCGCGGTGAAAAACGCCTCGCGGACGGCGGATGACACCTTGGAGTCCGAAGCCCGCCGCATCTGCGAACAGCAATTGGTGGATAACGCGGACTTGCTGGTGGTCAATACCGAGCAAGAAGCCCGCGACTTGGCCGAACATTATGATGCCGAGAGAGCCAATATTCGCGTGGTCTCGCCCGGCGCCGACGTAGAGCTTTTTACCCCTGGCACGGACCGCAATACCGAGCGCTCCCGCCGCGAGTTGGGCATTCCGCTGCACACCAAGGTGGTGGCCTTTGTCGGCCGCTTACAAAAATTCAAAGGCCCGGAGGTACTCATCCGCGCCACGGCCGAGCTCTTCCGCCGCGAGCCGGCCCGCAACCTGCGGGTGGTTATCTGCGGTGGCCCGTCGGGGGCCAATACAGCGCCGGAGGCATATAGGGAGTTGGCGCGTGAGTTGGGCGTCGATAAGCGGGTGCGCTTTTTGGGTGCCCGCCCGCCGGAGGAACTGGTGGGGGTCTACCGCGCGGCTGATATTGTGGCGGTGCCCAGCTATAACGAGTCCTTCGGCCTAGTGTCTCTGGAGGCCCAAGCCTCTGGCACGTCGGTGGTTGCTGCCGCCGTCGGCGGGCTACCCATTGCCGTGGCTGACGGGGAAACTGGCCTGCTGGTGCACTCGCACGATCCGGAGGATTGGGCTGATGCCTTGGCCCGCCTGCTTGACGACGACCCCATGCGCATCGCCATGGGCGAAGCCGCCGTCGCCCACGCCGCGCGTTTTAGCTGGGCCAGCTCCGCCGCAGCGCTCGCAGAAATCTATGACGAGGCCAGCCATATCGAGGTTCCAGACTGCCATCAACGGCGGGCAAGTGGAGACTAAACCTCCTACGCTGGGAGCCATTTCGTGGCATGCTGGAAACATGACTAACGGAAAGCTAATTCTCCTTCGCCATGGCCAATCCAAGTGGAATGAGTCCAACCAGTTCACTGGCTGGGTCGATGTAGACCTGACCGAAAAGGGTGAGGCGGAAGCCAAGCGCGGCGGCGAGCTGCTCGCGCAGGAAGGCATTCTGCCGGACGTCCTTTATACTTCTCTTCTGCGCCGCGCTATCCGCACCGCAAATATCGCGCTCAATGCCGCCGATCGTCACTGGATCCCAGTAGTGCGCGATTGGCGTCTCAACGAGCGCCACTACGGCGCCCTGCAAGGCCTGAATAAGGCTGAGACCAAGGAAGAGTACGGCGAGGAAAAGTTCATGGCATGGCGCCGCTCCTATGACACGCGCCCGCCAGAGCTGGCCGATGACTCCGAATACTCGCAGGCCAATGACCCGCGCTACGCAGACCTAGATAAGGTCCCGCAGACCGAGTGCCTCAAGGATGTTGTCGCCCGCTTTGTGCCGTACTTTGAAGAGGAAATCCTCCCGCGCGCAAAGAAGGGCGAGACCGTGCTCATCGCCGCTCACGGTAACTCCCTGCGCGCACTGGTCAAGCACCTGGACAATATTTCTGATGATGATATTGCCGGATTGAATATCCCCACCGGCATCCCGCTGGTTTATGAGATTACCGAGGACGGCTCGGTAGCAAACCCAGGCGGTACCTACCTGGATCCGGAAGCTGCTGCTGCCGGTGCCGCCGCCGTTGCTGCGCAGGGCGGTAAGTAAGTAACTGCGCTAAAGTCCCCGGGGAGTATTCCCTGGGGACTTTGTGATGGATAGGCTAGACACGTGGAATTGATTCTTTCCTTTGCCGCCGGCGTGGTGGCCTGCGGGTTGGCGCTGCCGGCGATGTCCTGGGCGCGCGGGCGCATTGCGCGCTACCGCCAGGCTACCGATGTCGGGGCCAATCAGGTTACGACGGTTAGCCAGGTGCTGCACTTGGCCGTGCAAGGCTCGCCGACGGCGCTGACGGTGCTGGACCGCAGCCAGGAAATCGTCATGTCTAATCCGGCCGCGCATGAGATGTCCTTGGTGCATGACCGCGCCGTTAACCCAGAGGTATGGGAGACCGCGCAGGAGGTCTTCGAAGACAAGGAGACCCGCACCGTTGACATAGCTATTCCCAAGCGGCGCACGGGACACCGCGTCACGCAGGTCAGGGCGGTGATTAAGCCACTGACTCTTAATGACGGCCGCTTTGTCATCGTCTACGGCACCGATGAAAGCGAAAATGTCCGCATGGAGTCCGCCCGCCGTGACTTCGTGGCGAACGTCTCCCACGAGCTCAAGACACCCGTCGGCGGCATTGCCTTGCTGGCAGAGGCCCTGCTACAAGATCCCGGTGACCAAGAGACCGTGGAGTACTTTGGCAATAAGGTCTATAAGGAAGCCAACCGCATGGCCGATATGGTCAGCGAACTTATCTCCCTGTCCAAGCTGCAGGGCGCCGAGGCCCTGCCGGAGATGGAACCGCTGGCCGTAGATGATCTCATCGATGAAGCCCTCTCGCGCAACCACCTTGCTGCCGAGGCCCGTTCCATCGAGCTCAACCGCGGCGCCTCTGTCGGCGTGCAGGTTAAAGGCGATCGATCCCTGCTGGTAACAGCACTATCCAACCTGGTCTCCAATGCGATTAACTACTCGCCGGAGAAAATGCCGGTGTCTGTCTCCCAAAAGGTGGTGGATGGTGGGGTCGTACTCATCCGCGTCACGGACCGTGGCATTGGCATCGCACCGGATGACCAGAAACGTGTTTTTGAACGCTTCTTCCGTGTAGACCAAGCCCGGTCGCGGCAGACCGGAGGCACTGGCCTAGGATTAGCAATTGTTAAACACGTGGTGGCCAACCATGGTGGCAATATCAAACTATGGTCCCGGCCGGGTACGGGTTCTACATTCACCATTGAATTGCCCATCTACAGGGAAGAAAAGCCAGCGCAGGAAGCTGGCATGAAGGATAATGAGAAAAGGGATGCCGTCGACGCGGCGGCGCCTGGGCTCCCGCGTGCAGTGGCACGCGTTGCAGCACGTCGAAAGGATAAAGCACAATGACCACCATCCTCATCGTTGAAGATGAAGAGTCGCTGGCAGATCCGCTGGCATTCCTCCTCCGCAAGGAAGGTTTTGAGCCCATCATCGCGCATGATGGCCCTACCGCGCTGGAAAAGTTTGCCGCAAACGACATCGATATCGTCCTTTTGGACCTCATGCTGCCCGGCATGTCCGGCACCGAGGTATGCAAACAGCTGCGCACTACTTCGTCCGTGCCCGTCATCATGGTCACCGCGCGCGACTCCGAGATTGATAAGGTCGTCGGCCTCGAGCTGGGCGCCGATGACTACGTCACCAAGCCTTATTCTTCCCGCGAGCTTATCGCCCGCATCCGCGCGGTACTGCGCCGCGGCCATGATTCTGGATCCGGTGCCGAGGCCGAGGCCGAGGAAGAGGTTGCCGAGCAGATCCTCGAAGGCGGCCGCGTCAAGATGGACGTGGAGCGCCACACCGTTACCGTCGCCGATGAGCCGGTATCCATGCCTCTCAAGGAATTCGACCTGCTGGAGTACCTCTTGCGCAACGCCGGCCGCGTGCTCACCCGCGGTCAGCTCATTGACCGCATTTGGGGCGCTGATTATGTTGGCGATACCAAGACCCTCGACGTCCACGTCAAGCGCCTCCGCTCCAAGATTGAGGAACAGCCCTCCCGCCCGAAGCATTTGGTTACGGTGCGCGGTCTGGGCTATAAATTCGAGCTCTAATCTTCCGCCTGCTGGCCTTCCGCCTGCAGGCTCCCGGCCTTCACACTGGCTGGGTGCTGCGTGAGCTGGACGCCGTGTTCGGCCGCTGCCGCTCGGGCCTTGCAGTGCTCGGCCAGAATCTCATAGGACTCGCGGCCCATTAGTGCTACCAGCTCGTCCTCGTGCGACTGCCACATCGGCAGCGGGTTGGCGTGACAGGCGGAATCGGCTGAGCAATACCAATCAAAATCTTCGCCGCCATTGCCCCAACCGCGACGGTCATACTCGCCTATCTGGGTGCGTAGGATCTCCTGCCCATCCGGGCGTTCTTCATAATCCTCGTACCGGCGCAGCGGCAGCTGCCAGCACACCTCCGGCTTGACCACCGTGAGCTCTTCGCCAGCATCCACCGCCCACTGGTGCAGTGCGCAGCCCGTGCCCGTAGCCCAACCGGCGCGGTTGGCGAAAATGCACGCTCCATCCACAATCGGCGTCTTAAGGGCCGGTTCCGGTTCCCCATCCTCGCCGTCGAGTTCGTCCCATTCCAGCCACGGCTCTAATTCATCCGTATCGTCTTGCGCGAGGAATTCATCTACCCCCGCTGGGCGCAGCTGCCAATATGTGGCGGGCATGCGCGCGACGGCGTCATAAAGCTGGTCGCGGTCTTCCTCATCGGCCATATAAGCGCCATGCACGCAGCAGCCCACTTCGGGCTGGCGCTTGTCGATGCCCCGGCATGCCGAAGTACCAAATTGGCAGCTGTAGTGCGATTCCACCCATGTCAGGTCGATGGAAAAGACGTGGTGTGGGTCGTTCGGGTTGGTAAATTCAAACCACTCCCGCGGGAAATCGGGGGCCTCTTCGCGGCCCGCTCTTATCGACGCCGCCGCGGGCGAGCTCGCGGGAAAACCTAGATATACCGTGTCAGATTTTGGGCGATTCACACCTAACCACGGTAGACCTACTACGCTATTAGTGTGCGATTAGGTGTATTAGACGTCGGAAGCAATACCGTCCACCTCGTTGCGGTCGATGCCGCGACGGGCGGACGACCGACTCCGATGAGTGATTGGAAGACCCCGCTCCGGCTGGTAGAACAGCTGGATAAGAAGGGCAACATCCATGAAAAGGGTGTAAAGAAGCTGGTCAGTGCCGTAGCTGAAGCTAGCGAGCTGGGTGAAAAGCTTGGCTGCGCTGAATTCATTGCCTTTGCTACCTCGGCGGTGCGCTCCGCGCCCAATTCTGAGGAAGTGCTCGATGAGGTGGAAAAGCATACTGGCGTGCGCCTGCAAATCCTCTCCGGCGTGGAAGAAGCCCAGCTGACCTTCCTCTCCGCGCGTCGCTGGTATGGCTGGTCCGCTGGCCGTATCACCAACCTGGATATCGGCGGCGGCTCGCTGGAGCTTTCCACCGGTACTGATGAGCACCCCGACCTTGCCTTCTCCCTCGACCTAGGTGCCGGCCGGTTGACCCATAATTGGTTCGATACCGACCCGCCAGAGAAGAAGAAGGTAAGTGCGCTGCGCGATTTTATTGATGCGGAGCTTGAGGACGTTGCCGCACAGATGAAGGCGATGGGTCCCGCCGGCCTCGCCGTGGGCACCTCTAAAACCTTCCGTACGCTTGCACGACTTACCGGCTCTGCACCCTCGTCTGCCGGCCCATACGTCAAGCGCACGTTGACTGCACCGGGTCTGCGTCAGTTGATTTCCTTCATCTCCCGCATGACTGCGGCAGACAGAGCGGACCTAGAAGGTGTAAGTTCTAACCGATCGCACCAAATCGTTGCCGGCGCTCTGGTGGCCGAGGCATCCATGCGAGCCTTGGAAATCGAGAAGCTGGAAATCTGCCCGTGGGCGCTGCGTGAGGGCGTCATTTTGCGCCGGACCGACAAGGGATTGGAATAGGAAGAGATCATGGCTGACCAGAATAAGTTGACCGTGGCAGAGCTGCTGGCTCGCAATAACAAAGCCCGCGGCGAGAAGGAAAGCAAGAAAGATAACCGTTCTCGTCGCCACCGCCGCAGCCTGGATGAAGGCGGCATTTCCGTTGCTGAGCTGACCGGCAACCTCAAAAAGGTCAAGGCTTCTCCTGCCGAGGCCAAGCACACCTCCGTCTCTATCGACGAAGACGCCCCCGTCATCCGTTCCCCCAAGTCAGCCGAACAGGCCGGTGCCGAGAAGGCGGTTGCCGGGAAGGCCGGTGCCGATTCCACGAAGAAGCCCGCCGCGGACCCAGCCGCAAAGCCGGCGGCAAAGCGCGCGGCACAGCCCGCAGCTAAGGCGGCGCAGACTACCAAGCCTGCCGCAAGGCCCACCACAAAGACCGCAGCTGCTTCGTCCGCTACTCCGGCTGCCGCTGCTCCGGCCGCACAAAAGCCTGCTGCCACCGGCGCGGCTCAGGACGCGGCGAAGAAGAACCAGCCTTCAGCCGATGACACCGCGGTAATCCAGCGGGTGGATAAGGCGGGCGAGGCTAAACCTGCTGCTGCAAAGCCTGCTGCGGACACGCCAGCGGCAAAGAAGCCAGCCGCAGAAAAGGCCCGCGCTGAAAAGCCTAAGGATGACAAGCGCGCGAAGGCGGCCGGAGCAGGAGCTGCGGCAGCGGGCGCTGGAGCGGCAGGTGCTGGAGCGGCCGCGGCGGCGGTGCCGGCGTCGAAGAAGGCGGGCGTCGCCAAGAGCGCAGAGGAAACCGGCAACCTACCCAAGGTCGAAGACAACGAGGATTGGGTGGAAGAAGAGCACGAGAAGCTCAATCCGGTATCCATCCTGCTGATGATTGTCGCGGGCATCCTGCTGGCGATTGTCATCTTCAAGGGCTTTGAGATTCTGTGGGATAACTTCCCACGCCTGGTCGTGGCCGTCCTAGCGCTGTGCGTCACCGCGATTATGGTCGGTGTGACCCACGCGCTGCGCACCGCACGCGATGGTTTCTCCATGTTCCTGGCCGGCTTTACCGGCCTCGTCCTTACCTTCGGCCCGCTCCTACTGGTCATGCTTTAAGCCCGCGCTTGGCGATGCCCCGGTTACCCCACACGGTAGCCGGGGTTCCGCATTTTTGGCATGGTGGAGACTATGACAAAGATTGCAATTTTAGGCGGCGGACAAATCGGTGAGGCTTTGACCTCGGGTCTCGTGGCATCGGGCTTTGCGGGCTCGGATATCACGGTTACCAATCGCACCGAATCGCGCAGCCAAGAACTCGAACAGACCTATGGCGTGAATACCACCAGCGATAATGCGGCCGCGGTAGACGGCGCGGATTATATCTTCGCGTGCGTGAAGCCCTACGCCATCCTGGAACTGCTCGAAGGCCTGTCGCCGGCGAAGGACGCCGTGGTCGTTTCCATGGCCGCAGGCCTAACGCTAGAGCAGCTGCAGGGTGCGGTGGGCGAAGGCCAGCCGGTGGTGCGCGTCATGCCCAATACCCCCATGTTGGTGCGCCGCGGCATGTGCACCTGCGCGGCTGGCGAGCACGTGAGCGATGCCCAGATGGATGGCGTGCGCGAGCTCCTCGAAGCCGTTGGCGAGGTTGCGGTCATCCCGGAGAAGAATATCGACGCCGCCACCGCGCTGGCGGGCTCCTCCCCGGCATACTTTTTCCTTGTGGCAGAGGCGCTTGTCGACGCCGGCGTACAGCTCGGCCTTCCCCGCGACGTCGCTGAGAAGCTTGCCGCTCAGGCCGCGGTCGGCTCCGGCGAGATGTTGGCCAGCTCTGGCCGCTCGGCCACCCAGCTGCGTGCCGGAGTGACCTCGCCGGGCGGCACCACCGCGGCCGCTGTTCGCGAGCTGGAGGAGTCCGGCCTGCGCGGAGCGTTCTACCGCGCGGCAGAGGCCTGCTCCGACAAGGCTAAGGAGCTTGGCTAAAGCTTCCGTGCGCGACCTTCCCGTGGTGGGGGTGTACCCGCCCGGGAGCGTTGGG
Source organism: Corynebacterium nasorum (assembly GCF_022345765.1). NCBI lineage: Bacteria > Bacillati > Actinomycetota > Actinomycetes > Mycobacteriales > Corynebacteriaceae > Corynebacterium > Corynebacterium nasorum. The sequence goes on along the minus strand of NZ_JAKRDR010000018.1, from coordinate 13,832 downwards.
GCGGGTGTTAAGCAGCGCTTTCGGGGTAAACCCTAATGAATGCTGTGAAGAAATTTGGCACTTGGGTCGCATTAGTCACATGTTTCACGATAGGCTAGGACAAGCACGTGCGTGAAGTCCTGTGGGAGGGGAAGCCTACAGCGCGCACCGAGCTGAAGGGTTAGATATATATGGCAAATGAAGATAAGGGAACCTTTCTGACGATCGCGGAGGTCGCCGAGATTATGCGCGTCTCCAAGATGACCGTCTACCGTTTGGTTCACGCAGGCGAAATGCCGGCTGTTCGCGTTGGACGCTCTTTCCGCGTTCACGAGTCCGCCGTCAACGAGTACTTGGAGGCATCCGTCTACGGAGCCTAGGCTCGCGCCGCACTAGACAGCGCCCACCTCTGCTGGCCATCGTGGTCAGCGGTGGTGGGCGCTGTTCTTTCTCCTGGGCCCTTTTTGGTCACGGGCTGGGGGCTGGGTAAGATGGTGTGCATTCGTGTCGGCTCGCTGATGTGGCCCGCGGTCCGTGTGGCCACGGCGGCAAGAGTGCACCTTCGCCGTTTTAGCGCTGACAAGTTTGACAGTACGTACTATTTGAAAGTGAGGACTCTATGGGTTCCGTCATTAAGAAGCGCCGCAAGCGCATGTCCAAGAAGAAGCACCGCAAGATGCTGCGCCGCACCCGCGTGCAGCGCCGTAAGCTGGGCAAGTAAACCCAGCTCGCTTCTTACCCTCCGCCTTTGTGCGGAGGGTTTTGCATGTTGCTACAGTCCCTTCCCAGCGCCGACCGCTACCGCAAGCAGTAGCTTAGCGACGGTAGTAGCGCCAGCCGCCATAGGAAAAGGCAGCGGTGGCCAGGGCCGGCAGGCCATAGGTGCGGATAGCGCGGCGCACGGATCGATAGTCGCGCACCAGCCAGCCGCGCTCGCTGGCGATGGTGCGCAGCTTACGGTCTGGATTAATGGCCACGGCGGTACCGACCATGGACAGCATGGGCACGTCGTTGGCGGAATCCGAATACGCGGTGCAGCGCGAAAGGTCCAAGCCCTCGATGGTCGCGAGCGCGGCTACGGCGTGCTTTTTGCCGGGGCCGTGCAGGATATCGCCGACCAGCCGGCCGGTGAACTTGCCATCCTTGACCTCCGCGACGGTGCCGAGCGCTCCCGTAAACCCGAATCGCCGCGCGAGCACCTGCGCTAGCTGCACCGGGGTGGCCGTGACCAACCACACCTGCTGGCCGGCGGCTAAGTGCATTTCTGCTAATTGGGTGGTGCCGGGGTACGCGCGGCGTGCGAGCGAGGCGTCCACGATCTCCTCACATAGCTCGACCAGCTCGTCGACGCTGCGGCCTTTGACAAACTCCAGCGCCTGCGCACGGCCGGCGGCGACGTCCCTGGCATTTTCGCTGCCGGAAACGCGGAACTTAAGCTGTTTCCATGCAATCGGCACGATTTCCGATAGTCGGAAGTAGCGCTTGCGGGCCAACCCGAAGGCGAATTCCACGAGGGAGGAGCCTTGGATGAGGGTATTGTCGACGTCGAAAAACGCCGCCGCGCCCACATCTACCGGTACGTCTGGGTCCTGGGCGGTAATACGCTGCGCGCCCGCCGCGTCATAAGAGCCGGTTACCGAATCCACACCGGAGGCAAAATCCTCTAGATCCAGCCCGAATTCTTCCAATGCCGCCGCGGCCGCGGCTTCGCCGGCGGTGCGCTGGGATTCCTCGTCCAGCGGGGCGAGCGCCTGGTTTTCTAAAAAATTACGCAGATTGCCGCGCGAGGCGGTCCAGTTGGCCAAGAATTCGCGGGGAGTTTCGGGGAACCCTGGGGGAGTGGTAGCGGACACGAGTCAGACAAACAGCTTTCGCAAACGCGGGGTGGACTAACGTGTCCATAGTAATGGTTTCGACCGCCGCCGTCCCTGTGAGGAGAATATGTCTCAGTATCTCGTCGAGCTCATGGTGCGCACCACCTGCGGTTCTTGTGCGCGCGTGAGGGAGCAGATTACCCCCGTTGTCACGCAGGCAGGTGCGGAGCTTGCCGTGCGTAACGTGGATGAGGATGCGGAGCTGGCCATGGAGTTCGGTGATCGCGTACCCGTCGTGGTCATCGACGGCGAAGAGTTCGCCTGCTGGGAAGTAGACAACGCCGAGCTCGCGGCCGAACTAAGCAGATAATTCGGGATCCATGCCACCGGCGGGTATTCTTTTGGAGGATTAAAATCAATCAAATGGTTGAGGAGTGTTGTGCATGAGCGTGCTCGTCGTGGGCATGTCCCACCAGTCGGCGCCAGTGGCGCTGCTGGAGAAGCTGAGCATGGATAGTGCGGTCCAGGATTCCGCCTGCGGGAAACTGGTGGCGGCCGACTCACTTTCAGAGGCGATGATCATCTCCACCTGCAACCGCATGGAGATCTACACCGTCACCAACTCCTTCCACGCCGGCGTGCAGGAAGTCGTGCGCGTGATCACCCAAGTATCGGGCGTGAGCGAGGAGGAGCTGCGCAGCTACCTCTACGTGCGCTATGCCGACGCCGCGGCCGAGCACCTGATGTCGGTGACCTCTGGGCTGGATTCCATGGTGGTAGGAGAGCAGCAGATCATCGGCCAGGTGCGCAGCGCCTACCAGGCCGCCTCCGAACAGGGCACGGCCGGACCGCGCATCCACGCGCTGGCGCAGTCGGCACTACGGGCGGGCAAGCGCGTGCACTCCGAGACCGACATCGATGAGGCAGGCTCCTCCATGGTGTCCTTCGCCTTCGACCAAGCCCTGCAGCGCCTAGACGCTGAGGACTTGGCCGGCAAGACCGCGTTGGTCCTCGGCGCGGGCGCTATGGCATCGCTCGCCGCCACCCACGCCGGCCGGCTGGGGGTCAAGGAGCTGGTGCTGGCCAACCGCACTCGTGAGCGCGCCGAGCGCCTGGCCAGCCACGCCGAGGAGGCGGGCGTTGCCGCCCGCGTCGTGGACTTTTCCCAACGTGCCGCCGCGCTTTCCGACGTCGACCTGGCCATCTCCGCCACCGGCGCCGATAATTTCACCATCGAGGCCACCGACATTCCCGCCGGCCGCGAGCTCATGCTCATCGATCTCTCCCTGCCGCGCGATATCGACGATGCCGCCGCTGCGGCCGAGGGCGTGGATCTGGTCAATATCGAGCGCCTGAGCAAGTCGCTCTCGGCCGCCGATACCGACGTCGCGGCCGGCACTAGCCCGCACGCGCAGGCCCGGCGCATCGTCGACGAAGAGCTGGCAGCCTATACCTCTGCGCAGCGCGTACGCGATGTCGTCCCGGCCGTGAGCGCCCTGCACCGCCGCGCGGCCGACCTCGTGGAATGCGAGGCCGCACGCCTGCAACATAAGCACCCCGAAATCTCGGGCAAGCAACTTGAGGACGTCCAGCGCGCCCTCAAGCGCGTGGCCGATAAGCTGCTGCATGAACCAACGGTGCGGGCGAAGAAACTGGCGGCGTCGGAAAGCAGTGTCAGCAGCGAGAATGCCCTGCAGGAACTTTTTGGCCTGCAACTGGAAGGCTCCGGAGTGTCCGTGGCCGTTAATGAATTGCCCACCATGACTAAGGAGGCCTAAATGTTTCAGATTGGTACCCGCGGCTCCAAGCTTGCCACCACCCAGGCGGGCCACGTCCGCGATTGGCTTATCGACGCCGGCTTTGACTCCCAGCTCCACATCGTCACCACCGCCGGCGACGTCAATATGGCACCGGTCGAGCGTATCGGCGTCGGCGTATTTACCCAAGCGCTGCGCGAGGCCCTCTATGCCGGCGAGTGCGATATCGCCGTCCACTCTTTTAAGGACCTGCCCACCGCGCCCGATGATCGCTTCCGCCTCGTGGTGCCGCAGCGCCAGGATTCCCGCGAGGCGCTCGTCGCCCGCGATGGCCTGAGCCTGGCGCAGCTGCCGCAGGGCGCGCGCGTGGGTACCTCCGCCCCGCGCCGCATCTCCCAGCTGGCCGCCATCCGCCCCGACCTGGAGATTCGCCCGCTGCGCGGCAATATCGATACCCGCATGTCCAAGGTCACCGACGGCGAGCTCGACGCCGTCTTGCTGGCCTATGCCGGCCTGCTGCGCGGCGGCTACGCGGACCGCGCCACCGAAATCTTCGAGCCCTCCGTCTTCATGCCGGCGCCGGCCCAGGGCGCCCTCGCCATCGAGGCTGTGGCCGGAACCGAGGCTGCCGCGGCCCTCGATGCCATCGTCGATGACCGCGCCTCGGCCGCCGCGGCCGGTGAGCGCGCCGTGCTGGCCCGCCTTGAGGCCGGCTGTACCGCGCCGGTGGCCGCCACCTCGCGCTGGGACGGCGACCAGCTCACCGTGCGCGGTGGCGTCTTTGCGCTCGATGGTTCGCGTCAGCTTACTGCCACCGCCTCCGGGCCTGCGGCCGAAGCCGCCGAGCTCGGCGCGCGCGTTTCCGACGAGCTTTTCGCCGGTGGTGCGGCCGAGCTGCTGGGCAAGTAATTTCGCCTTTAGGCGCTAATAATTTAAGGTGTAGATACCACAAATCATTGTCCCGCAATGATCCGGCCCCCTTTAAGGGCATCCCAGGACTTAAGGCCTGGGATTTTGGCCGTTATGACCGTGTCACCCACCGCCGGCGCGGGGAACCACACCGCATGCGATCATGTCCGTGCGCGGTGCCGCGCGCCCGAATTTAGAAAAGAACTTTATGAGCAATGCCGCGCCAGACACCCAATTGGGCAAGATCGTCTTTGTGGGCGCTGGTCCAGGTAATCCCGACCTGCTGACCGTCCGCGCCCGCGAGGTTCTGGCAAATAGTGCCATCGCCGTGACCGATCCAGAGGTCATGCAGGGAGTGCGCGATGCCGTCGCAGCCGCCCTGCCCGTTCCGCAAGAGCTTCTCGACGCCGCCGAGGCTGAATACGCCCAAATGTGCGCCGACGCCAAGGCCAAGGGCGCGCGCCGCAAGCCGCCCCGCCCCGCCCCGCCAACGGCGGCGGTGCTGTATGAACCGGGAGAGGATATCGTCGGACAGCTGCGTGAATGCTTGGTTGAGGCCGACGGCGAAGATGTCATCCGCCTCGTGACCGGCAACCCGCTGCACCGCGAGTCCATCAAGGCCGAAATCAATGCCGTGGCCTCCGCAGGCCTGGAATTCCAGGTCGTGCCGGGCATGTCCCTGCCGTCGACCGTGCCGTCCTTTGCTGGCATTGCACTCGGCTCGACTTATACCGAGGCCGATGTCACCAACGGTGCCGATTGGGACGCATTGGCCAACGCCACGCAGCCCATCGTTCTGCAGGCCACGAAGGAGGACCTGCCGGTCATCTCCGAAGAGCTACAACAACGCGGCATGCCGGCCGAGACCGAGGCTTTTGTCACCGTGCACGGCACCACCCGCCTGCAGCGCACCTACGAGACCACTCTGGGCACCATGGGCAAGCTCGACGCTGACCTTGTCGGCCCGCTCGTGGTCACCCTCGGCCGCAGCATCGACGACCGCACCAAATACTCCTGGTGGGAAAACCGTCCCCTCTACGGCTGGCGCGTGCTCGTGCCGCGCACTAAGGAGCAGGCTGGCCCGATGTCCGCGCGCCTGGCCGGCTACGGAGCCATTCCCCAAAACGTGCCCACCATCTCCATCGAGCCGCCGCGCAATCCGGCACAGATGGACCGCGCCATTAAGGGAATCGTTGAGGGTCGCTATAAGTGGATCGTCTTTACCTCCGTCAACGCAGTGAACGCGGTGTGGGATAAGATCGCCCAGCTGGGCCTCGACGCCCGCGATTTCGCCGGCGTCCACCTCGCGGCCGTGGGCACCAAGACAGCGGCCGCCATCCGCGCCAAGGGCATGGTCCCGGAGCTTTTACCGCACAAGAAAAAGCAGAACGCCGAGGGCCTGCTCGATGTCTTCCCCAACTTCGTGGAAGATATCGACGCCGTCGGCCGCGTCCTGCTCCCGCGCGCCGATATCGCGGCCGATACCCTCGTGGATGGGCTCAAGGCCCTCGACTGGGAAGTCGATGACGTCGTGGCCTACCGCACCGTCCGCGCCGCCCCGCCTTCGGCCGAGATCCGCGACATGATCAAGACCGGCGGCTTCGACGCCGTCGCCTTCACCTCTGGGTCCACCGTGCGCAACCTGGTGGGCATTGCGGGCAAACCGCACCAGCGGACGATCATTGCGTGTATCGGGCCGTCGGCAAGAGCGGCCGCGGAAGAGATGGGCCTGCGCGTCGATGTCGTGCCCGAGGTCGCGGACGTACCCGCGCTTGTCGACGCCCTCGCAGACCACGTCGCCGCCCTCCGCGCCGCCGGAAACCTTCCCGCGCCGAGGAAGAAGCGCCGCTCGCGCAAGAAGGCTACTAAGGTCGACAAGGCATAAGTTTAGTCTCGCTCTAAGGAGTACCCAATGAGCACTTTCCCAGCCCGCCGCCCACGCCGCCTGCGCACCACCCCCGCGATGCGCAACCTTGTGGCCGAAACCCAGGTCCGCCCCTCGGACCTGATTTTGCCCATGTTCATCGTGGACGGCCTCGACGCCCCGCGCGAGATTCCCTCCATGCCGGGCGTTTACCAGCACACTTTTGATTCCCTGCGCCGCGCGACCGAAGAGGCCCTAGAAGCCGGCGTGACCTGCGTCGATCTTTTCGGCGTTCCGCTCGAGGAGGACAAGGATGATACCGGCTCCGTCGCGTGGGACCCGCAGGGCATTTTGAACCGCGGCATTTCCTGCCTGCGCGAGGAATTCGGCGATGACCTCATCGTGATGGCCGATACCTGCCTCGACGAATTCACCTCCCACGGCCACTGCGGCGTGCTGGATGACAAGGGCCGCGTGCTTAACGACGAATCCGTCAAGCTCTACCAAGACATGGCCCGCTCCCAGGCCCGCGCCGGCGCCCACATCGTCTCCCCGTCCGGCATGATGGACGGCCAGGTGGCCGCCATCCGTGCCGACCTTGACGAGGCCGGCCACGAGGACGTGGCCATCATGGCTTATTCCGCCAAGTATGCCTCCGCCTTCTTCGGCCCGTTCCGCGACGCCGTCGGCTCCTCCCTCGAGGGCGACCGCCGCACCTACCAGCAGGATCCGCGCAATTTCCGCGAATCCCTGCTCGAGGTCGAGCTCGACATCGAAGAAGGCGCGGACTTCGTCATGGTCAAGCCCGGCCTGCCTTACTTGGATGTGCTTTCGGCCGTGGCGGAGACTTCTCCCGTGCCGGTTGCGGTCTACCAGGTCTCCGGTGAGTACGCGATGGTCAAGGCCGCGGCCGCCAATGGGTGGATTGACGGCGAGGCCATCATGCTCGAGTCCCTGACCGCGTTCAAGCGCGCCGGTGCCGACCAGATTCTCACCTACTTCGCTACCGAAGCCGCCCGCCTGCTCAAGTAAAGGATCCCTGTGACTGTTACGCCCCCGTCGTCCGCCCCTGCTCCGCGCTCGCCGCGCACGCAACGCCCGGAATCCGTGGCGTACATGCTGTGGCTGTGGATGGGCGCGCTGTGCGGCGAGGCCGTGCACCAGGTGCTCAACGTGGTGCTGACGCTGCTCAACCACGACGTACTCATGTCGCAGGCCAAGGAGATGGCCAAGTCCGCACCGGCCGGCGTCGATGAAGCCCAGCTTTCCGACGCCTTCCTCCGCACCGCCGCCTACGCCTCCGTCGCCCTTTCGGCAGCCATTTCCTTGGCGATTATCGTGCTGCTGGCCTTCCTGCTGCGGTCCTTGGCGCGTCGCGGCAAGCGGGCCGGTACCTCGCGGCGCGTGTGGTTCGCTTTCTCGCTGTATTTTGGCTTCCGCATCCTGCTGACCTTCATGGTTACCCCGGCCGGCGCTGATGTGCCCGATTGGCTCTTTGCTGCCGATGGCATGGTGCAGATCCTGGTCGGCGTCGCGGCGGTGCTCGGCCTGATTTTCTCCGTGCGGGTCGATACCTTGGATTACACCGGCGAGCTCGAGCAGATGCGCGAGCTGGAAAAGGAACTCGAACAAGCGCAGCGCGAGAAGAAGCGCGCCGAGCAAGAACGCAAGCGTGCCAAGGATGACCAGCGTAGCAAGCGCACTGACCGGGAGGACAAGCGATGAGCAATACCGAGCGGCCCGGACCCCGGGACTATAACCGCGCGGCCAGAAATACCTCCGCCAGCCAGAACCTCGACGCCTGGCCGCGGCCGCTGCGCTGGGCCTATTGGGTGCTCGTCGTCAGCGCCGTGCTCATGCTGGTCAGCGGCCTGGTGGGCATCTTCGGCTCGGGCGGGCCGCAGGTAGAGCCCCAGAACCCGCAGGTCGCGGAGTATCTCCATTCAAATCGCCTATTTGTTGCGGTGACCAATACCGTCGGCGCCGTCGTGCTGGCGCTCTTTGCCGCGCAGCTGGCCAGCGGGTCCAAGTGGGCGCGCCGCATCATCACCATTGTCATCGCCATCGCGCTCTTTAATAATATCGCCGCCCTGGCGCTTGGCATTGGCGGGCTTAGCCTGCTGATTATCCCCATTTCCTTGATCATCGCCCTCGCGCTGCTTTTCCAGCCGCAGTCCAACCGCTTTATTAAGGACCGCAGCTTGCGTGGCTAATTAGCCCCCACTCCAACTTTTGATTCATAATTGGGGCATGTCTCGACTTAATCGTGCCCCGCTTATCGACGCCGCCCTCGGCCGCACCCCCTCCCGACCCCCAGTCTGGTTCATGCGCCAGGCTGGCCGTTCGCTGCCGGAATACCGCGCCGCCCGCGAGGGGATTAGCATGCTCGATTCCTGCTTCATGCCAGAACTGCTAGCAGAAATTACCCTGCAGCCGGTGCGCCGCCATGACGTTGATGCTGCCATTTTATTTTCCGATATCGTCGTCCCGCTCAAAGCCGCCGGCGTCAAGGTCGACATCGTGCCGGGTCGCGGGCCGGTGATGGAGCAGGCGGTGCGGAGTAGGGAGGACGTCGGCAAGCTGCCGCTGCTAGAGGCCGATGTCCCCGAGGTCACCGAAGGCATCGCCCGCATCCTGACCGAGCTCACCGAAACCCAAGCGCTTATCGGCTTCGTTGGTGCGCCGTTCACGCTGGCTAGCTACCTCATTGAGGGCGGGCCGTCTAAGAACCACGAGCGCACCAAGGCCCTCATGCACGCCGAGCCGGAGACCTGGCATCTGCTCATGCGCCGCCTGGTGCCTACCATCACCCGCTTCCTGCAGGTGCAGGTCGACGCCGGCATCGACGCCATGCAGCTTTTCGATTCCTGGGCGGGCTACCTCAACGAGCGCGACTACCGCGAATTCGTTTTGCCGTATTCGCGAGAAATCCTGGCCGGCGTAGATATTCCGCGCATCCACTTCGGCGTCGGCACCGGCGAGCTCTTGCCAGCAATGTCGGAGGCGGGGTCGGAGGTCATGGGCGTCGACTATCGCGTGCCCATGGATGCCGCGGCCGAGCGCGTGAGCGCCCGCGTGCTGCAGGGCAACCTTGACCCGGCCATGCTTTTTGCCGGCGACGACGCCGTGCGCCAGGCCGTACGCACCATCCGCGGCGAGGTCGATCGGGCGCGCGAGCGCGGCGATATTGACGGCCACATCTGGAACCTCGGCCACGGGGTCCTGCCAACTACTGACGCGGAAGCAATCACCCGCGCCGTTTCCATCATCCACGAGGAGGGCTAAATGCGTATTGCGATTATCGGTGCCGGCCTGGCGGGCTTGACGGCCGCTTACGAGCTGCGCGACCACGACGTCGAGGTTTTCGAGGCCGCCGGCCGGATCGGTGGCAAGCTGTACTCTGTGCCGTTTAACGACGGCCCGACCGACATGGGCGCCGAGGCCTTCCTCGCCCGCCGGCGCGATGCCGTGGAATTTATCGAATCCCTCGGTCTCGGCGATAGCTTGGTCGAGCCCTCCGGTCTGCACTCGCTGGTGTACTCCGGCGAGCTCAAGCCGTTGCCGCGCGGCGGAATGATGGGCATTCCTTCGCACTCGGAGCCGGTCGCGCATTTGGTCTCGGCCGAGACCGCGCGCCGCATCGACAATGAGGAGCCCTTCGAGTGGACGGCGGGCAGCGACGTTTCCGCAGGCAAGCTGGTGCGCCAGCAGTTTGGCGACGACCTCGTCGACCACGTTATCTCCGCCCTCCTCGGCGGCGTGTACTCCTGTTCGGCCGATGATCTGGGTTTGCGCGCGACCATCCCGGCGCTGGCGGAGACCCTCGACGCGCTGTCCGAGCGCGGCCCAGTGACTCTCTCGGCCGCGGTCCGCACGCTGGAGGAGGCCCGCGCGGCCGCGCCCCGCAGCGGCGGCCCCGTCTTCCAGACTTTTCGCGGCGGCTACGCGCAGCTTTATGAGGCACTGGCCGAGCAATCCCGCGCCAAGATCTACCTCGATACTTTTATCTCCGGCATCACTCGCGAGGGCGAGCAATTCCGCCTGGCCGGAGCACCGGCCGATGCGGCGCCGTTTGATCGCGTGCTGGTAGCTACCCCGGCTCCGACCGCGGCGCGCCTTCTTAGCAAGGTCGCCCCGCAAGCGGCGGGACGGCTGAAGGGAGTGAAGTTGGCAGCGTCGGCCGTCGTGGGGTTGAAATTCGAGTCCGATACAGACCCTTCGGGAAACGCTTTGCCGCAGAATTCCGGCATTCTCGTGGCCACCGACCAAGACGATGTGCACGCCAAGGCCTTTACACTTTCCTCCCGCAAGTGGCCGCACTTGGCTGAGCGTGGCGGTGCCCTCGTACGTGCCTCCTTCGGCCGCTTTGGCGACGACGCCATCGTCCGCGCCGAAGAAGACGACCTTGTCGACTATGCCCTCGATGACCTCCAGCGACTCACCGGCTTCGACGGCCGCGCCGCGGGTGTCGCGGAGATCTTCACCCAGCGTTGGTTCGGCGGCCTGCCGCGCTACGACGCCGGGCACCTCGAAACTGTGGCCGGCGCACGCGGTACCCTCGCGGCGACGCCGGGAGTCGATGTCACCGGCGCCTGGGCCGGCGGCGTTGGAGTGCCCAACGTCATTGCGGATGCCCGCGCCGCCGCCGCGCGCATCGTCGGCTAGCGGTGCCGCACGATTCGTGCATTCCGGGTCATACGCTGTGGCGTGGTGCGGGCATGCCAAAGTGGCAGCAGGGCATCCTGCTGCCTAGCGGCATGAGTGCTAGTGCGGTGGATCCGGCGGGGTCGGTTGCACTGGCTCGTTCGGGCTGGACGGCGATGCGGCGGTATCGGCCCATGGCGGTTGCCATACCACGCGACCTCGGCGGCGAACGAGTCGCCCGCGGACAGGCGGGGCATTCGGGTCATCGTCATTGGCACCATTGTGGTACGGGCAGCAGGTGGCGAGGTTTGACATGTTGGTCTCGCCGCCGTGTCGCCACGCTTGCAGGTGATGCACCTGGCATTTATCCGCCGGGTAGTTGCACGCGGGCCACGGGCACACAGGGTTTTCGGCGGCAGCCATGAGCCGCTGCTTTTCGCTGGCCATGCGTTCCGTCCGGTAGAGGTTGACCGCACCTTCGTAGGGATGGACGAGGGTGATAAGCCCGCGCTCTGCCAGCGTGCGCGAGACAAGTTCCGCGCCGGTGAGGCGGGCACCGTTGGTGAGCTGGATGGTGATTTCCTCGCCGTCGCCATCGATGATGCGGTCGAGTTCGTCGAGCGTGATAATTGCATTCGTCGTAATGGTTGGACGGGTGGCTGGGGCGGCGCCGGAAGGGGAGAAGAGCTCCGCAACGGAATCGAGAGGCGCGTCCTCGTCCAGGCTGGATTCCAAGTCCGCGATGAGCGAGGAAGGCCCGGTAATAGCGAGGGTCCACGGCGCGTCCTTGCGACGGCGGATGCGCACGCCGGGGCGTGGCGGGGTCGGGGGATTGAGTTCGCGCAGCTTTTTACGCGCTAGCTTTTCCATTTCATCGGTATCGGCGGCGGTGCGACACAACTCCACGCGCAGGCGCCAGGCATCGCGCTTGGTCTTGGCGCGGGAAGCGTAGCGCTCGATTACCTCCAGCGTGGGCAGTGGGTGGGCGCGGTCGCGCGCGGCGTTAACCGCCTGGCGTTGGAGGCGGGTAAAGGAGGTGGGGGCAAAGAGGGCGTCGGCAAGCGTGAGCAAGGTGAGGGCCGTTTTATTGGGCGCGCCGGCGGCGCACAGCTGGTCTTCAGACATGCCAGCGCACCCGGCAACGATATCGATGCCGGGCGCCAAGGCCGCGAGATAGGTCTGAAGAGCTGTCATGCCCCGCAGCCTAAGCCACCGCGCGCAATCTGTGCGAGGGTGAGCGCGCGAATCTGTGGATAACTAGGGCCGGAAGGGCGAATTTCGGCCCGCACTCGCTGCGGGCCTGTGGATAACTAGCCCTTATTGCGGAAGACGAAGATGGAGGAGAAGTCTTGGTCGCCGTGGCCCATCGCCTGCATTTCCTCGAAGCGGCCGATGGCGGCAGTCAGGGCGGGCAGCGGCTTGGTGGAGGTCATCTCCATGAGCTTCGCGTCCTTAGCCAGGGCGTCGACGGTGAAATCGCCCGGGTCGGTATTGCGCTCGCCGGTGATAAATGGCGCCTTCATATTCGCGATGAAGGACAGACCGGTGATATCAAGCATTTGCAGCACAACCTCGGAGTCTAGGCCCTCGGACTCGCCGAGTTGCAGGGCTTCGAGCAGGCCCTCGGCGGTGACGGCGAGCGCGAGGTTCGCCAGCAGCTTTCCGATGGCCGCCGTGGCCGCCGCCTCCACCCCGATGAGCTTGTCTTCTCCCGCCCAGGACTCGGCGAGGGACATGGCTTGCTCGCGGCGGGCGTCGTCAGGCGTGCCCACATAGATGCCGAGCTTGCCCTCGCGGGCCGGGCCGAGCGTGCCGACGACCGGGGCGTGGACGTAGGTTTCCACGGCGGCGGCGAATTCGCGGGCATCGTTGGGCGAGACGGTGGTGGTATCGATCCAGGTCACGCCGGCGGGGATGAGCTGCGGCTCGACGACGACCTCGCGGACATCGTCAGGCCCGAAGAGCGAGGTGATGATGACCTCGGCGTTCACTACGGCCTCGGTGGGCGAGGCGGCAAGCTCGGCGCCTTCCTCCACCAGCGGCTGGGCACGCTCGGCGGTGCGGTTCCAGACGGTCAATTCGATGCCGTCTTGCTCATTGAGCAGGCGGCGGGCTAGTTCGGTTCCCATGCGGCCAGTTCCAAGAAATGCAATCCTCATGGTTTCCCAGTGTGCCATCATTGGGTGCAGGTTCGCCGCGTCTTGCGCGAGCCCCGGACGGGGGGAGCCGTACCCGGCAACGCGACAAGACGGCCAGGAAGCAGTTATGGCGTGGTTCATCTTGATTTTCTCCGGCGCAGTCGAGGCCGTGTGGGCGGCGGCATTGGATAAATCCGCAGGTTTTACGCGTTTGTGGCCCTCGCTTATTTTCCTCGTGGCCTGCGCGATTTCCATGGGCGGGCTGGCGTGGGCGATGCGCAGCATCCCGGTAGGCACGGCCTATGCGGTGTGGGCGGGTGTTGGCACGTCGGGGCGGTTATCTATTCCTTCGCGGCCGGGCACGAGGTCGCCACGGTGTGGAAGGTGTTTTTCCTCTCCATGATCATCGGCGGCATCGTGGGGCTGAAAGCGGTGAGTTAGAGACCCGGAATCCGCGGCGCGGGAGGCAGCGGCGGCGCAGGCGGTGGGGCGGGCGCAGGCACGGCGGGCACTGCCGGCATATCAGGCACCGCGTCCTCGATGCGCCCGCGGACCTCATGCGGCGGAATGTTGAGGTTCGGCAGTCCGCTCTTATCCCGCGCGGGAGGGCGTGGCGCTGCCGGTCGCGGTGCGGGCGCCGCGGTTGACGGCGAAGGGTCCGCGGCCGGCGGCGAAGGAGGCGCCGTGTCTTCCTGCGGCAGGTCGCGAGGGGTGAGAGGGTGGGGAG
>NZ_JAKRDR010000017.1:0-57119 GCF_022345765.1 Corynebacterium nasorum | reverse complement strand
AGAAATCCTCGCCGACGAAGATGACACCATCGAGGTAGGCGCAGTCATCGCCCGCATCGGCGACGAAAACGCCTCCGCATCCTCCTCCGACTCCAAGCCAGAACCAAAGGAAGAAGAAAAGAAGGAAGAGCCAAAGGCAGAGGAAGACAAGAAGCCGGAGCCAAAGGCAGAGGACAAGAAGGAAACCCAGCAGGATTCTTCTCTCAATACCTCCGCTAAGGTCAACAACGGCGACAACGTTCCTTATGTCACCCCACTGGTACGCAAGCTGGCTGACAAGCACGGCGTAGACCTCAACAACGTTGAGGGCACCGGCGTCGGTGGCCGTATCCGCAAGCAGGACGTGCTTGCTGCCGCTGGCGAGGGAGACGCACCTGCCAAGTCTGGTGCGCAATCCGACAACTCCCCACGCGCTCGTTGGTCCACCAAGTCTGTGGATCCGGCGAAGCAGGAGCTTATCGGCACCACCCAGAAGGTTAACCGCATTCGCGAAATCACCGCCTCCAAGATGGTAGAGGCGCTGCAGATTTCCGCACAGCTTACCCACGTACAGGAAGTCGACATGACTGCCATCTGGGATATGCGCAAGAAGAACAAGCAGGCATTCATCGACAAGCACGGTGCCAACCTGTCCTTCCTGCCATTCATCGTGAAGGCTACCGCTGAGGCCCTAGTCTCCCACCCGAACGTCAATGCGTCTTATAACCCAGAAACCAAGGAGATGACCTACCACGCGGACGTCAACATCGCTATCGCTGTTGATACTCCGAAGGGTCTGCTCACCCCGGTCATCCACAAGGCACAGGACATGACCCTGCCGCAGATCGCGCAGCAGATTGCGGAGCTGGCTGATAAGGCCCGCAATAACAAGCTGAAGCCGAACGATCTGACCGGTGCTACCTTCACCGTGACCAACATCGGTTCCGAGGGCGCCATGCTCGATACCCCGATCTTGGTTCCGCCACAGGCCGGCATTCTGGGTACCGCAGCCATTGAGAAGCGTCCGGTGGTTGTCAACGAAAACGGCCAGGATGCCATTGCCATCCGCCAGATGTGCTACCTGCCATTCACCTACGATCACCAGGTGGTTGACGGTGCGGACGCAGGCCGCTTCATCACCACCATCAAGGATCGCCTGCAGACCGCGGACTTCCAGGCAGACCTCGAAGTCTAAAGGTTCTATCGCCGCTTAAAGCCTTCCAGCCCCACCGCGGGGCTGGGAGGCTTTTGCCATGTCTGGGGTGCCAAGTGGGGGTGATAGATCCGCCTTTAGCTGAACCATCCATCCCGTTTTATTCGAGGCTTTTCGCGGTCGTTCCCACTAAGCCCGTGGTGAGCGCCTTTGGAGCCACCTTAGACAGTGATGCGGTGCATAAAAGTTTCTCAAGGGGGATCGGCTCACCCATTATTAAACATATAATTAGGGCGGTTATAGCCATTGTCCCCCACTAAGGAGTCTCACTGACATGGAATTCATCTCCCGCCACCTAGGGCCGGATTCTACGGAGCAGGCCACCATGCTTGCGAAGGTAGGCTACGACAGCGTGGACGCGCTGGTCGATGCCGCCATTCCCTCCAAGATCCGCGCCGCAGAATTGCCTCAGCTTCCTGAGGCACTCTCGGAGGATGAAGCACAGGCTACGTTGCGGGAGTACGCCAACCAGAACACTGTGCTAAAGCCTTTCTATGGTCAGGGCTTTTCAGATACCCTTACCCCAGCGGTCATCCGCCGCGGTCTGCTAGAAGATGCTGGTTGGTATACCGCTTATACGCCGTACCAGCCGGAGATTTCCCAGGGGCGTCTGGAAGCGCTGCTGAATTTCCAGACCATGATTGAATCCCTCACTGGACTACCGATTGCGAATGCCTCTCTCTTGGATGAGGCTTCTGCCGCGGCTGAGGCCGTGGGCCTTATGTCCCGTGCGGTAAAGAAGGGCCGCCGTGTAGTGCTCGATTCCCGCCTGCACCCGCAGGTGCTTACCGTCGCCGCGGAGCGTGCCCGCGCGATTGACCTCGAGGTGGAAATCGTCGACCTGCGCGAAGGCCTCGTAGGCGAGGACCTCATTGGCGCCGTCATTGCCTACACCGGCACCGAGGGCGACATTTTTGATCCCTCTTCCCTCATCGAAGAGCTGCATACCCGCGGCGCGCTAGCCGCTGTGGTCACCGACCCGCTTTCCCTGCTTCTCTTGGAAGGCCCTGGCTCACTGGGCGCCGATATTGTACTCGGTTCCTCCCAGCGCTTCGGCGTGCCGCTCTTCTTCGGTGGCCCGCACGCTGCTTATATGGCGGTTACAGAAAAACTCAAACGGCAGATGCCTGGCCGCATCGTCGGTGTTTCTAAGGACGCGGATGGTCGCCCGGCCTACCGCTTGGCACTGCAGACTCGCGAGCAGCACATTCGCCGCGAGCGCGCCACCTCTAATATCTGTACTGCGCAGGCGTTGCTAGCTAATGTCGCCTCCATGTACGCCGTCTACCACGGTCCGCAAGGCCTCAAGGCTATCGCACAGCGCGTGCATGGGCTTGCCTCCAGCTTCGCCCAATCCGTCAAGGATGCCGGAAAGCAGCTGGTATCTGAAGACTTCTTCGATACAGTCACCGTCGCCGGCGTGGATGCCACCAGCATCAAGGAAAACCTCCAGAAGGAGGGATACCTCGTGCGCGCGATCGGTGAGGACAAGGTATCGGTGTCCTTCGGTGAGTCGGCGACTAAGGAGGACGTCGCCAAGCTAGCCCAAGCCTTCGGTGCCGAGGCGACTGAGGCTGACTTCGACCTGCCTAAGAGCCTGCAGCGCAGCCAGGAACCGCTCCAGCACGAGGTCTTCAACCGCATCCACTCCGAAACCCAGATGTTGCGCTACTTGCGCAAGCTGGCAGATAAGGACTTGGCGCTTGACCGCACCATGATCCCGCTGGGTTCTTGCACCATGAAGCTCAACCCCACCGCCGCCATGGAGCCGATTTCCTGGCCGGAATTTGCTGGCATCCACCCCTACGCCCCGGAAGAGACAACCGCCGGCTGGCGCGCACTGGTCGAGGAGATTGAAGGTTGGTTGGCCGAGATCACCGGCTATGCCAAGGTCTCCATCCAGCCCAACGCCGGATCCCAGGGCGAGCTGGCCGGCCTTTTGGCCATCCGCCGCTACCACGTAGCCAATGGCGATAACGAGCGCGATGTAGTACTCATCCCGGCTTCCGCACACGGCACGAATGCGGCCTCGGCTACGCTGGCTAACCTGCGCGTTGTGGTGGTAAAGACCGCGGACGACGGCTCTATTGATCTGGCGGATTTGGATGAAAAGATTGCCAAGCATGGCAACCACATCGCCGGCATCATGGTGACCTACCCGTCCACCCACGGGGTCTTTGACCCAGAGGTTCGCGATGTTTGCGATAAGGTCCACGCGGTGGGCGGCCAGGTCTACATTGACGGTGCGAATATGAACGCGCTGACCGGTTGGGCCCGCCCAGGGCAGTTCGGCGGCGATGTGTCCCACCTCAACCTGCACAAGACCTTTACCATTCCGCATGGCGGTGGCGGCCCAGGCGTGGGTCCAGTAGCAGTGGCCGAGCACCTTATCCCGTTCCTGCCCACCAATGCCGCGGATCCGCAGCTGGATGCAACCACTGCTACCCCGGTTGGGCAAGGTGTGCCTATTACCAGTACCAAGTACGGCTCGGCCGGTGTGCTGCCGATTTCCTGGGCATACCTAGCTATGAGCGGCGCGCAGGGACTTGCTCAAGCCTCCGCCCACGCAATTTTGGGCGCAAATTACCTGGCCAAGTCCCTGGAAGATTCCTTCCCTGTGCTCTACACCGGCAATGCTGGCTTGGTGGCCCATGAATGCATCCTGGATCTGCGCGCGCTTACCGACGCCTCTGGGGTCACCGCCGCGGACGTCGCCAAGCGCCTCGTAGACTTTGGCTTCCACGCCCCGACCCTGGCTTTCCCGGTGGCCGGCACCCTCATGGTGGAGCCCACCGAGTCCGAGGACTTGGGCGAGCTGGATCGTTTCATCGAGGCAATGCGCACCATCCGCGCCGAGATCCAGGAAATCATCGACGGCCAGGTGTCCTACGAAGGCTCCGTCATCCACCATGCTCCGTTTACCGCGGAGTCCGTTAGCGCCGATACGTGGGACTTTGTCTTCAGCCGGGAAAAAGCCGCTTGGCCAGTGAAATCCCTGCGCCACAGCTACAAGTACTTCCCGCCGGTGCGCCGCATCGACGAGGCCTATGGTGATCGCAACTTGGTCTGCAGCTGCCCGCCGCCGGAAGCATTCGATATCGACGATTCTGAGGAGTAAACATGACCGAACTTCTTACCTCCCCACTCAATGCCGAGCACGAGAAACTCGGCGCCACCTTTACGGCCTTCGGCCCATGGAACATGCCGCTGAAGTACCAGAACGAGCTAGACGAGCACCGCGCTGTACGCAACAGCGCCGGTCTATTTGACCTGTCTCATATGGGCGAAATCTGGGTCAACGGCGCCGACGCCGGCAAGTTCTTGTCCTATGCCTTCATCTCCAACTTTGAGCCCCTCAAGGTGGGCAAGGCCAAGTACTCCATGATCACCGCCGAGGACGGCGGCATCATCGATGACCTCATTACCTACCGCTTTGAGGAAGATAAATTCCTCGTCGTCCCGAATGCCGGCAACGCCGATACCGTGTGGGACGAGCTCAACAAGCGCGCCGAGAGCTTCGATGTCACCTTGAAGAACGAGTCCCGTGACGTGGCCATGATCGCCGTCCAGGGTCCTAAGGCCGCAGAAATCCTCGTCCCGTTGGTGGAAGACAATAAGCAGGACGAGGTCTACAACCTCGGCTATTACGCCGCCACCATGGGTAAGGTGGCGCGCACCTTTGCCATCATCGCGCGCACCGGCTACACCGGTGAGGATGGCTTCGAGCTCATTGTGTACAACTCCGATGCCGCGCAGCTGTGGGAAGAGCTGCTCAAGGCCGGTGCAGAATACGACCTCAAGCCGTGCGGCCTCGCCGCCCGCGATTCCCTACGCCTCGAGGCCGGCATGCCTCTTTACGGCAACGAGCTCTCCCGCGACATCACCCCGGTAGAGGCGGGCATGGCCCGTGCCTTTGCCAAAAAGGAGGCCGATTTCGTCGGCTCCGAGGTCGTCCGCCAACGCGCCGCCGAAGGCCCGCAGGTAGCGATCACCGGTCTCACCTCCGAGCAGCGCCGCGCAGCCCGCGCCGGTGCCGAGGTTTTCGTGGGCGATGAGAAGGTAGGCACGGTCACCTCCGGCCAGCCTTCCCCCACTCTGGGACACCCAGTGGCCATCGCGCTGCTGAATACCGGCGCGAACCTCGAGCCCGGCTCCGCTGTAGAGGTGGAGATTCGCGGTAAGCGCTATCCTTTTGAAGTAACCGCGTTGCCGTTCTATAAGCGCGACAAGTAAGCATCTTTTCAACCAGCCCGAAAGGACCACATCACCATGGCTAACCTTCCTCAAGATTTTTCCTACTCCGAAGACCACGAGTGGGTCAACGCTGCCGCCGATGCCGTTGCTGGCGCTACCGTGCACATCGGCATTACTTCCGTGGCTGCTGACCGCCTCGGTGAGGTCGTCTTCGCCGAACTGCCGGAGGTAGGCGATACCGTTACCGCCGGCGAGTCTTGTGGCGAGGTCGAATCCACGAAGTCCGTCTCTGACCTCTACTCCCCTGTCACCGGCACCGTAAAGGCCGTTAACGAGGATGTGCACGATGACTACGCTGTCATCAACAACGACCCGTTCGGCGAGGGCTGGCTTTTCGAGGTTGAGGTTGATGAGGCCGGCGAGCTCATGGATGCTGCCGCTTATGCATCCGCCAACGGCCTAGATTAATTCGACCCCACGCGGGAGGGTGTGCCACGCGCACCCTCCCGCTTTGCTTTGCCCACCGCACCAGAGGAAACTTTGAGTCTATGACTGCACCACGCGATCCTTTCTTCCCCGCCGAGCGTTCTATCCGCGCCTCCGATAAACCACTAGAGGTCCGTTTCTTGGGCCGGATGGACTACCAGGAGGCCTGGGACTACCAGGCCGAGGTAGCAGCCGCGCGCGCCAAGGGGGAACAAGACGATGTGGTGCTCGTAGTCGAACACCCCAATATCTATACCGCCGGCAAGCGCACCCAACCGGAAGATATGCCAGATAACGGCCTGCCCGTTATCACCGTTGACCGTGGCGGGCGCATCACCTGGCATGGCGAAGGCCAGCTGGTCATCTACCCCATTATCAAATTGGCCGAGCCCGTCGACGTCGTCGACTATGTCCGCCGCCTCGAGGAGGCCACCATCCAGACGGTCCGCCAGATGGGGGTAACCACCGCCGGGCGCATCGATGGCCGCTCGGGCGTGTGGGTTCCTTCCACTACCGAAGCCAAGGATCCCTCCGCTCCGAAGCGTGACCGCAAGATTGCCGCTCTTGGAATCCGCATTACTCGCGGGGTGACCATGCACGGTTTGGCGCTTAACTGCTGCAATACGCTGGAATACTACGACCACATCGTGGCTTGTGGCATCGATGACGCCGATGTCACCACCCTATCGCTGGAGCTCGGACGCCAGGTCAGCCTCGAGGATGCCACCCAACCGCTTTTGCAGGCGCTTGATGACGCCCTCTCGGGCCGCCTCATTGTCGCCGACCACACCTTTGGCTCAGCCCCTGATCCCACGAAGGTGGCAAATGAAAGGGCTAGACAGAGGCGTCGACAAGCGCGGCAAGAACCCTAGTTTGGGGCTGGCGCGGAATAGGATGTGACCGCGGCGACTTATACCTAGAAGAGCTATTAGCCATCACCACCATCAACCGATAAAGTGAGTTTTTGTGACTGTTAAGCCTGAAGGACGCAAGATGCTCCGCATTGAAAAGAAGAATGCGGAGTCACCCATCGAACAAAAGCCACGCTGGATCCGCAACCAGGTTCGCACTGGCCCGGGCTATGAGGACATGAAGTCCCGCGTGGCTGGGGCCTCCCTGCACACCGTGTGCCAGGAGGCAGGTTGCCCGAATATCCACGAGTGCTGGGAATCCCGCGAGGCTACCTTCCTCATCGGTGGCGATAAGTGCACCCGCCGCTGCGACTTCTGCGATATTGCCACCGGCAAGCCGGAAGAACTAGACCGCGATGAACCGCGCCGCGTAGCCGAAAATATCCGGGAAATGGATCTTAATTACACCACCATTACCGGTGTTACCCGCGATGATCTCCCCGATGAGGGTGCATGGCTCTACGCCGAGGTCGTGCGCAAGATTCACGAGCTTAACCCCCACACCGGCGTGGAAAACCTCACCCCGGATTTCTCTGGCAAGCCAGACCTGCTGGAGGAGGTCTTCGAGGCCAAGCCGGAGGTCTTCGCGCACAACCTGGAGACCGTGCCGCGCATCTTTAAGCGCATCCGCCCGGCCTTCCGCTACGAGCGCTCCTTGGACGTCATCCGCCAGGCACATGATTATGGCCTCATTACCAAGTCCAACCTGATTTTGGGCATGGGCGAGACCGAGGAAGAGGTCGAGGAAGCTTTGCGTGACCTGCGCTCTGCTGGCTGCGATATCATCACCATCACCCAGTACCTGCGCCCCGGCCCGCGCTTCCACCCGATTGAGCGCTGGGTGCGCCCAGAGGAGTTTGTGGCTCACTCCAAGCTGGCAAAGGAGCTCGGCTTCGGCGGCGTCATGTCCGGCCCACTGGTGCGCTCGTCCTACCGCGCCGGCCGTCTCTACGTGCAGGCCATGGAAAAGCGCGGCTTCGAGCTGCCGGAAAACCTCAAGCACTTGGCGGAAACCTCCCAGGGTGCTACCGCCCAAGAGGCCTCCACCCTGCTGGAGAAATACGGCCCATCGGAAGAAACACCCGTGACCACCCGCATGGCCAAGGCTCCGGCTAATGCGAATTCGGCGGCGGCCACCGTCCGCTAAACCACACGTTTTCATAACGGCCTGCGCTTTCCGCGTGGGCCGTTTTAACATTCATGCCCGTTGACCTTTAAAGTAGGAGCCATGGCGAAAGATGACAAGGCAGCACTAAAGGCTGCAAAGAAGCAAGAACGCGCGGCCAAGCGCCAGCAGCGTAAGCAAACCTGGTCCCAAATGTGGCAAGCATTTAATATGCAGCGCAAGCAGGATAAGGCGCTTATCCCCATCATGCTGGGCGCCTTCCTGGGCATGGGCTTGCTTTTCTTCCTGATCGGCCTGCTTTTCCACGGCCAGTGGTTCATGCTCATCCTCGGCTTGGGCATCGGCGCGCTGCTCGCAATGTTCCTATTCACCCGCCGCCTGGAGCGCGATATGTACAAGCGCGTGGAAGACCAGCCGGGTGCTGCGGGCTGGGCACTCGAGCAGCAACTGCGCAATACCGTGGGCATCGTGTGGTCCGTAAAGACCGGTGTGGCCGCTACCCGCCAGCAGGATCTTATCCACCGCGTCATCGGCAATGCCGGCGTCATCTTCGTGTGCGAGGGCAATAAGAATCGCGTGCGCCCTACCCTCAACCAGCTTAAGAAGCGCGTAGACAAGATCGCCGGCGGCGTTCCCATCTACGAGATCTTCGTAGGCAACGGCGAGGACGAGGTCCCCGTATCCAAGCTGCGCAATAAGGTCATGAAGCTGCCGCGCAACTTCAATAAGAACGAGACCTATGAAAACATCCGCCGAATCGAAGCCATGGATTCCATGCCGGGCACCACCCCGGGCATGCCCAAGGGTCCAATGCCCCACCAGGCGCAGAACATGGCCGGCATGAACCGCCGCATGCGCCGCGCCCAGCAGCGCAAAAAGAATAAGTAGGGCGCCTAAAGCGAATCCCTGCCGCACCATATGAGGTGTGGCAGGGATTTTCTCTTGCCCGGAAAATCCGGGCGACTTAGGAGCGAATAACGATGGTACCGGTGGCGCGGTCATGCATTCCGCGTCCATCCGCATCAACCATGGCTGCTGGGAACAGCACACCGGTGAGCACCGTGCGCAACGCCGCGCGCCATAGGCCCACGCGGGCGCCGGGGACGTCGAGTCGCGCCACGCCCATACCCAACAGCAGCATGCCGGGGGTGCGAGCAAAGAGCCAACCACACACGATGCCCATGATGACCCAGAGGGCGTAGCCCAAGAAAGCCACACCGCCGAGTTCCGTAGTAAACATGTGGATGAGGTTGGCGATGAGCATGCACACGATCCAGTCAATCGCCACAGCGCCGGCGCGGCGGCCAACGGAAGCTAGTGACCCCGGTCCGGACTCCGGAAGACCCAGCTTTTCTCCCGGCCAGCGACCGGGGCCTTCCATATCATCGTATTCGCCCGGAATATTTGGGCCGTCGAGCCACGTACGCTTATCTGCCATGCTCACCAATCTAGCGGGCGGAAAGTGAGATGTGAAACGAGGGGAATCGCAATCCCTAGGGCGAGAACCTAGTAGGCTATAGAGAGACAATTCACCGGTCAACAACGAGGAGACAAACGTGTCTTTCGAGACAGTGCAGGACATCGTCCAGTTTATTAAGGACGAGGACGTAAAATTCGTCGATATCCGTTTTACGGACGTCCCAGGCACCGAGCACCACTTTTCCATCCCAGCAGAAGAGTTCACCGTAGAAGATGCCGAAAGCGGCCTCGCTTTCGACGGCTCCTCTATCCGCGGATTCACCACCATCGATGAGTCCGATATGACCCTGCTGCCGGATCCAGCCACCGCGCATATTGATCCGTTCCGCACGGCCAAGACCCTGAATATCAAGTTCTTCGTCCACGACCCATTTACCTTTGAACCGTTCTCCCGCGACCCGCGCAACATCGCGCGCAAGGCGGAAGAGTACCTGCAGTCCACCGGCATCGCCGATACCTGCAACTTTGGCGCTGAGGCCGAGTTCTACCTCTTTGACTCCGTACGCTTTGGCACCGACGTCCAGCACGGCTTTTACGAGGTTGATTCCGATGAAGGTTGGTGGAACCGCGATAGCGAAACCAACTTCGACGGCACCCCGAACACCGGCTACAAGACCCGCCTGAAGGGCGGCTACTTCCCCACCGCTCCGTATGACAAGCACGGTGAAGTGCGCGACGCCATGGTGGAAAACCTGCAAAAGGTAGGCTTCCACATCGAGCGCTTCCACCACGAGGTGGGCGCCGGCCAGAACGAAATCAACTACCGCTTCAATTCCATGTTGCACGCGGGCGATGACATTCAGACCTTCAAGTACGTGGTCAAGCAGACCGCAGCGCAGTGGGGCAAGACCGCCACCTTCATGCCCAAGCCGTTGGCCGGCGATAATGGTTCCGGCATGCACGCCCACATGTCCCTGTGGAAGGACGGCAAGCCGCTGTTCCACGATGAAGCCGGCTACGCAGGTCTTTCCGATATCGCCCGCTACTATATTGGCGGCATCCTCCACCACGCTGGTGCTGTGCTTGCGTTCACCAACCCAACGCTGAACTCCTATCACCGTCTGGTCCCAGGCTTCGAGGCTCCGATTAACCTGGTCTACTCCCAGCGCAATCGCTCCGCTGCAATCCGTATCCCGATTACCGGTTCCAACCCGAAGGCTAAGCGCATCGAATTCCGCGCTCCGGACCCATCCGGCAACCCGTACTTGGGCTTTGCCGCCATGATGATGGCCGGCATCGACGGCGTAAAGAACCGCATCGAGCCACACGCTCCGGTAGATAAGGACCTCTACGAGCTGCCGCCTGCAGAAGCTGAATCCATCCCGCAGGCCCCGACCTCCCTCGAGGCTTCCCTCAAGGCCCTGCAGGAGGACATGGACTTCCTCACCGAAGGCGATGTTTTCACCGAGGACCTCATCGAGACCTACATCAACTACAAGTACGAGAACGAGATTAACCCCGTTCGCCTGCGCCCGACCCCGCAGGAATTTGAGATGTATTTCGATTGCTAAAGCTGCGCTAGCCAGCGTCCTATAGGGGACGAAAGGGCACGCGCCTACAAAGCTCAGTCCCGAGACCTTCAGTGGGTCTCGGGACTTGCTTTTTCTAAGCCGACCCCGCGAGATGCGATCGATGCCACAAGATGATCTAGGCTTGACCCCCGCCCCTAAATCCATACTTAGCGAGAGTTCTCACCAGCCCAAACGAGAGCAAAATTCTGATAACCCGACCGAAAGAAATTAACATGTGGGTGTGACTGATAGATTCCGCCAACTCCCAGCCCCCGGCCCCGCGTGGGGAGGCAGCCTCATGGGCACCTCCATCGTTTCGCGCCTACTCGTGGAAGAAGGCATGATGATCCTGGCCGGCATTTTTGCCGCCATTGCGTGCGTCATCTTTGTCGTCCTCACCGCGGGTTTCTTGCGCTACCGCCATCCCAGCTTCGAGCGCACCACAATGGCGGAATGGTCGATGTTTTTCATCGGAATCTTGGCGCTCGGCGCCGCGCTTTCCGGGCTCACGGACATTCCTACTTTCCGCCTCATAGGCTTTTGGATCGGTGGCCCAATTACGGTTATCACGTGGGCTATCCAGCTCACACGCTTTGATGGCGAGCCGAAGTTCACCTGGGGCCTGCCACTGGTTGGCCCCATGATTTCGGCCTCGGTTTCTGGTTGGCTGGCTCACGATTACGGCCAGTTCTACCACGTAATGGGCACGATATTTTTCTTCATGTCCCTGGTAACGGCGGTGCCGACCTTTGCTCGCGTGTACTGGGCCGCATGGCACGGGAAGGTGGATTTTACCGGCGCGAAATCAGCCACTGCCTGGGTACCACTAGGCGTGGTAGGCCAGTCCACCACGGCTATGCAGATTCTTTTCCCCGGCCCGGTATCCATTTATTACGGCCTGACTGCCCTCATCATCGCCATTCCGCTATCCATCTACGCGATGTTTACCTTCTATCCCAATGTAGCTCGGTGGGTCCCCTATTCCCCTGCCTGGTGGTCGTGCACCTTCCCGCCGGGAACCGTCAGCATGGGCGGCCACCAGCTGGCATTGGTCAATGGCTCCGAGCTTATCGACGCCATTGCGCTCACCATCCCGGTTCTCCTCACCGCGCACTGGATGCTGTGCTCCACCCGCTTCCTGAGCTGGGTATGGGAAGGCAAAAAGCAAACAGGCCCTGAAGAGCCACTTATCACTACAGGCCAATAAAAGGAGCAAAGAGGAGCAGCCACTATGCGAGACTCCAGCTTTGAAGATTCGAAGCGCCGCAACGGTCGCCGGTGATGTATAGTTCCTCCCCCATCACCTTCATCGCTTGGGAATGCGCGGACCTGACTGCAGTAAGACAGGTACTCGCCGGCGTGCAGCGAAACGGCATCTATCTCTACGGCGAGCACCTGCTCTTGGAGACGTCGTGGCTGGGCCAAGGCGCACGGGACTTCTACGCCACAGCATGGCGCTGGAGTGCAGATGATTGCCCGCTTTTCTATGAGTTGGCGCGACAGGGCAAGGTCCTCATCACCATTAATACTGCGGTGATTGCCTGCGGCGATAAAGAAGACATCGCTACTGCGCGCGACTGCATTGCACAAGAGCTTATCGCCGCCCGCAATCCGCAGCATCTGTGCAAGCTGCTTGCCGACGCCGCAACAAAGCCGACCTAAAGCCCTGGTTGCTCGCTGCGCTTCATCCAGCCCATACGTGGAACAAAGCCGCGGGGATGTTTCATCTGGGCTACTGCGTCAGCAATCATGAGGCGGTGGCGGCGCGAAACGCTATCGGGAAGCTTCGCCACCGAGAACCAATCCGCCTCGGTATTTTCTTCATCACTAATGACCGGCTCTGCGCCCTCTGCTACCGATACACGCAGCGCCGTTCCCATGAAGGTGCACTCATCGCCATTGGGATAGGTCACTGGGCCGGTTTGCCCTACGCCCAAAAGCGCTTCCACCTTGGCCTCGAGTCCGACTTCTTCTTTGACCTCTCGCAGCGCAGTGGTGGTAATTTCCTCGCCCGGCTCACAGATTCCTTCCACCGGTGTCCACACACCATTATCGGAGCGCTTGACTAGGAGCACGGAAGGAACCTCCCACAATGCGGCATCTGCGGGTACATCGCGGAGGATAATGGCGCTACAGGCCGGCACGAAGATCTGATCCTGACCAATCTTTTCGCGCAGCTGAACAATGAAATCTGGAGTCGGCATGCCACCTAGGGTAGATCAGTGCTGCCGATCTAGGCCATCGGGCCTAGAACCTTCTTGGCAAGCCGTTGAATATCGGTAGCCAAGGTGAAAGTCAGCTCCATATCCGTCTGTGTGTTCTCGCAGGAACGCCCTTCTTCGAGGGATTGCGTCGTTCCGGAGACCACGCCCACGATGGTCTGTTTGCCTTCTACCTCGCCATAGACCGGCCCGCCCGAATCGCCATTGGTACTGCACACGTGTGCCCGTGCAGCAAGCGAATCCCACTGGCGGTCCTGCCAGGTAAGCTGCGCAATTTCCGCATCATGGGATAGCGATCCACACGTCTCATTAGTAACCACGCCCAGCTTGCACACCTTCTGCGGCAGATGAGCCAGCGAGGTGGCGACGGTATTGTCTACTTCCCCGGGGACATAGTAATCAGCACTGCCGGTGATTTCGATAAAAGCTACGTCGAGGTCATAACTCTTTTCGGCGTAGTTATCAGAATAAATGACCTCACCAATGGGCTCGGCAGGATATTTGAACTCACCGTCGGCAGAGCCAGCCCAGACCTTATCGTGAGGTTTGCCGCAATGGCCGGCGGTAACGGCGATGGTGCGGGCGTCGGCAAGCGTAAATGACCATGCCGCCGTACAAGAGTGGTACTGGAAATAAGCACCCGGCTGCGGGTCATCGCCGGAGAGCTCAAGAGCCGTGCCCGGCGCGATCGGCGCCACGGCCGGGGAATAGACCTCATTAGGAATGAGGTTTTTATAAGACAGGGCAGAAAAACTTGGTTCTTCCCCACCCCGAATCGGGCTGCAGGCCGCGAGGAGCACGGCCGTGCAGACTGCACCAACGCTAGTTGCTATCCGCGCCCGCATCCCCGGCGTCGTCCTTAGCATCCTCATCCGTAGCCATCTCCGCCTGGGCCTTGAGATCGCGGATGAACTTTTCTGGGTCAAACTCGGTGTAGTGTTCTGGGCCGGCAAAATTTTCTAGGGCCATGAGCTAAACCTCCGTTTTCTGAATCGACGTGGTGATGTAATCCTTGACCACCGCAGCATCATTGGGCAAGTCCTTAACATGCCGCTCAGTATCGAGAATGCCAGCAAAACGCTCAGGCGGCTCGGGGGCAGAGCCAATGGCCTCTATGATGGTCTCTGCAAACTTCACCGGCAGTGCAGTCTCCAAGCATACGATGGGCGTCTCCACGCCTTCGCGCTGCGCCCCGCGGGCGACCTTAATGCCATCGGCCGTGTGCGGATCCACCAGGTAGTTGAAACGCTCGTGCACGTCTTTGATGGTGGCGAGGCGATCGGCGTGGCTGGAGGAGCCAGATAGGAATCCGTACTCTTGACCGGCGGCGGCGACTTTCTCTTGGTTGAGGCTGAAACCGCCCTCTTTGACCTTCGTGCCAAAAAGCTCCGCTGCTTGGGCTGCATCGCGGCCGAGCAAGTCGAACACAAACCGCTCAAAATTAGAGGCACGCGAGATATCCATCGACGGCGAAGACGTAGCCATGGTTTCTGCGGCAGGGCGCGGACGGTAGTTTCCTGTGCGGAAAAACTCATCTAGCACGTCATTTTCATTGGTAGCCACGATGAGACGATCGATGGGAAGCCCCATCTGGCGGGCGATGTGGCCGGCGCAGATATCGCCAAAGTTGCCGGTAGGAACGCTGAAGGAAACCTTCTGCTCGGCATTGTCGGTGACCTTCAGCCAGCAGGAGATGTAGTAGATCACCTGGGCCATAAGCCGCGCCCAGTTAATGGAATTGACCGCACCGATACGGTAGGTGGACTTAAAGTCGGCATCTCCCGAGACCGCCTTGACCACATCCTGGCAATCATCAAAGACGCCATCAAGGGCAATGTTGAAGATATTCGGGTCATCCAAACCAAACATCTGTGCCTGCTGGAAGGCCGTCATGCGGCCGGCCGGGGTGAGCATAAAAACGCGAATGCCCTGGCGACCTCGCATCGCATACTCTGCTGAAGAACCCGTATCACCAGAGGTAGCGCCCAAAATATTCAGCGTCTCCCCGCGGCGGGCGAGCTCATATTCAAAAAGCTCCCCCAAAAGCTGCATGGCCATGTCTTTAAATGCCGCAGTAGGTCCTTCAGAAAGGTGCCCGATAAAAAGGCCCTCCCCCAGTTCGGTAACGGGGACGATCTCGGGGTGTGCAAACTTGGGGCTGGTATAGGCCCGGGCGGCGATATCCTCGATATCTTGCGCTGGAATATCGTCAATGAAAAGCTTGAGCACCTCGGCCGCGAGTGCCGCATAGCCTTCATCCGCAAGGAGCGTCCGCCATGAATTTAAAGTGGCGAAATCCAACTGCGGGTAGCTCTCTGGCAGGTACAAACCTCCATCGGGGGCAAGCCCGCCAAGGAGAATATCCGTAAAAGATGCGGGCTGACGGGCGGTATCGCGGGTCGAAATATACTTCACACAAAAGAATCTTAGTAGTTAAGGCGTAAGGTATCAGCCATGTCGCAGCCGAATCCCAGAGAAGTCATTACCACTCAAGCTTTAGGCATTTGGGTGGCCGCCATGGCGGTCTACCTCGTAGCGATTACTGGCCGTACCTCTTTTGGCGTTGCCGGCCTGGACGCTATTGAGCGCTTCGATGTTGATGCCGGCCGTATCGCTGTTTTTACTTCCGTGCAGCTGGGCGTGTATGCCTTAGCCCAAATTCCTACCGGCATATTGATCGATAAATTTGGCCCACGCCTGCTCCTGGTAGTCGGCGCCGTCATCATGGGCATCGGCCAGGTTGTGCTGGGTTTTACCACCAGCTACGGCGTAGCCATCGCTGCCCGCATACTTATTGGCGCGGGCGATGCCACGGCGTTTCTCTCCGTGATGCGCATCCTTCCCTATTGGTTCCCGCTGCACCGCACGCCTATGTTTACCCAGGTGACCTCGTCGCTCGGGCAGATGGGCCAGTTCATCTCCGCAGTGCCTTTCTTGTGGTTACTGGGCGCAGCCGGCTGGACCGCCGCCTTCGTTACCCTTGGTGCGGTGGGCATTCTCGTGGCCATCGCCGCGATTGTGGCGGTGGCAGATTCACCGGAAAAGCTGGGCATTATCCCTACGGAAAAAGAACCGCCCAACTCTCAGGCCACCAGCATCCCGGCGCGCCTGAAAAAGGTATTCCGCTCCCCAGTGGCATGGCAGGCCTACTTCATTCACTACATCGGTATGCTCCCGCTCATCGTCTTTGTCATGCTCTGGGGAATGCCAATGATGACCCAAGGAATGGAGCTATCCAAGGCGAAGTCCAGCCTGGTGCTTACCTTGTTGGCGGTATTTTTGGTCCTCGTCGGCCCATTGCACGGCAAGATTTCCTCCCGAGCACAGCATGTCCGCCCGTGGCTCAGCCTGGGTTTCGTAGCGGTCCATGTACTGACCTGGCTCATTTTCTTTACCTTCGGCACCGACAGTGGTCTGGCCGCGATTTTGGTGGTGTCCTTCGTTACCGCGCTCTGCACGCCGACGGCTAACTATGGCTTCGATATCGTGCGCGAGCGCATGGATCGATCCGTGGTGGCCACTGCTACGGGCCTGGGCAATATGGGCGGGTTTACCTCCGGCATGCTGGGCGCTCAGCTCTTCGGCATGGTGCTGGACCATTCCTCTGCTGCCCCTAACTACTCCATGCCGGATTTCACTGCAGCCTCCGCGGCGGTGCTAGCCGTGTGGGTGGTCGGCATGATTGGTGTGGTAGTCACCCACTTCCTGCGGCGCCGCGCTGGCGAGGATGGGCCTTCTGTCACCATCGTGGAGGTTTCTTAAAGGCCAGAGCATGGTTACTCGGGGTTGACAATAAAGTGGATGGTTCCTTCAGGATCCGCTAAAAGCTCACGGGTAGCCGCCACGGCTTCCGCCTCATCGAAGGCGATGCGTTCAAAGCCAGTATCGTTTAGTTCCACAATGTCTGCCCCCGGGCAGGCCAAAAGAATTGGCGAGTGCGTGGCGATGATTATCTGCGCGCCGCGGTCAACCGCTTGGGCTATTTCCCCCACTAGGGCCAGCTGCCGGATAACGGAAAGTCCCGATTCTGGCTCATCAAGGACATATACGCCTTGGCCATTGATGTGCTCATAGAGCATGTCGAAGACGGATTGTCCGTGCGAGCGGCGAGATAAATCTACATTCTGGGACAAGGTGGAGCGGCCTGCGCGTTCGTCTGATGAATCTCCGCGTGCAATCAGATGCTCGTGTTTTTCAGCGCGTAGGAAATAGGCGCGTTGGATGACTTTATCCGTGACGCAGCGAATGGGGCTGCGGGGAACGATTTCATCGGGATCGTCCATCCGTCCACCTTCGGGAGAGCAGCCCAAATCACTGGCCACACCGGCGAGCAAACTAGATTTACCAATGCCGTTTTCCCCCACGAAGACGGTTACCGGCCTCCGCAGCTTAAAGCTTCCTAGGTCGGCCAAGTAATCGAAAACCGGCAGCTTTGCCCTGTAGTCATCGGGCTTAAATTTCAGGCTTAGGGCATCAATCAGCATGGCCTCTAGACTAATTCAGCTCATCCAATATGCGCAGCGCGTCTTCACGTGTAGCTTCCGCACCAAAGTTTTTCAGGTGGCCAGCCAGTTCACCAGTGGGAAGTGATTGGGCGATGGTATCGGCCGGCACGGTATTGACGGCATAGGCCACTCCTACCCCACCGGTGATGGGGATGGCGATGGCGGCGATTACTCCCACCGCGGTCGATAGCGTGGACTTGAAAGTCATAGTCTCCTCCAAAGGCTTCGGCACCGAGCACTATGCCCGTTACCAATTTGTGATGTTTTACCTTAGGAAGAGTTACTGCCAAGGCGATGCCTCGCAGCTGCGGGTTTCCTGGATTTTCGTCCCCAACTTGCACGGTAAAGACTGGTTAGTTTGCCGGGTAGCTTTCCGCCACAATCCCATCACTAGCCGGCATAACAAGGCCTCGCTCAAAAGCTACGAGAACCGCTTTTTCATCGGATTCGCTGATGTCACCGGCTTCCACTGCACTGCTCAGCTCACGCTCAAGGTACACGCGCACATCAGACTTACCGTTTTCGGTCTGGGTAATATCTCGCGGGACGGATTTTAGGGGAATGCCCAATGCCTTAGCTAGGGAGGTCACCCGGTTAGCATCGGTGGAATTATCGTCCTTAATGGCACCATTGACCTGCGCAGGAACGTCTTCTTGGACTACGCCACCGGCCACGGCCTCGCCCACGGTCTTTGTCCCTTTGGGTGGATTGTCGCGGTTGGTTGCCCATACCCCTACTGCGATGGCCACGATGACGGCCACGGCCACAAAGACCCACAGATAGATGAGCTTGCGGCGGTGCGCCCCACTGATTTTAGCCATGGAAACCAGCGCCATCGCTAAAAGAACCGTAGTCATTGCCGCGCTGGTTTTCGCCGCGATCATTTAGGGCATCAATGATGGAGCGAATGGTGGCCTCCCCTATGCGGTCGGCGCGGCCCCAAGAGCGAGGGGTTTGGCGGGAATTTTGCGGCGCTGATTCCGGGCTCGGCGGTGTGGGCTTTTGCTCCCGAGGGGTGGAGACCTCAATGGTCACTGTGGTGCCATCAAGGTGCAGGGCGTCGCCGTCGCGCACGCCCGCAGCACGCGCAGCGGAAAGCAATGCGGATAGCTCGCCTACCGTAGCGTTATCCACATCGAGTTGCAGCTTAAAAGACATAACTAGCCAGTCCTTCCTCTTTCCCATCCCACTCTAGAGTCCATCAGTGCAAAAAGTAAGGCTACGATGCCCACACCGGGGATTTTCAAGGGCAACTCTAAGAATGCTCGAAGGATTCCTCCTCGCCCCAAAAGACTTCATCGACTACCTTGCGGGCATGCCGGGTTAGTTTCAAATAGTGTTCCAAAAACTCCTGGTTATCTTCCGGTGCCCATCCGGCGGCACCGGCTACTTGGGCCAGCTGCGGGCCAGGTCCAGGCAGTTGGTCCACGCGCTTGCCGCGCACAAGCACTAGCGCATTGCGCGCGTCGGTAGCCATTAGCCAGGCTTCGCGCAGGTCAGATACCTGCCCGGCGGAAAGGATAGCGGTTTCTTCCAAAGCATCAAGCACGCGCAGCGTAGACGGATCATGGAGTTCGGCGTACTCGTGGGCATGCATCATCGTCAGTAGCTGAACGGTCCATTCAATATCGGTTAGCGCACCGCGGCCAAGCTTGGTGTGAGTATTGCGGTCCGCGCCGCGCGGTAGGCGCTCATTGTCCACACGTGCCTTCATGCGCCGAATATCGCGAATGGTAGATGCGCTGGCGCCGCCTTCTGGATAGCGGAAGCTATCCACCATGGACATAGAGCGCTCGCCTACCTCTTTATCCCCAGCAACGAAGGCCGCGCGCAATAAAGCCTGTAGCTCCCAGGACTCGCCCCATTCGCGGTAGTAACGCTCATAGGAGGAGATAGTGCGTGCCACCGCACCGGAGCGGCCTTCGGGACGCAGGCCTAAGTCGACATCCAGTGGCGGGTCTCCCGAGGGTTTAGACAAGCGGCGCCGGAGCTTATCGACGATCCCGATGGCCCACTTCACTGCCTCCCCTTCTGCAGCAGAGTCAGCATCCTGTTCGGCGGGTTCTGCTACCACGAGCACGTCCGCATCTGATCCGAAGCCCAGCTCCATGCCTCCCAGCCGGCCCATGCCAATGACGGCAATGCGCGCTGGTGGCTCCGCATCCTCGTTGGCTAGGCGCCATGCCCGCACCTCGGCGCGAAGGGCAGCTTCCAGCACGGCATCCCAAATGGTAGATAGCTCATAACACACCTGCTTGACCGGCATAAAGCCCAGCAAATCCGCACTAGCAATGCGGGCAAGCTCTACCCGGCGCAGCGAGCGAGCCACCGCCACCGCCTTATCTGGGTCGGCGTGGCGCTTGCTGGAATTAACCAGTGCTTTGGAGACCTGCTCGGGCTTGGTTTCCAGTAGCTTGGGGCCAGTGGCGCCGTCGGAAAGCTGCTTTAGCGAATCCGGCGCGCTAATAATCAGATCCGAGGTAAACGGTGACGTGCCCAGGATGTGCATGAGCCGCTGGCCCACAATTCCTTCATCGCGCAGCATGCGCAAGAACCACGACCTATCGTTCGCAGCCTCGGAAAGTTTGCGATAGTTCAGCAGGCCCATGTCTGGGTCTGCGGTATCGGAAAGCCATTCCATCAAGGTGGGCAGCAAGATCGCCTGGATGCGTGCTTTGCGTGAGGTTCCTGCCGCCAGAGAAGTCAGGTGCTCGAATGCGCGGTCCGGGTGGTTATAACCCAGCGCGGCCAGCTGCAGCTTGGCGGCCTCGGGCGAGAGCTTCAGCTCATCGGCGGACATGGTGACCACAGAATTAAGAAGCGGCCGATAAAACAGGCGCGAATGCAGCTCGGAGATGCGCAGGCGAATCCGGCGCAGGTGCGAAAGCATGCGCTCGGCTGCGGATTGAGTGCCCTGCGGGTAGAAACCGGCGATGCGTGCTAGCCACTTCATCCCGTCTTCATCATCGCTATCGGGCAGCGTGTGCGTTCGCCGGAAGCGCTCCAATTGCAATCGGTGCTCAAGCAAGCGTAAAAACTCATAGGCTTCAATGAGCTGGGTGCCGTCCTCACGTCCGACGTACCCTGCCGAAACCAATGCCTCCAGCGCATCCACTGTGGATAATGCGCGAAGCGTTTCATCGGAACGCCCGTGCACCAATTGCAAGAGCTGGACTGCAAATTCAATATCACGCAGGCCACCCACGCCCAGCTTCAGCTCGCGATGCTTGAGTTCTGCAGGAACATTAGCCAACACGCGGCGGCGCATGGCCTGGACGTCTTCTACAAAGGACTCGCGCTGGGAGGCCGTCCACACCATCGGGCGGATCTGATCCAGATAGTCCTGCCCCAGTGGTAGGTAACCGGTCATGGCGCGCGCTTTCAGGAGCGCCTGGAATTCCCAAGTCTCCGCCCACCGCTTGTAGTAGGCAACGTGTGATTCCAAAGTGCGCACCAAAGCACCCGATTTTCCTTCTGGGCGTAAATTCGCATCTACTTCGAAGAAGGTGGTGGAGCCAATGCGATTGAACTCCGCCGCCAGGCGTATTGCCCGTGGGGTTGCCTCACTGCCGACGAAAATGACGTCCACATCAGAGATATAGTTCAGCTCCCCCGCACCGCACTTTCCCATCGCCATGACTGCTAGTTGTGCGTCTACAGGCTCGTCCCCGTAGATGGTGCGCACAGCGCAGGCGAGGGAGGCGGTTAAGGCAGCGTCGGCAAGCGCGGTGGTCAGAGCCGTAATCTGGCGGAATCCTACCTCCGGCTGGGGTGTGGTCTGGCCCTTGCGTGCATGGAAGGTACCGGCCACATCGCAAGCGGCAATGCGCATCATTAACGTGCGGTAGGTCGTGCGCAGCGCCTGCTTATGCTCTCCCTCGCCGGCGCGGTAGGTGCCCGGCGCGCTAAGATCCTCACGCGCCGGATCGGGCCGATCAATATCCTGAGCAAATTCCGCGGGCTGGGCGTCGACGGCGCCGAGCAGGCTCTGCAGCATCTCTTCGGGCTGTGGGAGGGGCTTTTCTAGCTCTCGCCACAACTCAGGGTTTGCCGCGAGGTGATCACCAAAGGCGGTCGAAGCACCCAGCAGGGCAAAAAGGCGCACACGCACCGTTTCATTGGCGCGCACAGCCTCATCGAGCTCTGGGACTTGTTCATAGATGCGGATGAGATTGTTGAGGGCCAGGTCTGGATCCCCCACGGCCGCAAGGGTCCACAAAAGATTGACCGATTCAGGGTTATTCCAGCCCAGCTGCTCAATATCCGAAGCAGCATGCGGGCGGGTAAGGCCAAGCGTGGCCGGTGAAGGTACAGCAGCAGGACGCATTATTCTCCTAGAAGTTCAGGTTATTGCGCAGCTCAAAGGTGGTGATCTGGCTCTGATAGTGATGCCACTCATCCCACTTGGAGCGCAGGAAGAACTCAAAGACGTGCTCGCCCAACACCTCCGCCATGAACTCGGATTTTTCAAACTCGCGCAAAGCCTGGTCCAGGCTGGTGGGCAGATCCTTATATCCCATTGCCCGGCGTTCGCGGCGGGTGAGCTGGTGGACATCGTCCTCAGCTGGATCATCGAGTTCGTAGCCTTCCCGGATTCCTCGCAGACCGGCTGCCAAGAGCACCGCATAACCCAAGTACGGGTTCATGGAGGCATCAATGGAACGAATTTCTACCCGGCGGGAATCTTCCTTAGTAAGCCGGTAGGTGGGCACGCGGACCAACGCAGAGCGATTAGACACACCCCAGGTTGCTGAACCCGGTGCCTCGTTGCCAAACATCAGGCGCTTATAGGAATTTGTCCACTGATTAACAATGGCGGACATCTCCGTGGAGTGTTCCAGGATTCCGGCGATGAACTGTCGGCCAGTCTGCGATAAGGAAAATTCATCGTCCGGATCGTGGAAGGCATTGGATTGGCCTTCAAAAAGGCTCAAGTGGGTGTGCATGCCGGAGCCTGGCAGATGCTCGAAAGGCTTAGGCATGAAGGTGGCGCGCACGTTGGAGTTGGTTGCCACCTGTTTGATTACGTGCCGGAAGGTCATGATGTTATCAGCCATGGTCAGCACGTCCGCATGGCGCAGATCAATTTCTTGCTGCCCCGGTGCGGTTTCGTGATGGCTAAACTCCGTGGCAATTCCCAGTGATTCCAGCGCCAGCATCGCCTTCCTACGGAAAAGCGGGGCGGTATCATGAGTAGCCTGGTCGAAATAACCACCATTATCGGTCGGTACCAAGTCCGTGAGTTCGCGGCCACGCTCAAAAAGGTAGAACTCGATTTCTGGCGAGGCCATGCAGGTAAATCCATCATTGGCGGCCTCGGTAACCTGGCGGCGCAGGATATGGCGCGGATCCACCATGGAGGGCTGGCCGTCCGGCTGCGCGATATCGCAGAACATGCGGGCCGATTGCAGGTCCGGCTCATCCATATCAAAGGGCAGAATCTGGAAGGTGGAGGGATCTGGCAACGCGATGGTGTCAGACTCAGAGATACGAGAGAACCCTTCCACGGAAGAACCATCGAAGCCAACACCTTCTTCAAAGGCCGATTCCAGCTCGGATGGGCTCATGACCACGGATTTAAGGGCGCCCAAAATATCCGTAAACCACAGGCGGATAAAGCGGATATCGCGTTCCTCAACGGTTCGTAGGACAAATTCGTGTTGGCTATTCATGCCTTAGACCTTACCGGCTCACCTCCGAGGGATGTGCAGTTCATGCGACAGTTTTTCCAGGGCGAAATGCGCAGGTCGCAAGAGTATCTAGGGGGTATCAAGCGGGGGCTTTTCCTTCACGGGCCTACTGATGTGCATGCTTTGCTGAGGAAGCAAGCGAACACACGTACACCTTTTAAAGGACGAAGTTTTATGACCACCCACTGCGATGACCTTTCTGCTCACGTAATCGAACGCCTCATCACCGCCGCGCAACATGGTTGGGCACCGGCGGATTTAGAGCACGTCTTAGGCCCGCATGCTTACCCCATTATCTACCGTGCTAGCCCCCATGTGCCGGCACGGATTACCTCCCCTGCCTTACGCAAGGCTTGGCTACAAATGGCTCCGCCGGACGAAAATTTCATTCCGCGCGATAAGCTGCGCGCCATTATGAAAGAGCTAATTCACCTTCCTAGGCTGCGCGATACTGAACTTTTGGCCTTTGGCGAATCCTTGCGAGAAGACGGGCTTAGCGATAAACAACGCAAAATTCGTGCAAAGGTCCTAGGACTTTTACGCAAGGCTGAGTCCACCAGTTTTGAAGACGAGGCCGAGGTTCTGATTTCTAAGGCGCAGTCCCTGCAACAGAAGTATCGCATCGAGGATCTGCTTACTTCCGAGCTCCCCAATCTCATTTCCCACCGCGTGCACATCCACCCGCCCTATATCAAGCACCAGGCTTCCCTGCTCAGCACCATTTCTGACGCCAATGGATGCACCACGCTCCTCATCCATGACAAAGGCCTAGCCTGTGTCATCGGTGCTCCTGCCGACGCCGCCCATTGCGCCGACCTCTTTGCCTCCCTCAACCGCCAATGCGACTGGTTTATGCGTAACGGCGATGGCGCGGAAATCGCCCGCGCTACTAATTCCACTGCCGCATATCGCCGCAGCTTCCGCCTGTCTTATGCCGCCCGCATCGGTGAATTGCTCACCCAAGCCAATGAGGACGGAATTGCTGAAAACCTGCGTGAGTCTCAGTATTGCTCTCACCATGCAGAGGCTGTAGCCACCCAAACCCTTCCCGCTTTGCAAGCACGC
Organism: Corynebacterium nasorum; assembly: GCF_022345765.1. NCBI lineage: Bacteria > Bacillati > Actinomycetota > Actinomycetes > Mycobacteriales > Corynebacteriaceae > Corynebacterium > Corynebacterium nasorum. The sequence goes on along the minus strand of NZ_JAKRDR010000017.1, from coordinate 32,738 downwards.
ACGGATCACGCCATCGATACCCGCAACCGCCTCTTTCCCAATCTCACAGAGATGTCGCTATCAATGAACAGTCTGCACGGCATCAACGATGGCATTGCCGCTGCCGATAAATCTCACTTGGGAGGCGACGCCTCAGGGCTCGGTTCAGTTCCAGAAATTACACGGTAATTTCCCCTGTTTGATACGGTTCTTGGCCCCCGTTCCCTGCTAGCGAACGGGGGCAGAGTATGGCACCGCAACGAGGTCATTACAGGTAAGATCACCGATGAGATTGATTAGGTCTAGAAAGTAGAAGGTACGTGAATGTCTACACAGTCTTTTCTCGAAGTTGAAGCGAAATTCTCCGTAGCCGAGTCCACTCAGCTCCCTGAACTGACCCGCCTTGAGGGAGTTGACCACGTCGCAGACACGCGCCACCACGCTCTTTCGGCCATCTACTACGACACTGAAGACCTCCGCCTCACCCACGCTAAGGTCACCCTCCGCCGCCGCACCGGTGGCAATGATGATGGCTGGCATATCAAGATTCCTAGCGAGGCTGGCCGTACCGAAATCCACGCAGAATTGGGAGAGCCTGTCGATGGCCGCTATGAAGTTCCTAGCGAGCTGCTCCATCAGGTTCGCTCCATTGTCCGCCACAACGAGCTCACCCCAATTGCTCAGGTAGACAACAAGCGCACCGAGATGGTCTTGGCAGATGCCGATAATAAGCCAGTGGCAGAGTTTTGCGATGACCACGTCACCGCCTTTTCCTTCCTTCCCGGCGGCGAGCAACAGTCGTGGCGCGAATGGGAAGTAGAGCTCGCAGGTGAGCTACCTGGTACCGAGGAAGGAACGCAGTTCATTCGCCGTGCTACCTCTCTTCTCATCGGTGCCGGTGCACGCGTATCTTCTTCCCCATCCAAGCTGAAATCGGCCTTGGGTGATTCTTATGCCAACGCCCCGCTTCCCCCGGCCCTGGTATCGCCGGACGTGGACCCGGATTCCCCTGCCGCCGCCGTGATCACCGCACTGCAAGCTAACCGCGACAAGCTGGTTGATTATGATCCACGTGTGCGCCGCGATGAGTGGGACTCGGTGCATCAGATGCGTGTAGCTACCCGCGAGCTGCGCAGCCACCTTCAGACCTTCCATGGCATCGTGGTCGGACCAGAAATCGAAAAAATTGAAGCCGATCTGAAGGAGCTCGCTGGCATTTTGGGCGTTGCTCGCGATGCGGAGGTTGTTGAAGAGCGCTGGCAGAAGCTGTTGGAGTCCGAAGATTCTGACACCTTGGATGATTCCACCCGCGAGCACATTGCGCAGGATATGGGCACCGCCTACCGCCGTGCGCACCGTCGCGTTGTCGCCGCCCTAGATTCCGAGCGTTACCTCGAGCTGCTAGAGTCGCTCGACCGCTTGCTCGCGGATCCGCCAACGGCCGATAAGCAACAGGAATCCGCTCCGGTAAATGATGATGCGGAGCAGACGGAAGAACTGTCCTCTACGGAGGAAGGCGCTGCTTCTTCCGAGTCCCGCGAGGATAACGCGGCTGCTGCAGAGAAGGCCAAAAAGAAGCCAGAGAAGAAGTCCAAGGACAAGTCCGCGGACATGGACACTGTGATGGCGCAGCACCTTGAAAAGGCCTATAACAAGCTGGTCAAGCGCCATAAGAAGGCCGTAGAGAATTGGGATAACCCGGAGCTGTCCCTGCACGAGCGCGAGGACTATTTCCACGATATGCGTAAGGCTGCAAAGAAGCTGCGTTATGCAGCAGAAGCAGCTGGTTCTGCCACCAACCTTAAGACCAAGCGTCTCTATAAGGCCTGCAAGCAGATGCAGTCGGTGCTCGGTGATTTCCAAGATTCCGTGACCTCGCGCGATAAGCTGCTCGAACTGGCAGATTCCGCTCGCCGCCGTGGCGAAAATACCTTTGGCTATGGCCTGCTCTATCAACGCGAGCGCACCATCGGGCTGAAGGCGCTGGATGATTACGCCGAGTCTTTCAAAGACATCAAGGCGGCGTTTAAGCCGCTGCGTAAAAAACTAAAGTAGCCGCGCTTCCCGGGCAGTTACCGGGAAACACGGCGTAGAAAAAGATGGCTGGAGGTTATTTACTTCCAGTCATCTTCTTTGTCTGCGGCATCTGCCGCATCGTTGCGGGCGTGGGCAATTTCGATAGCGTTTTCTGCTTCTTCACGGGTGTCATACGGGCCCATTCGGTTTTCCCAGCCAGAGGTCTTGCCTTGGCTGACTTCCTTGGTGGCTGGATCGAAGAACCACTTCTGGTCTGCATCGCTCATAAAACTATCCTCTCAGTCGTAGCGCCAGCGGCACCGGCTGATCGCTGCCGCTGGTATGGTTTGTGTCCACACTACCCACGCCGTCTAAGCGATGCCCGCTAGAATGTGGGGCAGCACATTTCTTTTATACGATTCCATGTCGTATTCCCCGCCGCCGCACCAAAAGGTGGCGGGCATTCGTTGCTTTAAGCGCACCGCCGCGTGCGAGTGGCAACGAAGACTACTGGTCCCAGAACCTGGAAAAGGAGCTTTAGCACCCATGCCACTGTGGTCAACGCCTGCAGAGCCTGTAGCCGAGCGCGCCGCCCAAGCACATACTGATCTCACGGGCAGCGCTCCAACTCATACCGCTAGCGCGCCGGCAACGTGGTCCCTTATTGGTGAACACATTGACCACTTCGGCGGCATTGTTGCCATGTGCGTGGACAAGCTACGTGCCGCTGCGGCAGTAAGCTCGCGCACCGATGGCGTGGTAGCGGTACATTTTCACCCGGCAGAAGGTGAGCCTGCCCATGATTCGATAAGCCTGCAAGCGCTCGCAGAGCTGGCAACAGCGCAACAACCCACCACGGATGCAGAGGGCCAGCCAATCATTCCGCCGGCTCCGGAGGGAGGGCTGGCTGCCCGCGTGGGTGGCATTGTCCACACGATGATTAACCGCCAGTTGCTCTCTCGTGAGACAGCCGGTGCGGATATCACCATCGCCTCCGACATTCCGGAAGGTGCTGGTTTGGGTGCGGATGCCGCCGCGGACGTCGCGGTAGCGCTGGCACTCATGGGGGCTGATGCTGACCTGGATGCGCCGCTAAGGGCCCGGGTGGCAGATGTATGCACCCAGGCCGTTACTACCTTTGGTGCGCGGCCGCCTTTGCGTGCCCGCCATAGCGCGGCTCTGCGCAGCACGGGTGAGGGCGTATGCATCATGGATTACGCCGACGGTTCTGTCACCCACGCACCGCACCTTGTTGGTCGCGAGATAGCTGCCTTCGCGGTGGCGGTGCCGGAAGATTTTTCCGCGCAGGAAGAAAAGGCCATCGCCGATATCCGCCAGCGGGAGCGCTTTATTGATGATGCCTGCCATTCCTTTGGCACCGATTCGCTGCGCTTGCTTCCAGACGCCCAACAGCGCGTCCTCGATTGGCTCAAGGCCGTCCACAAGGTCTACGGCGAGGAGGGACACCCGAGCATCAGCGCCGCTACGGAATGGATGGCCTTTTATGAGGAAGAAACCCAGCGGGTAGAAAAGTTCACCCGTTTCCTGCGCTCGCATCGCGGCGCGGAGCTCTTCCCCATCCTTTTGCAATCACAGTCCTCCCTAGCCAATATCTACGGCTTGGACTCGGCAGAAAAACTCGCCGAGCTAGTCACGGTCCGCGGTGCCGTAGCGGGGCGTTCGGCACACGCGGGCACATCGAACGCAGTCATTGCCTACGTGCCGGCGAAGAGCGCGCATAATTTTGCGGCCGACCTGGCAGACGATGGCCTGCTCGTAGTCGAATTACAGCCGGGCGAGGCCGCACGCGGCGAGAGCTAGTAGCCTCACCAGCTAGTCAGCAGGCCACGCAAAGAGTACCTCGCGCGAATCGGTATCCGCTGTCACCAGCGAGACTGTGGTTTCGCTGCCGGTTTCTGGCGCGCCTACAGATTGGGCGAAGACTGGTGGCTCCGGCACAAAAATCCGAGCTTTGTCCCGCTTTGCATCGCCGCTTACGACGGTGGCCGGGAAATTGGTGCCGAGCCAGGGGCGCAGCACGGTGGCCTCGGTGAGGTTGAGGCAGGCCTTATCCACTTGGGAGGCAAGCTGCGAGGTAGAACGCATTGCGCCAATGACCTCCGTGGCGCGCTCCCCCACCCAGCCGGGAACCTCGTAGTCGCCGCAGAGGGCTAGACAAACCTCGGTGGCGAACCTATCGGACAGGCGCCGCAGCGGCGCGGTCACGTGTGCATAGTAGCCGCCTATCCCGGCATGCACCTGCGCTTCCTGCTCTCCTAGCCACGCATAATCGGCGCCTCGCAGGAGGCTTTGGGCCTCGCGCATGACTGCCATGCCGCGTGGGGAATCGGCGTCGACGGTGAGGAGAAACTGGGGAATGGGGGCATCGCCAAGCGCAAAGCCCAGGGCTTGGGCCTCGGCGCGAAATTGGCGCTCGTGCTCCGGTTCGGCGGCGGGCAAAGTACGCAGAAAACCCACGCCCGCTTCCTGCATGAGGCGTCCCGCGCACATGCCGGCAAGCAGAGAGATCTCCGAGTTATAGTCCATGACCTCATAGCGAGGCTCGATAATGAGCTCAAAGGTGCCATCAGAATTTTCCACTACGCGCTGGGAGGGCAGGCGCAAGGAAATGGCCTCGCGGCGCAGGGAGGACTCCTGGCGCAATCGTCCCACCTCCGGCAGCAATGCAATAGACGGGTGCAGGTTACCGGCCGCCAAGTCCGCGTGCGCGCCCTCATAGTCCAGGCGGGCCTGGGAGTAGATGAGCGCGCGCTCGACGTGGAAAGACTCCACCTCACCGGCGTCATCTAGATCAAAGGTCCACAGCACGGCCGGTTTATCGGTTTTAGGCAGCAGTGAGGCACGGTCTTCGGAAAGCTCGGGCGGGTGCAGGCGAGCTGGCGCATCGGGAAGATAAATAGTCTGGCCGCGGCGGAAGGACTCGCGCTCCAGCTCGCTGCCGGGCTCAATAAAGGCGGCGACATCCGCAATGGCATAAAAGACGCGGTAGCCACCATCGCGCTTTTCCAGGTAAACCGCCTGATCCAAGTCCATGGAGCCGGCGGGATCGAGGGTTACGAAGGGAATATCGCGGGCGTCGCGGCGCGAGTCGGCATACCGGTCTTGCGCGTGGGCGGCCTGGTGGGTGACCGCAGCCGGAAAATCGGTGGCTACCGAAAATTCTGCGGCAATGGCGCGGAAATCGAGCGGGGCGGCGTAGAGCTTCATGTCCACCACCATAAACGTCTTGGGGCGAATGAGTCGGCCTATAAGCCGGATTCTGTCTAATCGCGGCACTCCCAAGGGAGCACCGTGCGGTGAACATCCATCTAGACCAACCGTTGCCAGTTGGTTCCAGCAGCTACCTTCAGGCTCGAGCGAGCAGCCTTAAAACGCCTGATCGGGCCCCGCAACGTGGCGGGGCCGTGATGCCTTGCTCCCGGTGGGGTTTACCCAGCCACCGCCATCACTGACGGTGCTGGTGCGCTCTTAACGCACCGTTTCACCCTTACCTTGTTGCTCCAACTTGGGCCGAAGCTCAAGCGGAGGCACAAGGCGGTCTACTTTCTGTTGCACTTGCCCGCGGGTTTCCCCGGGTTGCCGTTAGCAACCACCGTGCTCTATGGAGTCCGGACTTTCCTCGGCGCCCACGCGGCAGCAGCTCGCTGCCCGTATGAAGCGACGCGATCACCCGGCCGGCTCATTCGCGTTCCTTATTCTAGCGCAGGCCTGCCAGGTGGCCCACATCGTTAAATCCGTGCACCATAGAGCCGCCTTCCCAGAATTCCACCTGGGAAATGGCAGCCAGGTCTAAAAAGAGATGACCAAAGGTAGCCGGCCCAGCATCAAGCGCCTGGCGGATAAAGGACTTAATCGGATTGACGTGGCTTACTACCAGCACGGTTTTGCCCGCAAAGCGCTCTTGTAGCTCCTTGCGGGTAGTGCGCACGCGGCGGTTGACTGCCTGCAGCGATTCGCCGCCCGGACAGGCGACGCTCGCGTCATGCAGCCATTGCTCGTGCAGTTCCGGATCGCGCTGGTGGGCCTCGGCCGCAGTCTTGCCTTCCCATGCGCCGAAGTCCACCTCGATGAGTCCTTCCACGGTCTCTACCTCGATATCGCGGCCATTGGCCACGGCCGCCGCTGTCTCTTGGCAGCGGCGCAGGGGCGAGCAGACAATGGCGTCAAAATCGGCGTCGGCAAGCGCTTGGGCGGCGGCCAGCGCCTGCTTTTGCCCGAGCTGCGTAAGCCCCGGGTTGGCGCGCCCGGAGTACTGCTTAGCGGCCGACATGTCCGTCTGCCCGTGGCGCAGCAGGATAAAGCGGGTGGTAGGTCCGCGGTCCCCAAGCCAATCGGTGGGATGCGGCGCGGTGGTGTCGCGTTCCGTAGCCTGTGCCGGTTCGGCAGTATCTTTCTCCCCGACAACGATGCCTTCAGGATGTCCGGCGGCCGCGGCGTCCATGGCGTCATTGGATAGGGCGTCTGCCACCTTATTCTTGGCGCGCGGCACCCAGTTCAAGCTGAAGGAAGAAAAGCCGTTGATGTAGCCACGGGCGTGCAGGGCCAGCTTCTGCATGTCCGGGTGCTTGATCTTCCAGCGGCCGTTGATTTGCTCCACCACCAGCTTGGAGTCCATGTAGAACTCCACTTCGGTAGCGCCCATCTCGGTGGCGGCTTCCAGGCCGCGCAATAAGCCGTTGTACTCAGCGACGTTATTGGTGGACTTGGTACCTACTACGTAGACGATTTCGCGCAGGATGCGCTGCCCGCTGCCGTCATAAATAACGGTGCCGGAACCGGCCACTCCGGGGTTACCGCGGGAGCCGCCATCGGCGTAGATAATGACCTTCATTAGACCAAACGCACCAGGTAGGAGCCGCAATCGCCGCACTGCGGCAACTCATCGGCCGGGGCATTGCGCACGGCGTTTTGCTCCGCCGGCGGCAGGACAATGAAGCAGCCGCCACAAGCGCGGTTGGCCTTGAACTGGGCGGCGCCCACGCCGTTTTCCTCGCGCTGGGTATCGTACTCGCTCAGTACCCCGGCAGGCAGCTGATGGCGCAACTCGCCGATGCGCACGGCCGGGTCTTCCTGGTTGGCAGCCGCCTCCTGTGCCGCCTCGGCCGCGCGACGCAGCTTTTCCAGCTTGCGCTCGGACTCAGAAACGCGCGCACCGTGCACGTCCAGGTTAGAACGCAGCGCGTGCACCTCATTATGTGCTTCTTGTAGCTCGCTCATGAGATCTGCGATGCGGGACTTGGCGGCGTAGAGATCGTGCTCTAGGTCCTTGCGCGTTTCTGGATCTACGGCAGCACCTAGCTGGCGCTTATCATCGCGCTCGCGCTGGCGCAGCTTGCGCTCATCGGCCTGGATGCGCAGGATTTCAGTCTCCATGTCATCGACGGCCATCTGCGCGGAGCCGGAAGCATCCAGTAGGCGCTTGTGTTCTTCTTTAGCCTTGTCATACTCGGCTTGTTCCGGGATTTCCTTCTTCGCGCCATGGCCCTGCGAGCGTTCCAGGTTGGCCAGCTCCAGCAGTACCGGCTGTAGTTCTTGCGATAGTTTCACTTATGACTCCTTTGGGTGCGCAGAGATAGTCCACGGGTCGGTGCGCAGGCTGATAATTTCCGTATCCAGTTCTAAAGCATTCTCTACGATATCGCGCGCCTGGGCCGTCCACGGAAATTCGCTGGCCCAGTGGGCAGTATCGATGACGGCCGGGCCACCGGCGCGCAAGTGCTCATCCACTGGGTGGTGGCGCAGATCCGACGTGACATACACGTCTACGCCCAGCTTCGCGGCCGCGGAGAGGAAGGAATCTCCCGAGCCGGAAGAAACCGCGACGGTGCGCACCTTTTGTTCCGGATCCCCGGCGGCGCGGATGCCCCAGGCGGTCTCCGGCAGGGCATTAGCCACCTGCTGGGTGAACTCGCGCAGGGTCATCTCCTGCGGCAGTTCTCCCACGCGTCCGAGGCCGAGCGCCTTATCCAGGTCTTGGTGACCGGCGGTTTCCGCGATGTCATAGGCCGGTACTTCATAAGGGTGCGCGGCGTGCAGGGCCTGCAGCAAGGCGGAGCGAAGCGCGGCCGGCGCGACGAACTCGACGCGGATTTCCTCGCCGCGGTGCAGGGCGCCAATTTCTCCCTCCGCCGGGTCTGCTCCCTCTTCCGGCTGGAATTGGCCCGTGCCCGCAATATCGAAGGAGCAGTGGGAGTAGGCACCGATGTGGCCCGCGCCGGCGTCGAAAAGCGCCTGCTTCACCTCCTCGGCCGCGGCAACCGGCACGTGCACGCCCCACTTATCCACGCCCTGGGGCTCCGGCACGATGGGCCGGCCGGGGTTGATTCCTACCAGCTCCGCGAGCTTGTCGTTGACGCCCGGCCGCGCCTTATCCGCGTTGGTGTGGGCCGCAAAGAGGGCAACGCCACTGCTCAGCAGCGTGTGTATGACCTTGCCCTTGGGCGTATCGGCCGCCACGGACTCCACCCCGCGCAAGAGCAATGGATGGTGGACCACGAGCATATCCGCGCCGAGTTCTACCGCCCGCTCCGCTACCGCCTGGGTGCAGTCCAAGGCAAAAGCCACGCGCTTGACCTCCGCGGTCGGATCACCGCAGATAAGCCCCACGGCGTCCCACTTTTCCGCCAAGTGCGGCGGGTAGGCCTCATCGAGTACGCGGCGGACATCGCCCACGCTCACAGCGGACATGGAGGTACTCCTTTATGCTCGTTTCATGGAATAGTTACTACTGCTATATCCTATCTTCCGCACCACAGTACTATTCGCGCGAAGGGGTTTTCCGCATGACCGAATCCGCTACCCGCTCCGGCCTCTACCTCGTCTTTGTTTGCACCGGAAATATCTGCCGCTCCCCCATGGCAGAAATCATCGTGCGCGATGAGATGGAAAAGGACATGCTTGACCTTGTCGCCACCGTGGACTCCTGCGGCCTCGGCGGCTGGCATGTGGGCCAAGGAGCCGACCCGCGCGCCATTGCCGAACTGCGCCGCGGCGGCCACGATGGCGGTTCCCACCGTGCGGCCAAGCTGGGGGCCGAGCACATGGATGCTGATCTCTTCATCGCCATGGACAAAGGCCACCGCGACGCCCTTATTGAGCGAGGCATCGACCCGGACAAGATCCGCTTGATGCGCAGCTTCGATCCCAACTCCCCGGAAGACGCGGACGTGGCAGACCCTTACTATGGTTCCGCCGCCGATTTCGAGACCACCCGCAACAATATCGAGGCCGCCGTGCCTGGCCTGCTGGATTGGATTCGCGCTCACCACGACTAAACTAGGCCCCATGCTAAAGACGTTCCTTAAGCCGGGTTGGGTTCTACTGCTGCTGTTCGTCGTGGCCTTTTCTTACCTCGCTTTTACCGTCCTCGCCCCGTGGCAGCTGGGCAAGGACGATGACATTGTGGAACGCAACGAGCTCATCACTCACGCCTATGAGGCTGACCCCCAGCCGGTAGAAGACCTCGTGGATGACCACGGTGCTATCAAAAACGATGAGTGGTCCCGCGCGACCCTGCACGGCCGCTACCTGCCAAAGGATGAGGTGCTACTGCGCCTGCGCCCGGCCGAGTCTGGCCCGTCTTACCAGTCCTTGGTCCCCTTCCGTACCGATTCCGGGCTGACCATCTTGGTTAACCGCGGCTGGGTCAAGGCCGGCGAGGCCAACGCTGTACCGGATATTCCCGCCGCTCCTTCGGGCGAAACCACTATTACCGCCATGATCCGCGCCGACGAAGCCCAGCACCAGTCCGCCCCCATTAAGCAGGAGGGCTACCAGCAGGTCTATTCCATCCATACGGAGCAGATTGCCTCGCTTATCGACGCCCCCTTAGCCCACGACTACATCCAGCTTTCCGCGGACCAGCCCGGCGTGCTCAACCCCATGCCCATCCCGCAGCTCGACCGCGGCAACCACCTCTCCTATGGCTACCAATGGATTGCCTTTGGCATCATGGCCCCGCTGGGTTTGGGCTATTTCGTGTGGTCCGAAATCCGTGAGCGCCGCCGCCTGCGCGACGAGGAAGAGGCCCTCGCCGCCCTCGACGCCGATGCTTCCACCCCCTCCGAGCCTGGCTCTAGTGACGCCTCCGCCGCGGACCACACGCCCGCAGAACCAACGGCCGGCGCTGACTCCGCACCCAGCGAGCACGAAGCCGCGAACGACGATTCCACGGCCGTTCCCGCCGCGTCCTCCTCGCATGCCGCCAGCCGCCGCAATCGCTCCCGCTACGGCGACTCCAAACCAGATCACTACGCCAAACTAAACCAGCGCCGCCGCGAGCGCTACTAAGCCGACAACCCGCAGCCGTGGCTGAAGTGCCTGAGTACTTAGCCGAAGCCTAAGAAGCAGCCACGCTAATAGGGCTACTTCCCCAACTGCCATGCACAACGTGGCCGAAAGTTGGCCCACAGGCGCCTTAAGCCTTGAGTCCCTCCCGGGCTAGCCCGTGCCCATGCATACGGAAAAGACCGCCTCCCGGAAATCAATCCGAGAGGCGGTCTGTGTTGTGCGGCCTGAGGGGATCGAACCCCCGACCTATTGGGTGTAAACCAATTGCTCTTCCAGCTGAGCTAAAGCCGCATGCGCTCTTGCGCTGTTAGAAACAGTAGCGCAGGTTGCTAGAGCAACACAAATCAGCAGGTAAAGCCCTACTTCTTGGTGTATCCGCGCTGCACCAAGCAAGAGCCTTGCCACTCGCCTAGGCGCTCTGCCTTGGTCTGCACCAAGCCGGCCAGCTGAGCGGACTCAGAGATGAGCCCTGGCTCTACGGTGCCAGGCTTTCCGGCACCCGGGGTAAGCAGCCAGACCGCACCGTTATCGGCCAGCGGACGGCTCGCGTCAACGAGTCCATCCACAAGGTCGCCATCCTCGTCGCGCCACCAAAGAAGGACTACATCGCACAGCTCGTCATTTTCTTCTTCCAAGAAATCATCGCCGAGCACGGCTTCGATCGATTCAGAGATCGCGGTATCGCAATCCTCGTCCCAACCAAGCTCTAGGGCGATTTGCCCTTCCTTGATTCCGAGCTTGACTGCAGCGTCAGCCACTATGCATTTCCTTCCTAATTTGGTGAATGTCCGGTCCGCGCATCCCCCGCATCCTGCGGGTAAATCGCGGCTTAATAGAAGTATTTTAACGCCCACCGGCCCCTTTTACCCGCCTAAGGGGCGCAATTCCCCCATTTTGCAGGCCCTCCCACCACTTCGCCCAGTTCCGCAGAGTTTGCAAACTACCCTCTTTTACCCCAATAAACCCGGTAAAGATACTGGTTATGACGATGTAACGTACCGCACGTCCCCTTAAGTCGGGCTTCACAACCATTGTGGATCTGTGAGCGCGTATCCTAGTAAGCAAACTGTGCAGACCCTTATACAGGAGGTTTAAATGGCCGAGAAGGACGCCACCAAGGGCGACTCCAACTTCCCGCTCATCCGCGACGGCGTTGCATCGTATCTTCACGATAATGATCCAGAAGAGACCCGCGAGTGGATGGATTCCCTCGATGGTCTGCTGGAGCACTCCGATCCGGAGCGCGCACGCTACTTGATGCTGCGCCTGCTCGAGCGCGCTACCGCTAAGCGCGTTGAACTGCCTTCGTTGACGTCCACGGACTTCGTCAACACCATCCCAACCTCCATGGAGCCAGAGTTTCCTGGTGACGAGGAACTGGAAAAGCGCTACCGCCGCTGGATCCGCTGGAATGCGGCCATCATGGTGCACCGTGCACAGCGCCCAGGAATTGGCGTAGGTGGCCACATCTCGACCTACGCGGGTGCTGCCCCGCTCTATGAGGTGGGCTTGAACCACTTCTTCAAGGGCAAGGATGATCCTTCGGGCGGCGACCAAGTCTTTTTCCAAGGCCATGCCTCACCGGGCATGTACGCACGTGCTTTCATGGAAGGCCGCCTGACTGAAAAGGACCTTGATAGCTTCCGCCAGGAGGTATCCCGTGGCGAGGGCGAGGGGCTGCCGTCCTACCCGCACCCACGCCTGATGCCATGGTTCTGGGAATTCCCCACCGTGTCCATGGGCTTGGGCCCGATTAACGCTATCTACCAGGCACGCTTTAATAAGTACCTGGAGACTCGCGGCATCAAGGACACCTCCAAGCAGCACGTATGGGCTTTCTTGGGCGATGGCGAGATGGACGAGCCAGAATCTCGTGGCCTACTGCAGATCGCGTCGCTCTACGAGCTGGATAACCTCACCTTCGTGGTCAACTGCAACCTGCAGCGCCTCGATGGCCCGGTTCGCGGTAATACCCAGATCATCCAAGAGCTAGAATCCTTCTTCCGCGGTGCCGGCTGGGAGGTCATCAAGGTCATTTGGGGTCGTGGCTGGGATAAGCTGCTGGAAAAGGACACCGAAGGTGCCTTGGTCAACGTCATGAACACCACCTCTGACGGTGACTACCAGACCTTCAAGGCCAACGATGGCGCCTATGTGCGCGAGCACTTCTTCGGCCGCGATGAGCGCACGGCCAAGCTGGTAGAAGACATGTCCGATGATGAGATTTGGGCACTGCGCCGCGGCGGCCACGATTACCGCAAGGTCTACGCCGCCTATGCTCGCGCGCTGGAGAACAAGGGCACCGGCAAGCCAACCGTCATCCTCGCGCACACCATTAAGGGTTACGGCTTGGGCCACAACTTCGAGGGCCGCAACGCTACCCACCAGATGAAGAAGCTGACCCTGGATGACCTGAAGCGCTTCCGCGATAAGCAGGAAATTCCTTTCTCCGATGCGGAGCTGGAAAAGGATCCATACCTGCCGCCGTACTACCACCCAGGCAAGGACTCCCCGGAGATCAAGTACATGCTGGAGCGTCGTAAAGAGCTCGGCGGCTTCCTGCCGGAGCGCCGCGAGGACTTCACCCCGCTGGAGGCACCGGCTCTGGACAAGCTGCGCTCTGTACGCAAGGGCTCTGGCAAGCAAGAAGTAGCCACCACCATGGCCTTGGTGCGCACCTTCAAGGAAATTATGCGCAACAAGGAGCTGGGCAAGCGCGTCGTGCCGATCATTCCGGATGAGGCCCGCACCTTTGGTATGGACTCCTGGTTCCCGACCATGAAGATTTGGAACCCCCGCGGCCAGAACTACGTGCCGGTGGACCACGACCTCATGCTCTCCTACCGCGAAGCTACTGACGGCCAGATCATGCACGAGGGTATTTCTGAGGCCGGCGCCGCTGCCTCCTTTACCGCTGCGGCAACGTCCTACGCTACCCAGGGCGAGGCCATGATTCCGCTCTACATCTTCTACTCGATGTTCGGCTTCCAGCGCACCGGCGATGCCTTCTGGGCAGCCGGCGACCAGATGGGCCGCGGCTTCATCATTGGCGCAACCGCCGGCCGCACCACCCTGACCGGTGAGGGCCTGCAGCACATGGACGGCCACTCCCCTGTCTTGGCTGCGACCAACCCGGCCGTGGTTTCTTATGACCCGGCCTTCGGCTACGAGGTTGCCCACTTGGTTTCCCGCGGTATTGAGCGCATGTATGGCAAGGACAACGAGGCCATCATGTACTACCTCACCGTCTACAACGAGCCGGTACACCAGCCGGCCGAGCCGGAGGATTTGGACGTGGAGGGCCTGCACAAGGGCATCTACCACTTCAATACCGCAGAGAGCGGCTCCATTGCTGCCAATATCCTGGCTTCCGGTGTAGGCGTGCACGAGGCGCTGCGCGCACAGCAGATGCTTGCCGACGACTTCGATGTCAAGGCCTCCATCTTCTCCGTCACCTCTTGGAACGAGCTGGCCCGCGACGGCGCCCGCCGTAACAAGGAAGCCCTGCGAAAGGGCGAGGAGCCGAGCGAGGCTTTTGCTACCTCCCAGCTCAAGGGCTACGAGGGTCCGTTCGTTGGTGTCTCTGACTTCACCACCGAGCTGCAGGAGCAAATCCGCCCGTATGTTCCAGGCACCTACATCACCTTGGGCGCGGACGGCTTCGGCTTCTCCGATACGCGCGAGGGCGCTCGCCGCTACTTCAATATCGACGCCGAGTCCATCGTCGTCGCAGTGCTCGATGGCTTGGCTCGCGAGGGCAAGATTGAGCGCTCCGTTGTGGAGAAGGCAGCCAAGGATCTCAAGCTGGATGATCCGACCGTGACCACCCACATCGAAGACTAATCCCCGCTTTGGTGCTGGCTAGGCCCGCGCCACGCGCTACAAGAAAGGCGCCGCCGGCTTCCCCGCCGCGGCGCCTTTTGCGTACCCAGCAAACGGGCTTATGCATCCGGCCCGTCTATATCGCATCAAGGACGCGGCCAAGGGCCGCGGAGATAGCCTCGGGGTCTTCGAGGATCACCATGTGTCCGGAGCCTTCCACCGTCTGCAGGTTCGCGGCGGGCCAATGCTTACAGAGCACCTCGGATTGTGAACGCGGGGTGACAATATCGGCGGTTCCGACTACCACCTCGCCCTTGAGCTTCGCCAGCCGTGGGGCGGCGCCGTACTCGGCGTGTTCCAAAAGGTCGTCGAAGAAGCCGGAGTAGGAGGCCAAGGGGGTATCGAGAAGCATGGCAACGTGAAATTGCAGCTTCTCCATTTGTGGAAAGCCGGCCAAGGTCGCAGCAAAAAGTGGCGCAATGAACCGGGCGGCCTCAAAGCGCGCGCTATCGACGCGACCAGGCAGGCGCAGACAGAGGCGGTAGAGCGCATGCAGAGATTTCGACTGCAGAATCTGCGCTACGCCCTTTGCTGCAAAGCGGCGCATCGAAGTTGAAATTAGCAGCGCGCCCTTGATGCGCTCATAAACCTCGGCTGGAGCACGGCGGATGAGGTTTAAGGCAACCATGCCGCCCAGGGAATGGCCGACGATGACCAGGTTGCCACGGGGAGCGCGCTCTCGAATGACGGCGAGGACGTCGTCAGCCGCCGTATCAACGGTGCACTCCTCTGGGGCGACCGTGGAGGACTGGCCGTGCCCGCGCAAATCCACCAAGAGTGCACGCGCATTGCGACCGCGGAGATAATTGGCCTGGTCATAATAGGCTTCCGCGGATAAGCAATAGCCGTGAATGAAGACCACGGTTACTGGCGCGTCTTCGCGCCCCACCTCGTACCAGGCAATATCTAGGCCATCGTGTTCCACAGTGCCGGAAGCGCTGACCTGGGTAAGGCCCGGCTCGGTGGAGGGATCATGCAATCCGCCATAGAGTTTTTCTAGCTCGGCGCGGTGCGAGGGGCGCAGGCGCTTGAGCCAACTACGCGCCACAACGGAAGAACGTTTTCTCAATGCCATAACGGGATCAATACTAGACTGGTGGGCATGGCAAACGACCTCAGCGCCCAATTACAGGCAAAGTTCAACGCGAGCGCGCCGGAAAAGGAGCCGGAGCGCGATACGCTCGGCCAGCTCCTCGCGCTCATAAACAAGGTCACCGGTACCGAGGAAGATCTGAGCCGGGATAAGCGGCTGAAGGATATTGGCGTCGAATCGCTAGATCTAGTGGAGCTGACCGTGCGCGCGGAAGAGACCTTCCAGGTGCGTTTTTCTGAGGAAACGATGCTCAACTGCGAAACCATCGGCGATATTGCCGAGTATGTGGAGGACCACCAATGATTTCTTATCTATCCGATATGGACGGCGTACTCATCAAAGAAGGCGAGATGATCCCTGGCGCCGATAAATTTATCCAAGCGCTCAAGGATAATGACATCGAGTACATGGTGCTGACCAATAACTCCATGTCTACTCCACGGGATCTTTCTGCCCGCCTGCGCAATACCGGCTTGGATATTCCTGCCGAGCGCATCTGGACCTCCGCCACCGCCACCGCGAATTTTCTTTCCAGCCAGGTAAGCTCCAGCAAGGCCTATGTAGTGGGTGAATCCGGCCTTACCACCGCCATGCACGAGGCTGGGTGGATCCTTACCAACGATGACCCTGATTTTGTGGTGCTTGGTGAGACCCGCACCTATTCTTTTGAGGCCATCACGAACGCGATTAACCTCATCCGCAATGGTGCTCGTTTTATCGCCACCAACCCAGATGTCACCGGCCCTGCCCCAGAAGGAGTATTGCCGGCCACCGGTGCCGTGGCTGCACTGATTACCGCCGCCACCAACCGCGAGCCTTATTACGTGGGCAAGCCCAACCCAGTCATGATGCGCTCGGCGCTCAATCATATTGGTGCCCACTCGGAGCACACGGTGATGATTGGTGACCGCATGGATACAGACGTTAAGGCCGGTCTCGAGGCCGGCATGCGCACTGTATTGGTGCGCTCCGGCATCTCCGATGACCGAGAGATTTCTCGCTACCCCTACCGCCCTTCTGCCGTGCTGAAATCGGTGGCCGAGCTGCCGGACAAAATCTTTGATCCCTTCGCCGAGGAGGAATAGGCCGCCCTCAACCGGCCCTACTTATGGCAGAAGGAAAAGGGAGGGTGGACCAGCAGCTGTTGGTCCACCCTCCCTGTGCTTTCTACGGCAGGCGCACGGCAGCAGTAAAGCCGTGGCGCTGTGCAAGGTAGCGCACGACGCAGTCCAGCGCATCTAGCTCTTCGCGGGTGCCGGTCAGCACCTGTTGGCAGCCAATACCGCTGTCTGAGTGGGCACAGGCTTTGCCGCCTCGAGCAAGCGCCGCGACAGAAAGCCCATCCCGGAACCAACGAGTGCACCACTGAGCGGTCAGTGGGTCATCGCCCGGAATGATAAATTCCGACTCGGTACGGATGCACCGATCCATGGCGCGTTCAATCTCCGAGCGCAGCGAGCGCGGCATCCCGGAAATCTTGAGCACACCGGTAACCACGGTGGCACCACCGTTGACGGAGGGCCACGCGGAGGTGGAGGCCGGCTGTTCAACCGGCGCAGGGTTAACGCACGTATTCATAGCCGATTCTCCCTCGACATAGATCACCACCGCACGAGGCCTGCCGGCCCGGCGCGATGCAAGACGAGCTTCGTCTTCCCCAACGAACTGTCTGATGCGTCTGCACACAATTTTCCTGCGTCACACCTCCCCCTACAACCCTCAACTTTCACTTCAACCCCCGTTTGCTAAACCTCAACCCCAGGTACAGACTGGGACTAAAGTTGCAGGTGAAACCAGTGTTATTAATGTGAAACTTGGCCTTTTCTGTGAACTCCCTAGGCTTGTTCTATATTCTCCACCAGACGGCCTGCTCATGGGCGCGAAAACCCTATTTGACTTACCTCCAACAGCGGCTAGTTACAGGCACGCCGCGATCCCAAGTTTTATGGCCCCTACCGCACAAAAATCCTCGATTTTTCCCACCCTGCGGGGGAGCCTTCCACCGTGCCGCTTCCCCGATAAAAGGTTATAGACACGCGCTAGCGCACTGGAGGCGCTAGCTCCGCCGAGTCCGGACGCCTACAAGGCGTTCCAGATGGAGGTATTCGTATCGTGCCAGAGTGGCTTGCACCATTCGCCAAAGTCACGGTCCGTGAGCGCCACCATGGCATACTCGCCGGCCACCCAGAGGTAGGTGCCGGACATGCCAAAGTGACCGACGGCGTCGGCAGGCAGGGCGCCCATCCAGTGTTCTTTGTCGCCGTGGATTTCAAAACCAAGGCCCCAGGTACAATCTTTAAAACTGCCGTAGCCCGGGACAATGCCGCGCAGGCCACCAAAATGGACGCGGCGCATATCGGCCACGGTGGATGGGTGCAGCAGCTGCGGCTCCTGGACTTCCGCAGCAAAGGCCGCCAAATCTTTCACCGTGGAGACCAAGCCGTGACCGGCCGAACCTTCGAGACGAGTGGAATCCATGCCCGACGGGGTAAGTACACCCTCGCGTAGGTACTCGGCAAAGTCCATGCCCGTGGCATCGGCCACGGTATCTGCGGCCCACTCATAACCGGCCGAGGAATAGATGCGGCGTTCGCCAACCGGCTTCTGCGGCTCTCGGGAGTCAAAGGAAATGCCAGAGGCGTGTGCAAGCAGGTGTTCCAGGGTCGAGCCCTCCGGACCGGCCGGCTGCCCCAATTCCACCGCGCCTTCTTCCACGGCAAGCATCACGCCATAGGCCGCAACCAGCTTGGTCACCGATGCCACTGGAAACTCGCGGGCGGTATCTCCTACCGTTTCTATGACCTCGCCGCGGTGCAGCAAAGCACCGGCCACCGTATCCGCGGGCCATTGGCTGATCTGGCTAAATTCACTCATGCCCTCCAGCCTACTGAGCCAAGCCCGCCCAAGGCCCGCACTCTAGGGCCGGGCGAGGGGCAAGGAAGTTAACCGCCAGTTAAGACAAAAAGAACTCTTTATGTAATTGGCCTAGGATCGCTTGCACAGGCGGCAAACATGACGAAGCTTTAAATCATGCCTAATAATTCTCAGAATCAGTCCGCTTCTGCCCGCGGAAACGTCAATCGCCGCCGCTTCCTGCAAACCACCGGCACCGCCGGCGCCGCCATCGCTTTGTCCACCGCCGCCGCCAACTCTGCCAATGCCCAAAGCAGCCTCTCCCCGCGCGTGGAGCAGCACATGGTAGAGCCCCAACTGGGCGAGCGCCCCTTCCTCCACGGCGTTGCCTCGGGCGATCCTATTCCGGATTCGGTCATTTTGTGGACCCGCGTAACCCCGGATGCCGATGCCATGCCGGGATCCGGCCTGGGCGAGGCCACCCGGGTGGAGTGGGAAATAGCCAAGGATGAGGGGTTCGGGGACGTCGTCAAGCAGGGCGAAGTGACCACCGACGCCAACCAGGACCACACCGTGCACGTGGATCCGCACGGCCTAGAGCCGGAGACCGTGTACTTTTACCGCTTTAAGGCGCAGGATAAGTACTCGCCCATTGGCCGTACCAAGACCGCCCCGGCGCTGAGCGCCTCCCCAGAAGAGCTCACCTTCGGTGTGGCTAGCTGTGCAAACTGGGAGTCCGGCTTCTTTAACGCCTATGGCGATATTGCCCAGCGCGGCCGCGCCGACCAGCTGGATTATATGATCTTCTTGGGCGACTATATCTACGAATACCCGCAGCGCGAGTACGCCGGTAATGGCCCGGTGCGCCTGCACCACCCTGCGCACGAGATTATCTCGTTAGAGGATTACCGGATTCGCTTCGGCCGCTACCGCACCGATGAAAACCTGCAAGCCGCACACGGGGCACTGCCGTGGGTTGTGGTGTGGGATGACCACGAGGTGGCCAACGATAACTGGCGCGAGGGCGCCGAAAACCACACCGAGGGCAAGGAGGGTGCCTTCCTCGACCGCCGCAAGGCCGCAATGCAGGCCTACTTCGAGTGGATGCCGGTGCGCGCAACCAATCCTTCCGAGCAGGGCCACCTCTACCGCAGCCTGACTTTTGGTGACCTGGTGGAACTAACCATGATGGACCTGCGCACCTACCGCGATGAGCAGGTGCGCTTTGGCCCGCACAAGATGGCCGCAGAAGGCCGCACGATGCTCGGATCCGAGCAATATAATTGGCTGCTCAATAAGATTGAGACCTCTTCTGCGAAGTGGAATATGCTGGGCAATTCCGTCATGTTCTCCCCCATGAACCTGGCTACCCTGCAAAAGGATGACAAGACCAAGCCGGTTTCTTCCTCGCTGTCTTCCAATATCACCGGCATTCCGGTCAATGGCGACCAGTGGGATGGCTACTCTGCAGAGCGCCGCCTGCTTATCGACGCCCTTTCCAAGCACGATGCCCACACCCTCTTTGTCACCGGCGATATCCATTCCGAGTGGGCGCATAATATCAGCAAGGATGGCCGCATCTTTGGCGCCGAGCTGGTCTGCGCCTCCGTTTCTGCGCCCAATGTCAACGAGCAGCTCAAGCTGCCGGAAGGCAACGAGCTTTCCAAGCTTGCCGAGCGTTACCTGCTAGGTGCCAACCCGCACACCCGCCACGTGGACTTGGACCACCACGGCTATAGCTTTGTAACCGTGCGCCCGGATTCCGCAGAAATGCACTGGCTGCGTGTGGATAACCTGCTGTCCGCTAAGTCCCCGGTGCGCGAGGCTGTGACCATGACCTGGCGCCCAGGCAAGGGCTATACCAAGTAGTTGTAAGTTCTGTCACATGACAGGCACTTGGTGTTAACGAACGGGTAGTACACCTTCGATAGGCATAGTGAAAGACCCTCTCTGGGGAATTTCACTACCTATCACTCTGATGCCTCTCGGCCCCCCTTTATGCCGCGGATTTTTACCTAGTCCGCGGCATATTCATAATCAATGTAGCCACGCTCGCCGCCCAGGTAGAACGTATCCTGGTCCGGCTCGTTGAGCTCCAAGCCCTCACGCCAGCGGCGCACTAGGTCCGGGTTGGCGATGAGCTGGCGGCCCACCACTGCGGCATCCACGTAGTCCAGCTCGATTTCACGCTGCGCGTCTTCCTTAGAAGTCACCGTAGGGAAGCCGTCATTCATCAGCACCTTGGTCACGCCATTTGCGCGGGCTTTTTGCGCCAGCGTGGCGATAAGCTCGCTTTCCGGCTCACCGTGCAGCAGGGACACATAAGCCAGGTTCAGCGGTGCCAGGGCATCGAGCAGTCCGCCGTAGGTGGCCAGCATATCGTCCTGGTCATCCTCGATGACCTCCTGCACATTGTGGGCCGGCGAGAATCGCACACCTACGCGGTCGGCGCCGATTTCCTCCGCCACGGCGCGGATGACCATCTCCGGCAGGCGCCAGCGATTTTCCGGGCTGCCGCCGAATTCATCCTCGCGTTTATTGGACGAGGCCGCCATAAACTCATGCAGCAGGTAGCCATTCGCGCCGTGGATTTCCACGCCGTCGACGCCGGCGTCAATTGCCCGGCGCGCACCCTGGCGGAATTCCTCCACGATGCGCGGCAGCTCTTCCTTCTTCAGCTCGCGCGGGACCGGCGCATCCATTTTGCCGGAAAAGCCACGGACGGTTCCGCCCCAGTCGAAGGAGCTCGGGGCCTCTGGATCTGCACCGTCAATTAGATCTGGGTGGCTGGTGCGGCCACCATGCATGATCTGCATGAACAAGGTGCCGCCGGCCTCGTGGACTCGGTCTGCTACCGCACGCCAGCCTTCTGCCTGCTCCTCGGTGGCAATGCCTGCCTGGCCTGGGAATGCGCGGTTGGTCCACGCGGGGAAGGTGCCCTCCGTGACAACCAGCCCGGCCGTGGCACGCTGCGAGTAGTACTTCTGGTGCAGCTCGGTAGGCACACCGCTTTCGCCTGCGCGCTGGCGGGTCAGCGCCGCCATGGTCACGCGATTATCTATCGTGTATCGGCCAAGTTCCAGAGGCTCAAATAGTGAAGTCATGCTAGGTGCAACGCGCAGCTAGCTCGCACTATTTCCCCTTTGCCACACAAGATCATTTCTGCACGTCAAGAGCTACGACATGAGCGATCATGCCGGCTTTGCCAACCACGAAAGGAAGCAGTGGTCGAAATGGAGGGCACATCCTACTGACGAGGCTCTGCCGGAATCTCTGTGCCTGCGCTACCGGCCGTTCCGGAAGCTTGGGCGCCGTCGCCGGCGTCGCCTCCCGCAGTGGGCGCAGTGCCGGCGCCGGTCCCGGAATCTGTCCCCGCGTTGTCTGCGCCATTGGGGGCACTCGGGGCCGGGGAGGCATTACCAGTAGCGCCTGTTCCCTGCCTGCCGCCGGCAGGCGTATCAGTCGTGCCAGCGTCATTCGTACCCTGTGGGTAGTCGGTCTCCGTAGGAGCGGCACTGTCTTCCGTTGGTTCGGACTGTGTACCGGTCTCGGTGGTTGCTGGGGTGGGTTGGTTTGAGGGGGCGTCGGAAAGCTGTGAGGAGGAGGTTTCCTTGCCGCTATCGCGCCAGTGCTCGGGCGAGAGCCAGCCCGCGTCCGCATTTTCGGGATTGCTCGAGGCCAAGGCCAAGGCACCGACGACAAACAGCGCGAGGACAAGGCCCGTGGTGGAGGCGCGGACTCGGCCGCCGAAGGTGGCGATCTTTTGAAACTTGCTATTGGTCTCCAAGCCACGCCAGATGCCCTGGGAGGGCTCTGGTTCTTGATCATCCGCATCAGACAGCGCGGGTTTTCCGGGGCCGTCACTAGCCGGGCCATCCACCTCAGCGTCCGCGGTGGCGGCACTGCGCTCCACCTTCGTCTCAGGGTGGCAGCCCTCCCCTGCGGTGGAAGCATCCTTTACGGATTCTTGAGCCGCGGTATTTCCCTGCGGTGGGGTCAGCGGGCGCTGCAGTTCATCGAGATCGGCCACATTGTAGTGATCCCAGAACTCCGAGAGCAGCGCCGAGCGAATGGCGCGTTCCACCGCCCATTGGCGGGCCGGGTTAACGGTGACCAGTACGCGGTAGGTCACGTGCCACGATTGGCCGGCGGCCTGCGGGGCAACCAGCTGCGTGGCTGGCAGCACCTCGAGCTCGCCGTTGACATCCACGGCGATGGATGGCTCTTGGATAGCCTGCTCAGAAATGGTGCGCACCCGGCGCGTGATCTCCGGCAAGGTCTCGCCTTCTTGCACGGGCACGTCGAAGTTGACCACGGCACGCGACCATTCCTGGGAATAGTTTGTTACCGCCCCGGCAGAACTATTGGGCACGGTGACGAGCTCGCCGGTGGGAGTGCGCACCTTGGTGGTGCGCAGAGTCAGCATCACCACGGTGCCTTCCACATCGGTTACGCCATCAAAGCTGACGTAATCGCCTACACCGAATTGCTTTTCCGAAAGGATGAAAAAGCCGGAGAGGAAATCCGCAATGATGGACTGGGCGCCAAAACCCACGGCGGCCGAAACTATCGTCGCCGGCACCGCCGCGCCTACCGCAGGAACGCCGATATTGGTCAGCGCCGCCCAAATGATGAGGAAGTACGCGATGGCCTGCACGATGTAGACCAGCGCACCGGTCAGCGCCAGGCGCGCCTTGGTGGATTCTTCATCTTCATCGAGGCGGCGCTCTATGATGCGGATCGCCAGCCTGCCGATGCGTGGGATCAAAATGCCTATGAGCAGCAGCGCGATAAGCGGTAAGCCGTGGTCAACGAAGATGCTCCACAGCTCGTAGAAGTAATACTTCAGGTTCATGCCTCTACCGTAGGTGGCGGAGCTGAAAACTGGATGCCAGTTCACTGCCAGCCACCATGCAAACACTCCCCCCTCGCACAGCCCGTTTCCCCCTATGCCCTGCACAGACTCCGGCACCCGCCGCCTTGTTTAGCTACGGTATGGGGCATGAAGAAATCATTCCTTATTCCCTTCTTTTCCCTAGCCCTTTTTGCCACCGGTTGCGGCGGCAGCGACGAGACCGCCACCACCATTTCCACGGTGAAAGAAACCGTTACGGAAACGGCCAATGAAACGAGCTCTACAGAATCCAGCACCGAGGAAACGTCCACAGAAAAAACGACCACGGAAGTAGCAACTACAGATGCCGCGCAGCACGCCGAACCACAAACAGAAAATCAGGAAGCCGTGCAACCGCCTACCGAAAACCGGCAGCAGGAAAACACCGCGCAGTACCAATGCGCGGACGGCACCTGGGTGGAGTTTGCCGCGTTGTGCAAGGAATCAAACGCTCAACCGCCAGTACAAGCGCCCAATGGGCCGAGTGCGGAGTGTCCGGCCTACCTGTGCGGCTATGGCAACGATGCCAACGGCAACCGGAATAAGAGCTCCGGAGAAATCCAGACCCAATATGGCTGCGAGCAAGGCTATATCACGGACCCGCAGGTTTGCGGCGCGGTTGGGCGCTAAGCCGCCGCGCTAAAGAACCGCGGGCTAGTCGCGGGAGTCATAGCGCTTCATGAGGCGATCAATGAGTTCATCAGTAAGCTTGTCATCTTCCAAAATGGCATCCAGGAGGCGTTGGGATTCCTCGTGGGAGACCTGTTCCTCCTCGTTGTAGGAATCACCGGTGAGGTCCACGCCGAAGTCCGTGTCCTCGCCTTCAGCTACCACTGCGCTGAGCTGATCCACATCAGACTCGAAGGACTCCAGAAACTCGCTGGCCTCCGCCGCGGCTTCTTTGCGCCGCTTACCGGAGCGCACTTCCTTTTCAATGCGCCGCTGCAGCGCTGCCTCCATCTGGCGGTGGCGCCAAGAACGTAGGCGGTGCGGCTCTAGGCGACGCCCCACTGCACGGCTCTTATTTTCGGCTTTCTTGGCCAACACCTTAACCTGTGCGGCGGTGTCATTAATAGGTGCCCAATCCTGATAGGCCGGCACGCGCCACCCAGCCCAAATGCCTAGCAGCGCCAAGAAGATGGAGACCAACGGCCCAATAATCATGCCCACTGCCATCATGTCGAAATGGTGGCCTACCAGCACAATAATCGCACAAGCCACGGCCGGAATGACTGTTGGCTGGTTATCACCGAAGACGCTCGGCTCGCGCCCCATCACGATGTCACGAATCATCGATCCGCCCGTGGCGGTAAACACGCCCATCATGATGCATGGAATAAGCGGCAGGCCGTAGGTAATAGCCTTCACCGCGCCGGTAGCGGCCCAGAGGCCCGAAACGACGGCGTCGCCATGCGCCTGCAGATAATCCCAGGTCTTGCCTTTGAAGTAAACAAAGCGAGCAATCAGCGCGCCGGTAAAAGCCAAGTAGAGGTATTCCGGCTGGCTCATTGCCGCGACGGTGCCGCGGTTAATGAGCACGTCGCGCACCATGCCGCCGCCTAGCGACGAGAACATCGCAATGAAGAAAAAGCCGATGATATCGTAGCCGCGCTTACGCGCCATAGTGCCACCGATAATTCCCATCAGCAGCACACCACTGATATCGGACCAGCGGTAGAGAGATTCAATGAGCGGATCTACTTCAACCATATAGTTATTAGACTTCACCGCCCGCCCTTGCGCAATCAGCACACCCATATGCGCAGATAAGCACAAGGAGGCGCCAGCACTGCTTGCCGACGCCTCCCTATCACCGTGGGGCCAGCGGGGCTCGAACCCGCGACCAACGGATTATGAGTCCGTAGCTCTAACCGACTGAGCTATAGCCCCACGCAGATTGCACGCCCACTTGGGCGACTCTCTGCCCTGAAAAGATTAGTCAAAGAGCGGCCAAAGACCAATTTGCCCCCTTCGCTATTGAGTATTTGTACGCTTCCTACCCCCTGCGGGTAGAAGTTAATTATGCGCAAACTACTCTCTTCTCTCATTCTCGTCTCTGCTCTCACGCTTACCTCCTGCTCGGATAGCGGTAGTGACAGCTCAAAGACGAGCGACTCCAGTAATTCCGCGTCCGATGCACAGGCCGATGCGAAGTCCGTAATTGGAACGTGGAAGCAAGAGGACAGCGCTTCTGAAGATGGCTGGATGGAGGCCAGCATCACCGATGACGTCATCACCATCGAATGGGTCATGGACAACGGCGAAAATCGCATGATCTACTGGATTGGCACTTTTGACGCTCAAGCCGCCGCATCCGGTGAGACCGTTACTTCAAACCGCGATGCCGTTGCCACCGACTCTGAGTGGATGGCCGCTGGGTCCGACAAGAAAGATTTCTCTATCGATGACGACACCTTAACTTTCAAGGTGGCGTTTGAAGATGAGGAATTCACCACACATATGAAGAAGATGAAGGATGAACCGACAACCGTTAATGAGCTAAAGAGCACAGATTTCAGCCAAACCTTTAAAGATGGAGTCTTGGATGTTCCAGCCGCCAAGTTCGAAATTACCGATCACCGTGTTATTAAGCCCGGTGAGCCTGGCAATGAAATAGGTGAAAAGCCACTTCTCGTCTTTAACTATGACGTAACGAATAAAACGGATGAAACCCTAACCACCACCGACTTTGTCGTGTACTTCACCGCCATCCAAGACAATGATCCGAATAAAGTAAACGAGCTCGACCTCGGTTCCTATATTGATCCTGAAACTGACGATACTCAGCTTGAGCAGATTAAAAAGGGAGGCACTGTCGCTGGAACCATAGCCTACGAGCTCGATGATCTAACTACCCCTGTGGACCTTGTTGCAACTAAGTCCTTCAGCCAAGATGAAATCGGACGCCAAACTTTCGAGCTCAATTAACTGCCCGTATACAACGCGCTTAAATCTCCCGTTCTAGCCGATACAGGAAGCGAAGCCCGCCGAGATACAACGCCCAAAGGAAATCGAGCCCATTTCTCACTGAGGCAGGCAGTACTTGACAGGCGTAGCCAGGCCCCTCCTGTATCCAATGGGAGGGGCCTGTTGTAGTGCGCAAAGCAGCACTTTAGCTGTGTTTCTCCCCGCGCCAGCGGGGATTTCTCATTTCCCTTCCCCTTAGCACAGGTCCATTTCCAGGTCCGGCCTTTCCGAGAACACACGGTCCCCTTTGCATTGCGACCACGCTAAAGACCGATAGAGCCAATTCGACCGCCCCTTGAGCGGTTGCAACTCCCCCAGTGCAAACGTTACCCCTGCATTTACCTCCCGTTTCTCCACGGCATAAAATCAAGAGTGACATTGACCTTGATGTCACAGCATTTGTGATGGGAGATACATATGACGACACTAGATTCCCTCTTGGTGCCCGGTGCCGTGGACTTGCACGGCACCGCCAAGGACTGGCGAGCAGCTATCCATCTTGCGGGATCGCTGCTTGAAGAAGCTGGCACGATAACCGCAGACTACACGGAAGCAATGGTGCACTCCGTGGAAGAAACGGGCCCATATATTGTCGTGGCTCCCGGTTTCGCTTTTGCGCACGCGCGCCCTTCGGAGGCGGTAAAAGAAACCTCACTGTCGTGGGTGCGCCTGGATAAGCCGGTGGAATTCGGGCATGATTCCAATGACCCTGTAGACCTCGTCGTAGCGTTTGCCGCACGGAGTGACTCCGAACATCTGCAGGCGATGAAACAGCTCGCAAAGCTGCTAGCCACCAAACGCGACGAGCTTGATAGCGCAGAATCTGAAGAGGGGCTCCGCGCAGTCCTCACGGCATCGACGTCGAGTAAGAAACGCGCAGCTTCCACAGCAACGTCGGGGCCAAAGGCGCAACCAGCGAAGCAAACGGCCGCCGATTCTGTTGCCTCCAAAGGAAAAATTCTCACGGTATGCGGCAACGGGCTAGGTACGTCATTGTTCCTCAAAAACACCCTCGAGCAGGTGCTCGATGAGTGGGGTTGGGGTCCTTACCTCACCGTGGAAGCTACAGACACCATCTCTGCCAAGGGCCGCGCAGGCGAGGCGGATTTCTTGCTCACCTCCGGCGAAATTGCCGCAACGCTTGGCGATGTCGGAGTCCCCGTCTACGTCATCCAAGACTTCACCTCTATGCCTGAAATCGATGGGGCTCTGCGCGAGCTCTATGACATCTAAGGAGCATCCTCATGGACTTTCTTCTTGCTATAGCGAACTTCCTGGTAAATGAAATTCTCTCCGTGCCAGCGTTTCTCATCGGCATCATCACTGCGGTGGGTTTGGCAGCGATGGGCCGCGGTACCGGCAAAACCATTGGCGGCGCCATCAAGGCCACGCTCGGCTTTCTCCTTATCGGCGCTGGTGCAGGCCTAGTCACCGATTCTTTAGAGCCGCTGGGGGCCATGATTACCGGCGCCACGGGCGCCCAAGGCGTGGTTCCGACCAATGAAGCCATCGTAGGCATTGCGCAGGATCAGTTCGGCAGCCAAGTCGCTTGGATCATGATCTTAGGCTTTGTGGTTTCGCTGCTGCTCGCCCGCTTTACGCCAATGAGCTACGTGTTTCTTACCGGTCACCATGTTCTCTTCATGGCGACTCTTCTCACCATGGTGCTTGCACCAGCCGGGTATTCCTCGTGGATTGTCATCGCCTTCGGAGCAGCGCTCCTTGGCATTCTTATGGTTTCGCTCCCCGCCATCGCGCACCCATTTACCCGCCGCATTACCGGCGATGACTCCGTGGCCATCGGACATTTTGGCACTGCGGGGTATTTGGCTGCGGGCGGCGTCGGCAAGCTGGTGGGCGGCAAGGGTAAGAAAATGTCGCCCTCCACTGAGGACCTGAAATTGCCGGAAGGCCTGCGCTTCTTGCGCGATTCCATGGTGGCAACCGCGCTATCCATGGCGCTGATGTACGTGGTCCTCGCCGTGCTCTTCATTGCTCGCGCCGGTTCCGAGGAAGCCTTCACGGCCTTTCCAGATGGCGCCACTAATGTGAGCAATTTCTTGATGCAGTCCGTGACCCAAGGACTCCAGTTTGGCGTAGCCGTGGCCGTCATCCTGTTTGGCGTCCGCACCATCCTGGGCGAGCTCGTGCCTGCTTTCCAGGGCATCGCAGCCAAGGTGGTGCCCGGCGCGATCCCTGCACTGGATGCCCCCATCGTCTTTCCTTATGCCCAGAACGCAGTGCTCATCGGATTCATTTCTTCCTTCCTCGGCGGACTTGTCGGCCTCGCCGTCCTGTCTACCTGGCTCAATCCAGCCTTTGGCATTGCGCTGATTCTGCCCGGTTTGGTGCCGCACTTCTTCACCGGCGGTGCAGCAGGCGTTTATGGCAATGCCACCGGCGGCCGCCGTGGTGCCGCGCTCGGTGCTTTTGTCAACGGCCTCATCATTACTTTCCTGCCGGCATTCCTCCTCGGTGTCCTTGGTTCCTTCGGCTCCGCGAATACCACTTTCGGCGACGCTGACTTTGGCTGGCTCGGCCTGCTGCTGGGCTGGTCCATTCACGCCGATGGCGCCCTGGGCCTCGTCTTCATTGCCTTCATTGCGCTGGCCATTCTGGCCTTGGGGTGGGTGTGCCAGCGCAAGCTTGTCGACGTCCACTGGGACCCCACTCCCCACCGCCCTTCCCCCACCAGCAACGCCGATGCCGCCGCAACCAGCGGTGCAACCGGCGCACCCACTTCCGCCAGCACAGCCACAAAGTACCCGAAGGTTCTGCCACCCGAAGGTGCGCCAGTTCCACCCGCTCGTATAGACCATTAGCCGCGCGCCACACCCCGAAGGGCGCTACAGTATCCCTATGCAACGCCCTTCCATTCTCCCTCTCGCGTCCGTGCTCCTCGCTACCGGTCTTGTGCTGAGCGCCTGCGGCTCCGGTTCAGACTCCAACTCTGATTCCACCCCAGCAGAAGAGCCAGCCTTCTCCACCGCGCAAGATAGCAACTCCCCGGCTGGTGAAAATGCAGAAGAAACCAGCCCGGAGAAGGAAACGAAGCAACGTCGCACCGAAACGGTCACCAAAGAGGCAGCCCCAGAGCAGCCCACACCACCGGCCGGCGGCAAACACAACATCCATGTAGGCCAGATTGGCGGCTACTGTGGCACATCATCGTCGGGCGATTCCATCGACGCCGGCGATGCGACCTCCTGCGAATTCGCCGCCGCGGTCTTTGATGCCGCGATGCAGGCCAGCTACACTCTGCGCTCCCCAGATCCCACGGTGACATCGGTATACCACGCGGATGTCTCCGCCAGCAGCCCGGTGACCAAGCAATCCTATGACCTTGACTGCCGCATGGGCAGCGACCAGCGAGTTCTCACGTGCGAAAGGCCCGGAGACAAAACAGTTCGCGCCTCATTCGAAACCGCCGACAAAAGCATATGGTCCAGGCGCGTGGCCACGACGAACTAAGCCCCCCTACCTCACAAAGTCTTCTTCGGACGGCCACGGTAGCTCCACGTCGACGGGAGTAGCGGCAAGGACATCGAGAGACTCTTTAAATTCCACTAGGTCGAGGCCCAACTTCTCATAGGCCTCGACCATTGCTTCGGGGATGCACTCGGCGCGGGAGCGCAGGGCGTCGCCGTCGGCGGTGAGGCTAGCGAGGGTGCGGCGCTCGTCGGCGGGATCACGGCGTCGCTCCACGTACCCCTGCTTTTCTAGGCGCTTAAGCAGCGGGGTAAGCGTGCCGCTATCCAGACCGAGGCGGGAATCAATGAATTTAAGTGGCACCGCGTCGTCGGCCTCCCACAGCACCAACATGACCAGGTATTGGGGGTAGGTCAGCCCCAGCTCATCGAGGAGTGGCCGATAGGAACGCACTACCGCCCTACTCGCACGGTAAATCGAGAAGCACAGCTGACTATCGAGAGAAAGGTAATCAGTGGGCGCGTCATTCATAGCCAAAAGTATAGACGTCAAGAAAACATTGCCCACAATTTAATTGTGTACAATCAAAATTAGATATTAAAACCGGATTGTAAAATCGAAAGGAGCAATCATGGACGCCATGTACACCACCGAGGCACTAGCCACCGGAGCAGGCCGCAATGGCCACGCCACCGTCAAGGACTCTGACCTCGACTTCGCCCTAGCCATCCCGAAGGAAATGGGCGGCAGCGGCGAAGGTGCCAACCCAGAGCAGCTTTTTGCCGCCGGCTACGCCGCTTGCTTCCACTCCGCTCTGCAGGCCGTGGCCCGCAACCAGAAGGTCGAGTTGGGTGACTCTGCGGTGGGTGCACGAGTGGGCATCGGAAAGCAGGGCGAAGGCTTCCAGCTCGCAGTGGACCTGGAGGTTTCCATCCCAGCTCAAGACAAGGCCACAGCCCAGCAGCTTGCCGACGCCGCCCACCAGGTCTGCCCCTACTCCAATGCCACCCGGGGCAATATTGAGGTCACCGTCAACGTCGTCGAGGACTAGAATTCTTGCGTACAATCGGCGGACGTACAAAGACCCGATAGAAAAGGAGTCATTATGGACGCCGTATACACCACCGAAGCACTGTCCACCGGAGCAGGCCGCGACGGCCGCGCCGTAGTCAAGGATTCCGATCTGGACTTCACCATGACCGCCCCAAAGGAAATGGGCGGCAGCGGTGAGGGCGCTAACCCGGAGCAGCTTTTCGCTGCCGGTTACGCCGCCTGCTACCACTCCGCACTCAAGGCAGTGGCCAAGGACAAGGGTGTTGACGTGGAGAATTCCTCCGTCGGCGCCCGCGTTAAGCTGGGCAAGAACGACGAGGGCTTCTTCCTCGGCGTTGACCTCGAGGTCACCATCCCAGGCGTTGAGGATGACAAGGCACAGGAGCTTGCCGACGCCGCACACCAGATGTGCCCTTACTCCAAGGCCACCCGCGGCAACATCGAAGTCAACGTTGGTGTTGCACAGGACTAATCCTTCAAGATTTTGTCCCAGCCCACGCCGCGCCAATGTGCGCCGCGTGGGCCCTCTTTTATGCCTGCTGGCACACCACCGGCCTACAGATGGAGAGATTCCAGTTCATTGCAAAGCGCATCAATCTGTGTCTTGGTGTGGGTAGCCATTAAAGTCACCCGCAAGATTGCGGCTCCGTGAGGTACGGTAGGCCACCGAATTGCGGGGACTATGAATCCTCGTTCAAGCAGCGCGGCGCTCGCTTCCATCGCTACAGATTCATCACCCACGTGAATAGGAATGATAGGCCCTTCTGGCTTCAAGGTTCCCCTGCGTTGATGCCAATAAGAAAAATTGTCCTGCAGACCGCCGACTAGATTCGGATTGGTTTCCAATAGGTTTACGCCCGCAATAATAGCGGCGCAATTAGCCGGCGTGGGCGAAGTGGAAAATACAAAAGAACGCGCTTGCTGGCGCAATAGTTGGGCTACTGGCTCGCTTGCTGCCACAAAGGCGCCTTCAGCTCCGAGAGCTTTACTGGCGGTAATGAGCTGAATATCGGGCCGAATGCCAAAGTGCTCTGGAAGCCCACGGCCAGTAGCTCCTATAGTGCCAAAGGCGTGGGCATCATCCACCATCAACCAAGCCCCGTGGTTGTCTGTGACTTTATATAGGTCGGACAAAGGGGCGAGCACGCCATCCATAGAAAACAGACCGTCTGTAACCACGAGTGCGTATTCGGTTGTTCTGGTGGATAAAGCCTTGTCCACGGCCTCTACATCGCGGTGCGGGGTCACAACCACGGTCGCGCCGTTCGCCTTGGCCAGCCTGCAGCCATCGATAATGCTGGCGTGATTTCGAGCGTCTGAGACAATAGTGAGCTCTGGTGACGCTAGGGCCTGCAATGTAGAAATATTGGCCTGATAGCCACTGGCAAAAAGCACCGCATCGGGATAGCCGGTGAAGCTTGCTACAGCAGCTTCCGCTTCTATGTGCAGTTTCCCCGAGCCAGTGGTCAACCGCGAGCCACCGGATCCAACGCCGTATTCATCGATGGCTTCTTTTGCCGCATGAGCGATGTCTGGGTGCTCAGCTAAGCCCAAATAGTTGGAAGAGCTAAAAAGAACCGCCTCGCGAACACGGTGGTCTCCCGCCTGCTGCACTATCGCGCTAGGGGTTTGCCCACTTGCAAAAACAGAAGGACTCCGCCGAAGTCCGTCCTCGTCCCATTTTTGAAGTCGAGCCTGTACGGCCTGTTCAAGGCTAGGGTTCATGCTATCGAGTTCACTTCTACTAGGACGGGTTGGCTTTCCAGATACTCAATGAGCGCTAAGACATCAGCTCCCGGCCGGATAATAAAAGCGCGTCCTCCAGCCCGCGAGCCAGGTTCTTTGATGTGCGGCACCCGATGATATGTGCCAGCCACACAAACATAGCCCGTGGTGTAGGCGGGGTCATCGGAGATGCACAGTTCCGCGAGAATATCTGGGTGCGCAGCAACTTTACTGGCAAGAATAACTGCCTCGAGAGCCGCGTTTTTACCCACGCTTTCCGTGGAAAAGGCCAACTTAGCACCGATATGGCTTACGCGTATCCCCCTTTGCAGATCGGGTTCAAGACGGTCGGCTTGGGCGGCGTCGATAAGCATGGCACCGCGCATATCGCGGACCTCAAAGGTTGTTTCAATGATCGTGCTGTCAAGGGGTGAATGCGCCACTTCGACCGGGAGGTAGTTGTGACGCGTTGGACTCCGAAGGATGTTAAGGATGCTGCTGTTGAGCGCGTGGTGGCAGGCGAGGCAGTTAGCCTGG
>NZ_JAKRDR010000016.1:0-61859 GCF_022345765.1 Corynebacterium nasorum | reverse complement strand
TGTCGCGTGGGTGCAAAATGAGCTCAACGAAACACCCCGACAAATCCTCGGCGGCGCAACCCCACGTGAAATACTTAACGAACTATTCAAGCGTGGCGCATCCACCGCTTGATTCCGCCCTATACGGCGTCGTCGTCGATGAAACTGCCGTTTCCAAGGTCGTTCCTGAAACCAACTCGTTGACCTACCGCGGCTACCCCGTCCAGGAGCTGGCTCGTTACTGCTCCTTTGAGGAAGTGGCTTACCTGCTGTGGAACGGCAAATTGCCAGGCCAAGAATCGCTTATTCGATTCTCCGCCCGCGAGAAGGCCTTGCGCCACCTAGAGCGCCACGTCATCGACCTCATCATGTCCATGCCGCTCTCGTGTCACCCGATGGATGTACTGCGTACCGCCATTTCCTATATCGGTTCCCAGGACCCAGAGGAATACACCAAGGATTCCGAGCATATCCGCCGCACCGCGCTGGAGCTTATGGCCAAGATTCCCACCATCATTGCGCTTGATATCCGGCGCCGCCGCGGCGAAGGCTACATCCAGCCCTCTCGCAAGAAGGGCTTTGCGGAGAACTTTCTCTGGATGGTCTTCGGTGATGAGGAAGGCTCCCCAGCTACCAACCGCGCCGATATCGAGGCCTTTGATAAGTCCCTCATCCTCTATGCCGAGCACTCCTTTAACGCCTCCACCTTCGCAGCCCGCGTGGTGACCTCGACCATGTCCGATACTTATTCCGCCATCGTCGCGGCCATCGGCGCGCTCAAGGGGCCCCTGCATGGCGGCGCCAACGAGGCTGTGATGAAAAACTTCCTGGGGATTGCCGATCCTGCCAAGGCAGAAGAGTGGACCAAAAAGAAGCTGGCGAACAAGGAATTGGTCATGGGATTTGGTCACCGCGTCTACAAAAATGGCGACTCCCGCGTGCCAACAATGGAGGCAGCGTTTAAGGAGCTGGCCGAACAACACGACCAAACTCAGTGGGTTGAGATGTATGACGTCATGGCCAAGACGATGGAGGAAAATACCTCCATCAAGATCAAGCCCAACCTCGACTTCCCGGCTGGACCTGCCTATCACATCCTGGGCTTTGACATTGAATTCTTCACACCAATCTTTGTCATGGCTCGCATCACCGGTTGGACTGCACACATCGTAGAGCAGAACGAGAATAACTCGCTTATCCGCCCGCTATCCGCTTATAACGGCGAGGAGCAGCGTTCGGTCCCGCCGAAGTCCTTCTAAAACGTGTCAGCTCCCCCAGACTCCGGCACCGTCAAGTTGGCCGGAGCGGGGGAGCCGATATTTCTGTCGTGGTTTTTCTGCAGTCGGGCTATGGCTGGATACGCCGCGCCAGGATGTGAATTGCTGCGGTGCAGATAAGGACAGCTAAACCAGCGAAGAAAAACATGCCGGGCCATGGGGCGCCGATTTCTACAGCTCCAAATGATTCAGCGAGAGTAATCACGATGCCATCCGCTAGGAATAAGCCGATGATGATGCCGGCGATTAGCAGGAGCCGAACGAATAGGGAGCTTTGGTTTGCGCTACTTACTACCACACCGATGAGTGCGCCAATGTATCCGGTTATGAGGTGACCACAGGCGAAGCTACCGAAGGTTGCCACGTAGCAAAACGGAAGGCTGGCTTCTACTGCGCCGGGGGTGATTGCCCACGAAGAATTCGCGTACGCACCCGATTGCAGCGCGATGTAGTAAGCGGTCCAGGCGACGGCTCCAAAAATGAGCGCGGCTAGCCACAGTGTCGCGTGCATGCTGCTAAGCCATTGCCGGGGTCGCATCCCTAGGCTGCGCAAGGAACGGTATTCGGTTGCGGCGAAGGCACAGTAGAGTCCCCACATAAAGACTGCGAAGATTCCCCAGCCGGTTGGATTGGCGCCGATGGCAGTGGGATCGCTGGGGACGGCATACGGGAGGACCCACAGCAAAATGACGATGATGCTAATAACGATGAGCGCTTTGGTGGCGCTGAGGTTGAAGGTCTTAAGTAGCTTCATGACTAGGACTCCTCTTGTCGGGGGCGGGCGGATTCAAGGGCGTGGGAAACAAGGGAATCAATGAGCTGGCCGTCGTCGAGGTAGGAAACGGTGACGTGGGCGGCAGCTGCGGTATCCGCTGGAAATGGTACTGGGGACCAGGCATGAACCTTGGTGGTCGACCCTAGGGAGGATTGGTGGAGGGGGAGGGCGTCGGCAAGTGCGAGGGCTTGCTCAACGTTCTTTGCGCTGCCGGTGAGCACGGGGTAATGCGGCCGCTGAGATTCAAGATCTGTGGGCTTATTGACTGTGCCTTCCTGCACGGTAATGACCTGGTCAACCAAACCTACGAGGTCTTCCGCTCGGTGGGAAGAAAGTACGAGCAGCCAATCCGGGGTGGCCGCGGCATGGGCGATGATGAGCTCTCGCAGGCGCGTCCGCGTCGGTGCGTCTAGGCCATTGAAAGGCTCATCGAGGAGGGCAACCGGAGTGCGCGCTGCCAGGGCAGTGGCACAGGCAACTAGCTGGCGCTGACCGGTGCTTAAAGAACGGTTCTTGTAGCGCTTATCGACGCCCAGACTATCCAAAAGCTCCTCCGCATACCCCACGTCGAATCCCTCTCGTACGTGCGCTGCGGCCCGCAGGTGCTGGACCACAGTAGAACCGGAAAGCAAGATATCGGCGCCGGTGCGCGCGATCGCCACCGACGAGGCGTCGATGTTGCCTTTGACGGGCAGGAACCCCGCTACCGCACGCAAGAGAGTGGTCTTGCCTGCGCCATTGGGGCCGATCAATCCGTACATACCGGAGTTGAGATCGAGGTGCGGCACGTGCAGGCGGTGTTTGCAGGTGACGTTCTGCAACTTAAGGTGCGTCATGATGGTCTCCTTCGGCTTCGATGAGGTCAGCGATGTCGCTGGCGCTTAATCCCAATGCGGCCCCTTCTTTCAGAAGGGGAACGATGAAGTCTTCCCTGAGTGATTCTTGGCGTTGACGGCGAACCTTCTCGCGCGCGCCTTCGCGTACAAACATGCCCAAGCCGCGGCGTTTTTCCAGCAGCCCTTCCTCGAAGAGGACGGTGAGAGCCTTGGCAGAGGTGGTTGGGTTGACGGAATGGAACGCGGAAAGCTCGTTGGTGCTGGGGGCGCGTTCGCCCTCTGGCAGTTCGCCACTGATGATCATGTCCCTAATCCCTCCTGCCAGTTGCTGGTAAATAGGCCGGGTGTCACTCATGCTGCGGCCCCTCTGATTCGTGGCATATGATTCCCTTTCCGGTGTATGGGTTAACCACCTATGTGGGTAACCATATAACGAAAGGTGCCCGCGGTCAACGGTCAGCGTGGTGTGAGGCGGAGCTGCGGTGTAATTGTGGGTGTCCCCGTTGTGTAAGTTGTTGAAACAAAAATTTGCAACATTTACAGAATCGCTAACCTTGTTATTACTGGTCGACCTGTAGAAATATCCGCAAGGCGGCTCCGTGGCTGGTAAGTGTGGCGAATTCGGCGTTAAAAAGGGCAGACATTTGAGGGTTAGCCCTCTAAACTGAGATGCGGATCACCCAACAGGAGGCGTTGCATCGCGGCGTCTTCCGAGCTGAAAGGAACACAGAAGT
The DNA here is from genome assembly GCF_022345765.1 of Corynebacterium nasorum. Lineage (NCBI taxonomy): Bacteria > Bacillati > Actinomycetota > Actinomycetes > Mycobacteriales > Corynebacteriaceae > Corynebacterium > Corynebacterium nasorum. The sequence goes on along the minus strand of NZ_JAKRDR010000016.1, from coordinate 58,258 downwards.
GGCTAATCCCGCGCTTCCATCGTTCAAAAAGATTCTGGTAGCCAACCGCGGCGAAATCGCCGTGCGTGCATTCCGCGCTGCCTTTGAAACTGGGGCAAAGACCGTCGCGGTCTACCCTCGTGAAGACCGTAACTCCTTCCATCGTGCCTTTGCAGATGAAGCCGTCCGTATTGGTACCGAGGGGCAACCGGTAAAGGCTTATCTCGATATCGATGAAGTTATTCGCGCCGCGAAGAAGGCGGAAGCGGATGCTATTTACCCCGGCTACGGTTTTCTTTCGGAGCGTGCGGATCTCGCTCGTGCCTGTGAGGACAATGGAATTAAGTTCATTGGCCCGACCCCATCCACGCTGGATTTGACTGGTGATAAGGCTGCAGCGGTAAGCGCGGCGAAGGAAGCTGGACTGCCGACGTTGCAGGATTCGGAACCATCGACGGACGTCGATAAGCTGGTGGAATACTCCAAGGATTTCAATTTCCCCGTATTCGTTAAGGCCGTCGCCGGTGGCGGCGGGCGCGGCATGCGCTTCGTTGAAACTGAAGACCAACTGCGCGAGAAGGCAGCCGAGGCCTCCCGTGAGGCGGAGGCCGCGTTCGGCGATGGCAGCGTCTACCTCGAGACCGCGGTAATCAAGCCACAGCACATCGAGGTGCAGATTCTGGCTGATAGCCAAGGCAACGTTATTCACCTCTTTGAGCGTGACTGCTCCGTCCAGCGCCGCCACCAGAAGGTAGTGGAAATCGCCCCGGCGCCGACGCTGGACCCAGAGCTGCGTGACCGCATCTGCCAGGATGCGGTGAAGTTCTGCGAGCACATCAACTATGAGGGCGCGGGTACCGTGGAATTCCTTGTGGATGAGCGCGGCAACCACGTCTTTATCGAGATGAACCCGCGTGTGCAGGTGGAGCACACCGTGACCGAGGAAATCACCGGCGTCGACATCGTGAAGGCACAGATGAATATCGCGGCCGGTGCCTCGCTGGAGGATATTCACCTCGCCCAAGACAAGATTTCCATCACCGGGTCTGCCCTGCAGTGCCGCATTACCACCGAGGATCCCAATAACGGCTTCCGCCCGGATACCGGTACGCTGACCGCGTATCGTTCGCCGGGCGGCGCTGGCGTGCGTTTGGACGGTGCAACTTCTGTGGGTGCAGAAGTATCGCCGAACTTTGACTCTTTGCTGGTAAAGATGACCTGCCGCGGCGTCAATTTCGAGCAGGCCGTGCAGCGCGCCCAGCGCGCCCTCAACGAGTTCCACGTCTCCGGTGTGGCCACCAATATCGGCTTTTTGCGCGCCCTGCTGCGCGAGCCGGACTTCACTCAGACCCGTGTGGACACCGGCTTTATCAACGCGCACCCGCACCTGCTCAAGGCGCCGCCCGCCGTCGATGAGTCTGGTCGAATCCTCGAGTACATTGCGGAGACCACCGTTAATAAACCCAACGGCAAGCGCCCGACGGCGCTGCGTCCCTTTGACAAGCTCCCCGAGCTGGACTCTTCTGAGCCGCTACCGCGCGGTTCCCGCGATGATCTGCTGGAGTTTGGTCCGCAGAAGTGGACAGAAAAGATCCGTAAGCAGCACGCACTCATGGTTACGGACACCACCTTCCGTGACGCCCACCAGTCCCTGCTGGCCACCCGCGTGCGTAGTACCGCCTTGGTTTCTGCGGCCGAGGCCGTTGCGCGCATGACTCCGAATCTCTTCTCCGTGGAGGCATGGGGTGGTGCTACCTATGACGTCGCCATGCGCTTCCTCCACGAGGACCCCTGGGTGCGCCTAGACATGCTGCGCGAGGCTATGCCGAACCAAAATATCCAGATGCTCCTGCGCGGCCGCAATACCGTGGGTTACACCCCATACCCGGATTCGGTCTGCCGCGGCTTCGTTCAAGAAGCAGCCAAGTCCGGCGTAGACGTCTTCCGTATCTTTGATGCTCTTAACGACGTCTCCCAGATGCGCCCCGCCATCGATGCTGTCCTCGAGACCAATACCACCGTTGCTGAGGTGGCCATGGCGTACTCCGGCGACCTTTCCTCACCGAAGGAGAACCTGTACACGCTGGATTACTACCTCAAGCTGGCCGAGCAGATTGTGGAGTCCGGCGCCCATATCCTCGCCATCAAGGATATGGCGGGTCTGCTTCGCCCTGAGGCGGCTTCCAAGCTAGTCATGGCGTTGCGCAAGGAATTCGATCTGCCAGTGCACGTGCACACGCACGATACCGCCGGTGGACAGATGGCCACTTACTATGCGGCTGCGCTCTCCGGTGCCGACATCGTCGATGGCGCCTCCGCGCCGCTGGCAGGAACCACCTCGCAGCCATCGCTGTCGGCGCTTATTGCGGCCTTCTCCCAATCCAAGCGCGACACCGGCATCGACCTGCAGGCAGTTTCCGATCTCGAGCCGTACTGGGAGGCCGTGCGCCAGCTCTACGCCCCGTTCGAGAACGGCATCCCTGGCCCGACCGGTCGCGTGTACAAACACGAGATTCCAGGCGGTCAGCTCTCCAACCTGCGTGCCCAAGCCGTTGCTCTTGGCTTGGCGGATCGCTTCGAGGTCATCGAGGACACCTATGCAGCAGTTAACGAGATGCTGGGCCGTCCGACCAAGGTCACCCCGTCCTCCAAGGTTGTAGGCGATCTTGCCCTGCACCTTGTTGGCGCGGGCGTAGATCCTGCAGACTTCGCCGCTAATCCGACGAAGTTTGATATTCCGGACTCGGTTAACCAGTTCCTGCGCGGCCAGCTCGGCACCCCTCCGGGCGGCTGGCCGGAACTGCGCGATAAGGTGCTCGCCGGTCGCGAGGCGACCGGCGCCCAAATCAGCGAAGTTCCTGCTGAGGAGCAGCCACACCTCGAGTCCGATAATTCGGATGAACGCCGCGCTAGCCTGAACCGCCTGCTTTTCCCGAAGCAGTTCGAGGAGTTCAACGAGTTCCGCCGCAAGTACGGCAATACCGAGGCGCTGACGGATACCACCTTCTTCTACGGTCTGACTGAAGGCGAAGAAAAGGTAGTCCACTACTTCCCAGAAGGCTCCACCGATCGCGCCGATCTCAAGCAGGTCGTGGTGCGTCTCGACGCCGTGGGTGAGCCGGATGAAAAGGGCATGCGTAACGTCGTGCTCAATGTCAACGGTCAGATTCGCCCGATGAAGGTTCGCGACGAAAACGCCGAGTCCACCGTCGCCACCGTAGAAAAGGCTGACCCTTCCAACGAGGGCCACGTCGCTGCACCATTCGCTGGCGTGGTTAATCCGACCGCCAAGCCTGGCGACGAGGTAAAGGCCGGCGACCAAATCGCCGTCATTGAGGCAATGAAGATGGAAGCTTCCATCTCCGCCACCAAGGATGGCGTGGTCGAACGCGTGGCCATCGGCCAGGCCACCAAGGTTGAAGGCGGCGACCTCATTGCTGTAATCAACTAATCAGCACACTCAAGCGCCCCGCTTCCTTTGAGTAATCTCTAGGGAGCGGGGCGCTGTGGTGTCTAGTTGTGGTAAAGATCAACGATTTCGTCCATCCAAATGACCGCAACCGTCGACGAAATCCTTGCTCTAGATGGACGAAATCGTTGATTCGCGAGGATGGCGGAGGCTCGCCTTAACCAAGGATGACGGGCAATGCTAACGAGCCGACCAAGATGACAAACGTAACGACGAGGAAAGCTTTGGCCTGCCACCGAGCGTAATTAAAGGACATTCCCGTACCGAAGCGTTTATCTACTAGGACCGCTGGGTCATCAGGGTTGTAGTACATTACACCCCATTTATAGAGGTGGTCATTGTCCGGTGATTCTTTGTCGTCATCGGGAAAGTGGATGCCGCGCAATTGCTCGGATAACCGGGATTGCTTATAGAGAAGAAATACAACTAAACCGATGCTGCCGCCAATGGTGAGAATCAGCATTGTGGTGATCGCGGCGCCGTTGAAGCGTTGATAATGCGGGATAGGGCCGGTTACCTGCATCAGTGCGATCCCGGCGCTGATGAGCAGGGTGAGGACTCCCATTCCGGTATTCGTCACAGCGAGGTTTGCTTCGTTGCGCACCCGAGCTTTAACGTTGCGCTCAGAGCGTGGGGATACCTCACTATGCGCGATAAAAGAGCAGATGATGGTGAATAGGCAGAGCATGCCTAGAGCGGCGAAAGAGGAGAAAAACACGCTCCCAATTGATTTGTCGCTCCAATTGTCGGCCTCCATGGATTCATTCCAGTGCACGGGAACGGGGTCCGGAATGGCGGACCAGTGGGAAGCGACGATGATGGCACCGACCGCGATGCACAGCAGGGAAGAGAGCATGGTTACCCACGGAAAGGTCGGGGTAGGGATGCCGCGGAATTCGGGTGAATCACATGCTTTGGTGAAAACACGGGCAGCGATGCTGGTTTCCACCTCGTTGAACCAGCCGCCCGCCTTTTTAGCGGCGATGATACGGCGGCGTTGGGACGCATAAGCCCACATGCCACCGAGCGCCACCACGAGGGAAGGTAGTGCGGCTAATAACGGCAGTTTCCAGGCAAAGAGGGACATGGCCGTTGCCACGATGCCGCAGCTCCACGTGCGTATCTTGAATCCGGCGAGGGCAGAGGTAACTGCAGAATCGGAAAGGTAAGCCTTCGGTACGCGCACTCCGAGCGGTGTGCCAGGCGAGGCCAGGGAGGGGGCTGTGGCCATGATCCAGGTGATAACGAGGGTGGTGGCGGCCATTAAAAGTGTGAAAATCATGGTGATACTTCCAGGTCATTAAGGGTGGAGCTGAGTCGAGCGTGGAGCTCATCTGGGCTAAAGCCTTGGGCGCGGGCGAGTGCGACTACGCGGCTTAATTGCTCTTCTAGTTGTTTTTCTTGCGCGGCAGTGCGAGCACCAGGCCTGACGATGGATCCGGACCGGCCGGCGGTTTCTACAAGGCCCTCGGAAACCAAGAGGTCGTAAGCCTTCTTTACGGTGGCGGGGTTAATGCCTATATCTTTGGCAACGCGGCGGACGGGATCTAGCTTGTCGCCATCGGAAAGCTGTTCGCGAGCGATAGCCAAAACGATTTCATCGTGAATTTGTTGAAATACGGGGACGTCAGATTCGGGGTTAAGGGTAATGAACATCTGTCACCTCCAATCTCTTTTCTGTATTACTTATAGTAACACAATCTGTATTGCTAGTTGTAATACAAAATGAGATCCCAAAGAAACCCCAGGTATGTGTGACTTAAAGCAGTGACATACCTGGGGTGTTGGGGCAGGGAGACTAGAGGAAAAGGGCTACTGCGATGGCAGCAATACCGTAGCTCCCGCGCATGAAGTAACCGAAGACCTCGGGAGAGAAGGAGGCGCCGAAGCCGCCGGTATCGATGATATTCATGGTGGTCACGCGTGCGGGACGGGAGCGCTTAAAGGCGGCGTAGCTAAGCCCCAAACAACATGCTGCGAGCGTGAAGAGGGACAGCTTCCACACGGTGGCGATGAAGGCGGTGCCAAGAACGGCAGCACCTGCGGTGGCAGCCAGCGGCAGTCCCCAGTCGGGCCACGCACCATCGACGATGCGGCCGAAGGAGGCGGCGCGGCTGGTAGCGGCGCTGACAATGGTCCAAGCGGCAGCGAATCCAATAAGAGCAAGGCTGCCGAGCTGTGGGGCAAGCGCTAGGGTCAGCCCCATGACGGCGACCGCACCGAGAGGGATATACCACCGGCGATACAGGCGCCGGGCAAAGAGGAGACTGAGCGAAGTCGTGGCACGCGAGCGCGGGCGCAGGCGCGCGGATTGGGAGGCGATGGCATCGGCAGAAACCTCAGAATCCAGTAGCCCAAAGGAGGACGAGCCGACGGCACGGGTACGGCCCGCGCGGAGGAGCGAGGCGAGATCGAAGGATCGCCAGCCAATGACAGACCGCAGCAGAGGGAGGGCTATCGCCGCATAGAGTGAAAGGTGCAGTGATGCACACAGAGCAAGGCCGAGGAGGCTGACGCCGGCGAGTTGGGCAATGGACAGCTTATCGACGCCCCGCATGCGCCCCCGCGGTCTATCCGTATAGACCCAACGTCCGAGCGAAAGGCTGCGCAGCGGGTAGAGCGCCTCGAGGAGAACCATGAGAGCGAGCGAGCCGATTCCGGCGCCAATGGTCGCGGTTGCAGGAAGGGTGGCAGCCGTGCGCTGTGCTAGCGAAGGCAGAAGTTCTGCGGCATTGTGCCAAGCGTAGACACTGACGCTCGCGATAAGTGCCGCGATGAAGGCGTAATAGATGGCTGAGGAGGCTGTGGAAAGAAGTTTCATGAGATCTCCACCACCTCGTCGCAGGCATCGAAGATGGCCGGAGAATGGGAAGCGAGCACCACACAGCGGCCATTGGCTGCCAGGTGGCGTAGCTCCTCGGCCAAGAAGGCGGTCCAGGTGCGGTCGAGGTGGCGTTCGGGCTCGTCGATAAGCAGGGCTTTGGCCGGCTGATAGAGCTGGGCCGCGAGGTAGACGCGCTGGCGCTGGCCCGAAGAAAGATCGCTGACCGCAGAACTCAGGATGGCTTGGTCGAGGGCCCAGAGCTCATGGATCTCGGTAAAGTCCACGCCGGTCCGGCGGGATAGCAAACTAAAGTGCTCACCCACGGTGAGATCGGGGAGGAATACTGGGTCCCCGACGGAGATAATGGAACCGGCCGCCTCCGCGCTACCGGGTGCGGCACCGTCGATGAAAACGGTGCCATTTAGTGGGGCAATCTCGCCGCTCAACGTCTGCAGCAGCGTAGATTTACCCGCACCATTCGGGCCTTTTAGGCCGTATACGCGACCGACATCAAAGCTGCGATTTAGGTGCCCCAAGGCGGCGGAATGTCCGTAGTCTGCATCTATTGTCAACATTGTTGCCAGGTTAGCAGACAGGCGGCTGGACCCTGGGGGGGGCTAAAAGCGGCGGAAGAATTTACCTGGGGCAAGCTCCTCGAAACCAGGCAGGGGCGTGGCCGAAGAGATACCGGGGGCGGTCTGCTCGGCCGCGAGGTCGATGGCGTTGTTAATGAGCAGGGTGCGGGCGGCTGGATCGTCGGTGGCGACGACGAGCTCGGGGATTTCTTCGGGATCGAAGGGGGTGAGCCAGGCGGCATCGTCAAGCGGGTGGGCCGAAGGATCGCCCAAGAAAGCTGGGCCTTTGTCAGCGGCGGGGTAGTAGCGCAAAAGCGCGGCGCCGCGGGGAGCAATGGTGGGATCCTCGTTCGCGGACATGGGCAAGGCGAGGACACCGCCGTCCACGATGGGGGACCACTCAGAGATATAAGAAGGGAAGAGGCCCGCGAGATAGTCGCGGTCCTCTTCTTTGGCCAAGCGCACGCCGAGGGAAGAAGCAGTCATTCTTCCAAGGCTAGCGGGGTAGGCTACTTGATTTCCAGCAGCACGCTGCCCTTGGTGGTAGAAGCGCCTGCTTCTACTGCCAGACCGGTAACGGTGCCGGCCTTATGCGCCTTGACGGGATTTTCCATCTTCATGGCCTCGAGAACGAGGAGGACCTCGCCCTCGGCGATCTCTTGGCCTTCTTCCACGTTGACCTTGATGACCGTGCCCTGCATTGGGGAGGTAACCGCATCGCCGGAAACGGCAGCCTTGGCGCCGGAACCCTTGCGCTTTTTCTTTTTCCGTGGGGCGCCGTTGATACCGAAGGACGCGGGGAGGGCTACCTCGATACGGCGGCCGTCGATTTCTACGGTGTGTACCTGGGAAGGCTCTGCCTCGGCAGCCTCGGCATCAGTGGAATCATCGTGGGCGGGAAGCTGGTTATCCCATTCCTCCTCGATCCACTTGGTGTAGACACCGAAGTTGCCGTCTTCTGCGGTGAAAGCTGGGTCAGCAACGATAGCCTGGTCAAACGGGATAACGGTGGGCAGGCCCTCAACCGTGTACTCGGATAGGGCGCGGGCGGAGCGACGCAGTGCGGTCTCGCGGTCTGGCCCCCAGACGATGAGCTTGGCCAGCATGGAATCGAACTGGCCGCCAATGACGGAGCCCTGGACGACGCCGGAATCCACACGCACACCCGGACCGGCCGGCTCGGAGTATTTCACGATGGTGCCAGGAGCCGGCATGAAGTTTGCCGCGGCATCCTCACCATTGATGCGGAACTCGAAAGCATGGCCGCGCGGGGCGGGGTCTTCCTGCAGGGAAAGCTCGTGGCCCTCGGCGATGCGGAACTGCTCGCGTACGAGGTCGAGGCCGGTGGTTTCCTCGGATACGGGGTGCTCCACCTGCAGGCGAGTATTGACCTCGAGGAAGGAAATGAGGCCATCGGCGCCCACCAGGTACTCAACGGTGCCGGCGCCGTAGTAGCCGGCCTCGCGGCAGATGCGCTTGGCAGACTCGTGGATGGAGGTGCGTTGCTCATCGGTAAGGAAAGGCGCGGGGGCTTCCTCGACTAATTTTTGGAAGCGGCGCTGCAGGGAGCAATCGCGCGTGCCGACGACGACCACATTGCCGTGCTTATCCGCCAGCACCTGAGCCTCGACGTGGCGGGCGCGGTCCAGATAGCGCTCCACGAAGCACTCGCCGCGACCGAAGGCGGAGGTAGCCTCGCGGGTAGCAGATTCAAAGAGCTCGGGGATTTCCTCTGCAGAGTAGGCCACCTTCATGCCGCGACCGCCGCCGCCAAAGGCCGCCTTGATGGCAACGGGAAGGCCGTATTCCATGGCGAAAGACTGCACCTCATCGGCACCGGCTACCGGATCCTTAGTACCCGGGGCCATAGGGGCCTCGGCGCGCTCGGCGATGTGTCGCGCGGTGACCTTATCGCCCAAGTTGCGGATGGACTCAGGAGAGGGGCCAATCCAGGTCAAACCGGCGTCAATGACGGCTTGGGCAAAGTCGGCGTTTTCGGATAGGAAACCGTAGCCGGGGTGAATGGCATCTGCGCCGGATTTTTCTGCGGCCTCCAGAATCTTGTCAAAGACGAGGTAGGACTCGGCAGAAGTGGTGCCCCCGAGTGCAAAGGCTTCGTCGGCAAGCGAGGCGAAAGGTGCCTGGGCGTCTGGCTCGGCGTAGACGGCGACGGAAGCAATGCCAGCGTCGCGGGCCGCGCGGATCACGCGAACGGCGATCTCACCGCGGTTCGCTACGAGAACCTTTGAGATCTTTTTGGTTTCTACTGCCACGGCAGCAACCTCCTGAACACATTAGGTTGAATACGCAATCTATTCTTGCACACAAAAGCATGAGTTAATTTTCACGCACGCAAGGGGGACATTTTTGAACAAAAATAAACCCACATCCAGTGTGGACATGGGCTTATACGGCTAAACCGAAAAACTAACGCTCAATCGGCATTTTCACCATATTGCCCCACTCAGACCACGAACCATCGTAGACCTGCGCCTTTGTGAATCCCAAAAGATGCGTGAGCACAAACCACGTATGCGCGGCTTGGGCGCCCACGTGGGAATAGAGAATTGTGGCAGATTCAGGCTCCAACATTCCGTAATTGACCTGAAGCTCTTCGGCCGAGCGGAAGCAGGAGTTGGGGTAGGTGGAACGATCCCACTCGAGGTTAATGGCGCCGGGGATATGGCCGTGGCGCATGGTGGTGCCGTAGGCGGAATCGCCATTGGGATCGTGTTCGGTGGCCTCGCCCGCAAACTCTTCTGGGCTGCGGGTGTCTACGAGCGTGCCTTCGGTCTCGCGCACCTGATCTACGAAGGCGCGCAGCATGGAGTCATCGCGGCTTACCTCGGGATATTCGGATGCTGGGAAGTCTGGAACCATGAAAGAGGTATCGCGTTCCTCGGCCATCCACGCATTGCGGCCGCCATCGAGCAGGCGAACGTCCTTGTGCCCGAAGAGGGTAAATACCCACAGGGCGTAGGCAGCCCACCAATTGGACTTGTCGCCGTAAAGAACAATCGTATCGTCGGCGTTAATGCCCTTCTCTCGCATTAGGGAAGTGAATTCTTCTCCGTCGATGAAATCACGGGTAAGTGGGCTAAGTAGTTCCGTGCGGAAGTTAATGCGGGTGGCAGTGGGGATATGGCCAATGTCATAGAGGAGCGAGTCTTCATCCACCTCAATAACGCGCAGGCCTTTGATGCCTAGGCGTGCGGACAGCCACGGTGCAGACACGAGGCGTTCGGGATGTGCGTATTCCTGGAATGGGGGATAGGGATCAACGTCAGCCACTGTCCGCCTGCCTTTCCTATAAGGGTTAATAATTCGCTCCCACCACTTTAACCCGATTTTTCCCGTGATGATCACTCGGGCATTATTCCTGTGGCCTGAGATACAGGTTTTAACCGGTGATTGGGGCTGCCGGCCGGCGGGGTTAAAGGGAGGGGGGCAGTTGGGCGCGCGGAGGAAGAAGAGCTGGGATAAACTCGGGATATGGTGCGACAACGTGCTATGAACACCACCTATGAAGGGAACTGCAAGTGCACAAGGCAATTGTTGTATTTGAGGTAGAAGGCGGCTCGGATAAAGGCGCAGATGGCCACCGCAAGGACACCATGCCAATCGTCAATGCGATCAAGGAACAAGGCTGGGAGGCAGAGGTAATCTACTTCCATCCGGACAAGTCTGAAGAGATCTACACTCAGGTTTCTGAAAACTTTGATGCCTATATCTCCCGCGTCAACCCCGGCAATATCCCCGGCGGTGAGAAGGGCTACTTCGAATTGCTGAGCAAGCTGGCAGATGCCGGCCTGGTAGGTATGTCCACTCCGGCGGACATGATGGCCTATGGCGCCAAGGACGCACTGGTCAAGCTCAATGACACCCCGCTAGTGCCGGACGATACTGCGGCGTACTACGAGGTGGAAGAGCTGCATAATACCTTCCCCACCTCCTTGTCCTATGGCGAGCGCGTGCTCAAGCAAAACCGCGGTTCCACGGGTGAAGGCATCTGGCGCGTGCGCCTCGCGGACCAGGATCTTGCCCAGTCCGTTGAACCGGGGACCGCACTTCCGCTCGATACCGCTTTGAAGTGCACTGAGGCAGTGGATAACCAGACCCATGACTACAAGCTGGGCGCTTTCATGGACTTCTGTGACCAGTACATTGTGGGCGATAACGGTATGCTGGTGGATATGCGCTTTATGCCGCGCATTGTAGAGGGCGAAATCCGCATCCTGCTCGTGGGCAATGAGCCGGTATTTATCGTGCACAAGAAGCCGGCGGAGGGCGGCGATAACTTCTCCGCTACGCTCTTCTCCGGTGCCAAGTACACCTACGATAAGCCGGAATCGTGGCCGGAACTGCTGGAGATGTTTGATAAGGCGCGCCCCGTTATCGCAGAGAAGCTCGGCGATACCAAGGATGTTCCGCTGATTTGGACTGCGGACTTCATGCTTGATGACGCCCCCGATGGCACCGACACCTACGTCCTCGGCGAGATCAACTGCTCCTGCGTTGGCTTCACTTCCGAGCTGGACATGGGAATCCAAGAAAAGGTTGCCGCCGAGGCGATTCGTCGCGTGCAGGACGCGAACGCCTAGCGCACGCTGTATCCTGCCAAGTAGCCCCACGGGAGACCGTGGGGCATTTTCCTACCATCCCTAAAACATTTTGAGGACCGCATAATGGCTGATAATGACTTCAATTCCGACGGTTTCCCGAAGGATTTTTCCCCGCGCGATTTTTCCGAAACTCCGCACCACCGCGCTGGGGATGTTGCGAAAAACGCTGAGGGAGCCAGCGCTGCCGAGGTGAATGAGACCAAGGAGTTTGGCTCTTTCGATGTAAATGAAACGAAGTCATTTGGTCACACTGATAAGTTTGGTGATTCTGGAAACTCGCGGGATCTTTCCTCTCAGAAGCCAGCCGAGGAGGACAGTTCGACTGCTTCTGCGGCATCTCCAAGTACCGGCAACTCCGATTTCTGGGCCATGCAGTCCTCCGCCGCAGGTCAGGGCGCTGCCTCCCGTGCACATAACCCATTCACGGATTCGGCATCAACGGACGCTGCTGCGAACGGCAACCAATTCGGTTCCGTCCAGTCCACGAACGAGCAACCGGCCTTTGGCGGTTACGCTCAACAGCAGAGCACGGGCCAAGGATTTGGAGAGTTCCCTTCGGTTAGCGCTGCTCCTGCCGATTCTGGCCAAGATCTGGGTAATAAGAACAGTCGCATGAGCGGTGCTCTCAAGAGCTTGGGCAAAAAGGATGGGCTCTTGGGTGGACTTTTTGAATTCGAGTTCAAGCACTTCTTGACCATCACCCACGTGAAGGAAATCTATAAGGTCGCCTTGATTCTTGGCGGGATCATGTGGATTCTGCACCTTCTCGGGGCCTTCTTATTCGCTACCGGCATGGGCATTTATGGCATCCAGGAGGATTCCGCCTCCGCCATCTTCGGAAGCATTTTTGCTTTCATCTTCCTAGCAGTCCTGTGCACCATTATCTACTACGCCTTTATGGTGGCTATCAGGCTGTTCCTGGAAGCCATGGTGGCAAACGTGCGGATTGCCCAAAACACTGGTGATATTCTCGACAAAATGGACTAATCTTTTGCGATGAGTGGCTCGCTGAACAAGGCGAGTAGCACAGCAAGAAACGACACACGCCCCAGCAGATTGAGCTGGGGCGTGTGTCGTACAGCCCTAGGCCTTTTGCGGGCTGGCTAAAGGCTAATCGTAGGTTCCGAGCTGGTAACTGGGAAGATCAACCCACATCTTGTTGAATTCCTCGACTTCACCAGAAATTGGTGCAATGGTGTCGCCTTGTGCCTGCAAGCGCACGGTGTGGTGCGCGGTAATGCCCTCCGCGGTAGAGCGGCTGCGCTCTCCCCAGATGAAGTCGACTTGGTCGTCGGAGACTGGGGTGACGGTTTCTACCTTTTCGAAGACGGACATGTCCCTGGCCGGAGCGCCGTTGACATAGAGGGCGAGCCCATCAACCATTGAGGCGCCGGTGCCTGCCGGACCTTCCACATCGCCCAATGAGCCGCGGAAAATGATCCAGCTAATCGTGGCGCAGGGGTCGTAGGAGTTGTCGATATCGGCGATCCAGTAGTTGAAATCGCTGCCATCGTCAGCGGGCATGCGCCCAGGTGCGGTGCCAGAGGCATAGACCGTGCGCGGGTCGTTGGGCAGTTCTGTGCATGTGCGGTCTTTGCCTTTTTCCTGTTGCTGCGTGGTGGCCTTTTCACCTTTGTCGGTTGAGTCTGACGGGGATGACGCCTTAGTAGCAGCGGCCTCGTCTCCTGCGGATGCTTCAGTCTCGGCCGGTGCTTGGCTGGAAAAGACTGGCTGTTCGGAGGAAGAAGAATCTTCTTGGGAACTGCAGGCGCTAAGCGCTAGTGGCAGGGAGGTGGCAAGTAGTAGGGCGGCAGAGAATCGCCGTAAGCGGCGAGGAGGCACGGCAGGCATGGCGGCTCTCCAAGTCTAGTCGAGGAGGGTGGCGACGCTGTCTGGGTCGGCGTCGGAAAGCATTTGGCGAATGCGGTCGTACTCATCGTCCTCGCCGATGGCCTTAGCGGCATGGCCGAGGGCGGCGATGGCGCGCAGCACGCCCTGGTTCGGTTCGTGGGAGAAGGGGACCGGGCCCCAGCCCTTCCACCCATTCCCGCGCAGGCGGTCCAGGCTACGGTGGTAGCCCGTGCGCGCGTAGGCGTAGGCGGTGATGAAAGCGGCTGGCTCAGCGCCCTCCTGCTGCTTAAGCTCTTGCTCAGCAAGCAAGGCCCACAGCAGCGGAGAATCCGGATGGGCAACGATGCCGGCGGCGAGATCCGAGGTGGAGTCCGCACCGGGATCGGCTGGCAGCTCAATGGGTTTCGGGGCAAGCATGTCTTTCATTTCCATGCCACCCCACTGTAGCGACGCCGGCGCGCAGCTACCAGAAATCGGAGACGTTAAGGTCAAATGAATACAGCGCGCGGCGCACCACCGGCAGGGAAAGCCCAATAACGGAGGAAGGATCGCCTTCGATGCGGTCAATGAACCAGCCGCCCATTGCCTCCAAAGTAAAAGCACCGGCGCACTGGAGTGGCTCACCGGATCGGGCATACGCTGCGATATCGGCTTCGCTGGCGTGGGCAAAGTGAACCGTGGTGGTAGATGTTTCCACATGGCGCCTATCGCCAAAGAGGAGGCAGTGGCCGGTAAGCAGCTCGGCCGTGCGGCCGGCTTGCTGGTGCCAGCGTTCGATGGTGGCTTCCTCGGTGTGCGGTTTGCCTTGTAACTCGCCGCCGAGCAACAGCATAGAATCGCCGCCGATGACGGGCTCGGTGGGGTAGCGCTCGGCCACCTTTTCGGCCTTGGCTGTCGCTAGGGCCGCCACGATATCGGCCGGTGGGCGGCCGGCGAGCGAGGCTTCAAGGGAGCGTTCATCAATGTCGGCCGGTTCCAAGACAGGTTCTACGCCCGCGCCGCGCAAGATGGACGCACGCGAGGGCGATTGGGAGGCGAGGATGAGCCGCATTAGAAGTACCGCACTGTATGGAAAGCGGAGGGATTATAAATGCGCTGCGACCCAAAGCGCTCGAAGCGCTCAGCCGGGTTGCCCCATTCATTGCGCTCGCCGGTAGCACCCGAGTGCTTTGCACTCATCTGCGCCAACACCGTGCGCAGGGCCGCGAGCTCGTCTTCAGTGGGATTGCCCTTTACTACCTTGATTTCAGGCGCAGACATCTCGCCTCCTAAACAGTTCCGTGCTTCTTGGGTACCTGCGCCACGGCCTTGCGCTCTAGCAGACGCAGGCCTTCCACCAGGTAGTGGCGGGTGGCGGAAGGCTCGATGACATTATCGGCCAGCCCGCGCTCCGCAGCGGCATACGGGTGCAAGAAGAGCTCGTCCATCTCTTCTTCCTTTTCCTCAGAGCCATAGATGGCCAGGGAAGCCTGGGAGGCTTGGGTGACGGCAATTTCTGCGGTGGGCCACGCGTAGACCAGGTCCGCCCCCAGGTCTTTTGCACCCATAAATACGTAGGCCGGGCCAATAGCCTTGCGGGTAATTACAGTGAGCTTGCCGACGCTCGCTTCGGCCTGCGCATAGGCAAACTTCGACGCCCTACGAAGCAGGCCTGCCTTTTCCTCTTCCGGGGTAGGCACAAAGCCTGGGGAGTCCACGAATTCCACGATGGGAGTATTGAAGGCATCGCACGTGCGCACGAAGCGCGCGGCTTTTTCTGCGGCGGCGGAATCCAGTGCACCGGCCAATGCTAGCGGCTGGTTGGCAACGATGCCGACGGTGCGGCCATCGATGTAGGCAAAGCCAGTGACGATATTTTGGGCCGCTTCTGCAGAGAGTTCGAAGAATGACCCCTCGTCGACTACAGCCTTAATGACATCGTTTATGTCATAGGCCTGCGCGGCGGTATCCGGGATGACGCTATTGAGATCAAAGTCCGCGACGCTACCGGCATCCACACGCGGCGCCTCTGCGCGGTTATTGGCGGGGAAGTAAGCCAAAACGTCGCGCACGAGGGACAAAGCCTGCTTGTCGTCGCTGGCCACCAGGTGAGCGGTGCCGGACTCTGCGTGGGCTGCGGCGCCGCCAAAGGTCTCTGGCTCCGCGCCGGCCACGTGGCTGGCAGCCTGGTGGAGGGCGGTGCCTTGGGTGACTATGAGGACATCAGCAAACGTCGGCGCGAACGCCGCAATGCCGCTGGTATTGCCCGCGATAACGGAGATCTGCGGAATGAGGCCCGAGGCTTGGGAGACACGCGCCATGAGGCGGGCGTATCCAGCCATGGTGACGATGCCTTCTTGTACACGCGGGCCGGTGGATTCATAAATGCCGATAACGGGAACACCGGTCTTGATGGCGAGGTCATAAATCTTGGTGAGCTTTTCGGCATAAACCTCACCCATCGTTCCATCGAAGATTTCTCCGTCCTGGCTAAAGACGCATACTCGGCGGCCATCGATGGTGCCGTAGCCGGTAACCACGCCATCTGTATAGGGGCGGTCATGCTCGCGGCCGAAGTCGGTGGAACGGTGGCGGGCCAGTGCGTCCGTTTCCACAAAGGAGCCCTCATCGAGCAGCTGCGTCACGCGGGTGCGGGCGGCCGGCTCGCCTTCTCCCAGCGGTGCGCGGGACTCGGCAAGCTTGGCGTCCAGGTCCTCGATCTTGCCGGCGGTGGTTTTCAGGTCAGTCATAGGCCCCCACACTACTAGCGCACCCCGGTCAATGCGGAATGAAAGGCAGCAAGAGCGAGGAGTGAAAATCGTTTATATGGTACTTGCCACCGCACCGTGGACTAAGCATTAAGCCTGGGAATTCCTTGAATGGCACCCCGCTCGCTTACCCTATTGTGGGGGTGGTGACCAGTGTAAACATTTTAGGGCGCTGGGCAGGTGAGCGCTAATTGTTGCACCTCAAGGGAGGTAAAAAGATTAGAAAAGTTTTCATTCAACTATTGATGTGAGTCTTGTAATCCCTTATTATTATCTGAGTCTTCATGAATGTTTCCCCTGTTTTTTAACGATCTATTAAGGACGGTCTTCTGGTGATTAAAAAGGGACTGCGCTTGCTCGCACCGCTCGCCGTAGCGGCTCTCTTCACGCCAGTGGCGCACGCGGGAGATATTCCCCCGATGCCGCAGGCATATCCCATTTCCAACCTCTATAAGAGCTGCAGTGCCGCTGGCGACAATGTCGAGCGCGAATGGCGCTTTGCAGAAACCGGCCGCCGCTACATGAGCGATGGCACCCTGCAGTTCAAAAACACCACCAATCAAGAAGTGCCCTACACCGCCGAGGTAGAAACCGGTACCAATCACGAGATTGATGCCAATTCTAAGGCCAAGCTGCCTTCTGGTTGGGACACCACCGCCAAGTCCGATATTGGTCTGAAGATGACCAATGGTTGGCGCGATAAAGAAACTTTCGGCCCAGTGAAGCTGAAGCCGGGTGAGTCCTTCCGCGTCGAGTACGGGGTCATCGAAAAGGACTTCATCTCCATGTTCGTGGGCTGCAATGATGACCGCCTGGAAAACATTCCGGGTGCCAACGTCATCCGCGGTAAGGGCCCGGCCGAGCGTTACGCCTTTGCCTACATCATTAAGGCAGATGGCTCCGTGTCCGATCTGGCCATGGAAATTCCTTCCCGCTCTCCGGGGGCAAACTCCAAGCCGATCGAGGGTAACTACACCTCCGTATCCGGCCCGAGCCTAGAAAAGATTGCCGATCCTAAAAAGGATGAGATCATGCAGCCGGCCGCGGAACTGCAGCGCGATCCATCCTGGCCAAAGGAAGGCGATAAGTGTGAAGCTGGCGATACCTCCTGGTACCCGCTGGACATCACCGCTGTAAAGCCGACCTACCGCAAGGCCGGCTACTCCACCGACTTCCTCAACTGGTCCAAGGGCGATTATGAATTCGCCCCAGTGACTGACTTCGTCGTTGGCGCCGAGCACGCCCCGTACACCAACTGGCAGGGCAACCGCGGCGATATTCCGAAGGGCTGGCTGGAGTCCGTCGGTGCCGTAAAGCGCGCCTACATGCCGGTCGGCACCGAGCTCAAGCACGTTGACCTCAAGCCAGGCGAGCGCGTGCGCGTGGAGTATGGCACCACCATGACCCGCATCAACTACCGCGAGATTCACTGCGGCAAGAGCGGAAACTACGACCTCACCTCTAACTACAAGCAGACCTCCGCCCCGAGTGGGTTCTGGGCAGAGGCCAAGATCACCGATAAGGCCGGCAATACCCGTACTGAGGACGTCACTCCGGACGAATTCCGCGACCTGCCGGTTCCGACCCAGACCATCTACTAAACCCCACCACACCTACACAAGGAGAAAGTTCCATGTTCAAGTCCAAGATTGCTTCTACCACCGCGGCTCTCGCCGTTGCCTCCGGCCTGATCTTCGCTCCGGCCGCTAACGCCCTACCACAGCGCGACCTAGGCCCAGCTAACCCGACCACCATCGGCGAGCGCTGCTCCAACCCAGGTGACACCGGCCAGACCGTAAAGATCAAGCGCACCTACTTCGACGGCTCCGCTGGCTCTTGGACCGTGTCCAACTACAACGATGAGCCTTTGCCAGTTACCCGTTCTATCAAGGAGACCAAGACAAAGACTTGGAACGTGTCTGCTGGCGTCGATTTCAAGCTGTTGGATCTCATTAATTTCACCTTCTCTTCCAGCTACACCGATAGCCAGTCCTACGAGGTAGGCGAGCAGGTTGGTCCGTACAACATTGCTCCGGGCAAGACTGCCGTGCTGCGCGCCGGTTGGGTTGTTTCTGATTTCGAAGGTCAGAAGACCGTGTGTGGCTCCGACCACAAGTGGCAGGCTAATGGCGGCACCTTCACGGCTTCTCTGCCGAAGGAACGCCACGTCGAGGTTTCCACTCGTGACAACAACGATTGGGGCTAATCGTGAGCAAGACGTCCATCGCTAGCGTCCTCGCGGCGCTGAGCCTGGTGGCCGCTCCTGTTGCCCACGCCGCTGATTTCGGTGGGGACTTCGAGCTGCCCCAGCGCTGGAACGAAGATTATAAGCCGGGCACACATTGCTCGACGCCGGGTGAAAACGGCACCTACGTCACGGCAAAGCGCCGCTGGTTCAAGCAGACCGACGCCACGAGCGTGGCTAATCGCAATGCCGAGGAAGTGCCGGTCAAGCACACCGTCACCAAGGCCCGCACCCAGACCATCGAGGTCTCCGGCTCCGTTGAGGGTACCGGTGATCTGGCCAAGGTGTTGACCAAGACCTACGGCTTCAACTACGTCAGTGAGCAGCACTGGAAGCTAAACCAGGTGGTTGGTCCGTACACCCTGCCAGCGAATTCGCAGGGCAAGCTGGTGTGGGGCTTTACCATGCTCGATACTGACGGTCAGGACGTTCGTTGCAACTCTGACCAGCAGTGGGAAGCCCAGGGCAAGCCGTACTCGGCCTCCGTGCCAGAAGCGCGCTACTCTGAGCTGCGCTTGGAAGACGCCCCTGAGTGGAACTAATACCCCATTAAGGAAGCGCCTCGCCAATCTGAAAGGACTGGCGAGGCGCTTTTCTTTCGGCTAGGCGCTTTCGGAAGCTTGAGTCGAGAGGACAGGGGTTAGGCAGGTAGCCAAGCGTAGCCATAAGGGCCGAGCTCCACTGGGCCGAGATCGATGGAGCGATCGCTGAAATTGTGCAGGCACAGCAGATCGCCGCGTTGGTAACCAAGGACGGCCTCTTCGCCGGTCTCAACCGGCTCACACGGCGCGGTACCGAGATCAGAGTGGGCATGGCGCTCGGCGATCATGGAGCGGACGGTGTTGAGCAACGAGGCGGCGTCCTCAACTTGGGCGGCCACAGACGTTCCGCCTACAACCGGCAGCCGGGATGGTGCGTTGATGCTGAAACCGGAGTGTTCGGAATCGTCCCACTGCATTGGGGTGCGCACCGCATAGCGGTCCGGCAGCGAGGTGTCATCGAGCATGCCAATCTCATCGCCGTAGTAGATAAACGGTGCGCCCGGCAGGGTCATCAATAGGGAGAACATCAGCTCCACCTTGCGGCGGTCGCCGTTCATCAGCGGCATAAGCCTGCGGGCAATACCCACGTGCGCGCGCATACTGTCTTCTGGCAGGTACGCCTGGTACATCAGATCTCGCACGGTATCGTCCACCATTTCCAAGGTGAGCTCATCGTGGTTGCGCAAGAAGGTGCCCCACTGGCAGCCTTCCGGTAGGGAAGGCAGTTCGTCGAGGATGGAGTAGACCGGGGTGGCGTCGCCAAGCGCCAAAGCCTGATACAACCGCGGCATGACCGGGAAGTTGAAGACCATGTGGAAGCGCTCGCCCTGGCCGTAGAATTGCATGGTTTCGGCCGGCGGCTGGTTGGCCTCCGCTATGAGCACGGCTTCCGGGTAGTGCGCGTCCATGAAGGAGCGAATCTTTTCCACAAACTCGATGGTCTCCGGCAGGGATTCTCCGCCTACACCATCGCGCTCAAAGAGATAAGCAATAGCATCGAGGCGCAGGCCGTCTAGGCCCTTATCCATCCAGAAGGACAAGATTTTGAATACTTCCTCCTGCACGGCCGGGTTATCGTAGTTCAAATCCGGCTGGTGGGAGTAAAAGCGGTGGAAGTAGTACTGGCCGCGCTTTTCATCCCAGGTCCAATTGGAGGTTTCCACGTCAGTGAAAATGACGCGGATTTCGGGGTAGCGCTCGGGGTCATCGCCCCAGACGTAGAAATCGCCATAGGGGCCTGTGGGATCCGTGCGGGAGGCCTGGAACCATGGGTGATCGGAGCTGGTGTGGTTGAGCGCCAAGTCCGTCATGATGCGCATGTCACGGCGGTGCAGCTCCGCAATGAGCTCTTCAAAATCCTCCATCGTGCCATAATCTGGGTGGATGGAGTAGTAGTCCGCAATATCGTAGCCATCATCGCGCAAGGGGCTGGCATAAAACGGCGACAGCCACAGGCAGTCCACGCCGAGCCATTGAAGGTAGTCCAGCTTATCGATGACCCCGCGCAGCGTTCCTACCTCCTTATCACCATCGGCCTTAAACGAGCCGACGAGGGCCTGGTAGAAGACTGCATTGTGGTACCAGCTCATGAAAGGTCCTTTCTTTTGGCCCGCCAGGTTAGGTAGGTAAGAAGGCACAGTACTCCGGCCACGAGACCGGGCCAGATGGCGGGGGAGTCGTGAAAGATGTTGATGATGGCCTGAATAACCGCGAGGATGCTGAAGAAACCAAGGAAGCCCAGCGCGGTATCCCACAGCATGGCCCTGCGCATTAGGCCTTGACACCACCTGCGGTCAGGCCAGCGACGATGCGGTGCTGGAAGATGAGCACCATGATGACCAGTGGGATGGTAACCAGCGCGCCAGCGGCCATGGTCGCGGCATAGGGGTACTCAAAGGCCGAGGGGCCGGAGAAGCGTGCAATGGCCACGGTCACCGGCTCAGTATCGGTGGTGGAGAGCTGCTTGGCCAGCATGAACTCATTCCACGTGGTGATAAAGGCGATGATCGCGGTGGTAAACAGCGCTGGCGCCGCCAGTGGCAATAGCACCAAACGGAAAGCTTGAGAACGCGAGGCTCCATCTACCCGGGCTGCTTCTTCCAGTTCCCAGGGAAGTTGGCGGAAGAAGCTCAGCAGCGTATAGACCGTGAGAGGAAGCGCAAAGGAAATATTGGGGATGATCATTGCGCGGTAGGTACCAATCCACTCCAGGTTGCCAAAGAGCTGGAAGAGCGGGGTGACCAAGGCAATCGCCGGGAACATGGAGGCGGCCAGAATAATGCCGGTCACGATTCCCTTGCCAGGAAAGTCATAACGGGAGAGCGCATAGGCGGTAAAGACACCGATGAGCACGGCCACCGCGGTGGTAATCAGTGAGATGAGAAGCGAGTTACCGAGCGCGGCAAGGAAGTCATTTCCCTTATCGGTAGCCAAGGCATCGCGGAAATTATCCAGCGTGACATGGGTAGGCCATGGCGTGGTATCAAAGGTGAATCGCTGATCCCGCAGCGCGGTTACCAGCATCCAGTAGAAGGGAGCGAGGCCCCAGAACATGATGAAAATGATGCCGGCGAAGTGTCCGAATTTACGCATTATTTAGCTGCCTTCCTGCCGGAGACATCCGCACCAAGGAAGCGAATGAGGATAAAGGCGACGACGAAGATAAGAAGGAAAATGAGGGTGGAGAGCGCGGAGGCGGAATTGAAGTTGCCTTGGCGCATATCCTCCACCACCAGCTGCGAGATGGTCGCGGTAGGGGAGTTGGAGGAGCTAGAAATCATGATGACCGGCAGGTCATACATGCGCAGTGCGTCCAGGGTGCGGAAGAGTACGGCCACCATGAGCGCCGGGCGCACCAGCGGGAGGGTGATCCGGAAGAACGTCTGGATACGATTGGCGCCGTCCACGCGGGCGGCGTCGTAGACGTCCTTAGGAATCATCTGCAGGCCCGCCAGGATAAGCAGTGCCATAAACGGGGCGGTCTTCCACACATCCGCGATGATGACGGCCAGGCGGGCGTAGAACGGGTCCGTGGTCCAGGCGATCTGTGCACCAAGCAGCGAGTTGACGACGCCATCCGGGGCAAACATGAACTGCCATAGCTTGGCCGTGACGGCCGTTGGAATGGCCCAGGGGATAAGTACCGCCGCACGAACTAGGCCACGGCCGCGGTAATCACCGTTCATGATGAGCGCCATCAGCATACCCAGGATGGTCTCCAGCAGCACGGTAACGACGGTGAAAAAGAGCGTAATCTTGACTGCGGGCCAAAAATCCGTGGCAATAACGCCCGGTGGGCAGGTGGAAATCTGGCCGGTACCGGAAACGCATCGGTTATTGATCCAGTACAGGTAATTTTCCAGTCCGGCAAAACCGCCTTCCTCAAAAAGTCCCGTCTGCGGGTTGAGGTGCCTATTGCCTTGGAAGGACAGGAAGATGGCGCGGATGATGGGGTAGCCGATGATGACGGCGAGTACGATGAGCGCCGGAGCAATCAGCCCGGCCACGCGCCCGTAATTTTTGCGCTGGGGTTTCGGCGCTCTTGCCGACGCCCCTTTCGGCGTCCCCTTGGACGCAGTCGGCGAAGCTATAGCCACGCTGGTCCGCCTTTCTGTTAAAGAAATGCTGTCTATTGGCTAGATTCTATCCCCAATAGGGGAGTGAAAACCACAAAGGGTGAGGCGGCGGTATGCCCGCCTACCTCACCCGGATTGGGAATTTAACCCTGGGAAGCCGATTCGATGGCCGCCTTCATATCGGCGGTGGCATCATCGACCGACTTGTCATCCGTCAATGCAGCGTAGGCATTGTCCTGGATGGCCTTAGAAATCGCCGAGTAGAACGGGGAAACCGGGCGCGGTGCCGCGTTCTCCAAGGACTCCTTGAGCGCCGGCAGGTATGGGAACTCCTGCTGTAGCTGCGGGTCATCGTAGATGGAGGCCAAGACCGGTGGGAAGGACTGCTCCGCGAAGGACTTCTGGTTGTCCTCGTTGATGATGAACTTCATAAAGTCGAGCGCAGTGCCCTTATTCTTGGAGTTGATATTGATACCGTTGTTGTAGCCACCCAGCGTGGAAACGCCTACGCCGTCCTTGCCCAGTGGGGCCTGGACCTCGACGTCGACGCCGGCATCAACCGCATTGGAGTACATATATGGCCAGTTCACGGCGAAGGCGGTCTTGCCTTCGGTGAAGGCCATATTGGTTTCTTCCTCGGTGGCGGCGGTGGAGTCCTTGGAGATGGTTTCCTCCTTGTACGCATCCACCATGGCCTGAAGGCCGTCTTTGGCTTCCTTGGAATCCACGGTGACATTGCCGTCCTTATCCAAGACAGAGCCGCCCCAGCCTTCCATGAAGTCAGCGGTATTGAGCGCAAGGCCTTCATACTGCTTGAGCTGGGTGGTCAGACAGTTCTTGCCGTCTTCCAGCGCCTTACATGCAGATTTGAGATCTGCGAACTTCTCGGGAGCCTTATCCGCGAGCTTGGTATTGCGGAAAAGCAGCTGACCATTGGTGTTCTGCGGCAGCGCGTAGAGGACGTCGTTATAGGTGGCGGACTCTACGGTGGCCGGCAGTAGCTCATCCGTATTGGTTTCAAAATCACCATTGAGCGGCTGGAGCCACTGGTTGGCAGCGAACTCCGCGGTCCACACGACGTCCAGCGCCATGACATCGTAGTCATCGCTGCCCGCCTGCAGGGACTGCACGAGGGTCTCGCGCTGGGCGTCAGCCTCGCCGGCCAGCTCCTTGAGCGTGACCTTCTCGTCTGGGTGCTGCTCGTTCCACTTTTCGATGATGGGGGTCACCTTGTCCGTGTCATTTTTGCCCATGGCAAAAGTGATGGGGCCGTGCGCATCCGCCCCGCCTTCGGAGGAACCGCCCGCAGCGGAATCGGAGGAGGACGAAGAGCAGCCGGCCAGGGCCAGAACTGCAGTAGTCGCAACGGTGGTGCGAAGCAGGAATCTCTTCATGGAATTCACCTTTCGGAAAACTTTCGGTTCTTTAAACCTAAAATACGGAAATCGAAAGGTGGATAATTTTGACCTATTTAACTCTAAATGGGGGTAGTAAAGGGGCGGCGGGAGGTTGGACTACGTACCTGCGGCACTGTGGCCCAGTGTCCGCCGTGGGGCTAATCCTGTGAGATACGGCGCCCCGTTTCTGGGTCAAAGCGGAGTGCTTCGCGCGGGTTGAATGTCAGTACTACATCTTCGCCGCGCTGTGGTGGGGTACCTTCGGCGCGAGCAACAAAGCGGTTTTCGCCCACGGTGACGTAGACGTAGGACTCGGCGCCCAGCTCTTCCACAATGTCCACCACACCCTGAAAACCCACTGGACCCTTGTTGATAAACATCTTTTCTGGGCGTACACCTACGCGGCCGCCGTTGTAGTCAAAGATATTCATGGCTGGCGATCCGATGAAACCGGCGACGAATTCGTTTGCGGGGGCGTCATAAAGCTCGCGCGGCGGGGCAACTTGCTGCAGCTCGCCGTCCTTGAGCACCGCCACACGGTCACCCATGGTCATCGCCTCTACCTGGTCGTGGGTGACGTATACCGTCGTCGTACCCAGTCGCTGCTGCAGGCTGGCCAACTCGGCGCGGGTCTGAACGCGCAGCTTGGCATCCAGGTTGGATAGTGGCTCATCCATGAGGAAGGCCTTCGGCTCGCGCACAATGGCGCGGCCCATGGCCACGCGCTGGCGCTGGCCACCGGAAAGGTCCTTGGGCTTGCGCTTGAGGTAATCGGTCAGACCGAGTGTCTCCGCAGCTGCGTGTACCTTGGACTTGATGTCGGCCTTGGGCAACTTTGCCAGCTTCAAAGCAAAGCCCATGTTTTGTTCTACTGTCAGGTGTGGGTAAAGCGCATAATTCTGGAAGACCATGGCGATATCGCGATCGCCTGGCTCTAAGTTGGTCACGTCCTTGCCATCAATGGTGATGCGGCCGCTCGATGTCGGCTCTAATCCCGCCAGTGCGCGCAGCGTCGTGGATTTACCGCAGCCCGAAGGACCAACGAGCACCAGAAACTCGCCGTCCGCGATTTCGAGGTCCAAGTCCTTTACCGTGGGCGCGCTCGCGCCAGGGTAGGTGATATTGACCTTTTCAAAAGTGACCTTTGCCATGCGCAACACACTAGCACCATTGGTGGCCGGTATCCTTAAGGCTTATGACTGCACTTGATTTGGAACGCATTCGCACCGCATTGGCCGATGATTTCACCACCATCGATTTCGTGGAAAAGACCGGCTCCACCAATACCGACTTGATGCAGGCCACCAACGTTGCGGATGGCACCGTGCTGCTTGCCGACGAACAACTTTCCGGCAAGGGACGTCTTGGCCGCTCTTGGACCGCGCCGGCCGGTTCGCAAGTCATTTTCTCTGTGCTTTTGCTGCCGGAATCTCTCGATCACTTGGGCACCCTACCTCTGGCCGCGGGCTTGGCGGTCACCGATTCCATCGAGGGCACCGTGCTCAAGTGGCCGAATGATGTGCATATCGATGGCAATAAGCTGTGCGGCATCCTCGCTGAGGCTGGACCCGTGGGCCAGGCTTTCAAAGCCGCGCCAAAGACCGAGCTCACCAAGGTGGAAGTGGGCAAGGCTGAACTTAATAAGGCTGAGGTCAACAAGGCGGAAGTAAATAAAACCGAAGTCAATAAGGCGGAGCTCAATAAAGCCGTAGGCGGTGCCGCGCCCTCTGCGCGCGTCGTCGTAGGAATGGGCATCAATGTCACCTTGACCCGCGAGGACCTGCCGATTGAAAAGGCCACCTCGCTCGCGCTCGAAGGCCGCGATACCGACCGCACCGAGCTCGCCATTAACGTGCTGAAGAACCTGCGCCGTCGTATTGTGCAGTGGGAGAACCACGATCCGCAGCTCCTGCGCGATTACCGTGCGGTGTGTTCCTCACTGGGACAACAGGTGCGCCTAGAAACTCCATCCGGCGATGTTATTGGGCACGTGGATGAAATCGGCGAGGACGGCCGCATCATGGTCGCTGGTGAGTACTATTCCGCGGGCGATGTCACGCATCTGCGCCCACAGCAGTAGACCGCACAAGAGACACGGGAGGTAGCATCCATAGCTATGGGATTAATGAAGATGGGCCAAGGCGAGATCAAGCGCGCAGATGTCTCCGCGCCTTTTCGCGCATTGATTTTCCCTTTTCTCGAGCTCATCCTCATTACCGGTCTACTGTGGATTGCCATCGGTTGGTGCGATGTCCAAGCAGTAGACCCGATGCTGCGCAATGGACTGGTCGCGGTGTGGGCGCTGTTGGGAATCTGGCGCTTTGTCATCCCGCTTTATAAGGCCCGTCGCAAGCGCTTCATAGTGACCAATAGGCGCGTCATCGCGCGCGAGGGGCGCACTATCGATTCGATTCCGCTGCAGGATATTCGCGGTGCTCGAAAACGACGCGGCGGAGTGTCTCTAGCCATCCATGGTTGGGACCGCGCCATGTATTTCCCTAATGTTGCTAAGCCCAAGCGCGTGGCTGAGATTATTAATGATCGCCCTTGGTTTTAACCTCAGTGGTGTGCAGCTGGCTGTCCAAATCCTCGGGGGCCAGGTTGGCGCGGCTAAATTCCTGCGTCAGCGGCAGGCGCAGCTCTAAATCAGAGGCGGGGCAAAGCTCAACCGTTGCCTTATCTACTACGTAGTCCAAAACGTGCCCACCGGAGGTGCGGGCGGCGTCGATAAAGTGCACGTGACAGCCTGGCACCGAAATTCCTTTTTCATAAACGGGGGTGCGGAAGCCGCCGATGACTCCTTCGACGTTCTGAAAGTGCAGCTCTTTATCTCCGCCGACGGCCTCTGACATCGGTGGGTAGGGCTTTTCCTGCTTGACCACCGTGCGGGTGGTGACCTCCTTAAAAGTGCCCACGATGCGCACCGCATACATGTAGTTGGTGGAAGGCTCGAGCCTATCGATGAACTCGGAGAGCTGATCGCGGCGCAGGCCCGCGGGGGCGTCGGCAGTAATGCGCGGGACAAAATTGGTGGCTACCGCATAGGGGGTGCGCTGATCTAGGTCTGCAATTTGCGCGGAGCCGTCGCCCCGCAGTTGGTAGCAGGTGCCGTCCAAAATGATCATCTCACCGTCGAGGCCATCGAAGGTGCCCAAGCCGAAGTTTCCCTTACCTAGCAGCTCTGAAATGGTCATTTCGCCGTCATAAATGCCATCAAGCAAAGCGGTCATGAGTGAATTTTGGAAGATGGTATGACGAGTGAACATAGTATCCAGGCTAGTATTGGGGGACGTGAGTGACTTAAAGCCTATTGTAACTGTTTGTGGCGACGGCCAGCTGGCCCGCATGATGCAGCCGGCCGCCGCGGAGCTCGATATTCACCTGCGGTTTCTAGCCAGCAAGCCGGATTCTTCCGCGGCGCAGGTCACCCCGGACGTGGTCCTAGGGGACTACACCTCCTTGGAGGAGCTGCGCGGCGTGGCCGAGGGCGCGGATGCCATTACCTTCGAGCACGAGCATGTGCCCAATGAACACTCCGCCGCGCTTATCGACGCCGGTTTTAACGTCCAACCTCAGCCCACCGCCCTCATCTATGCGCAGGACAAGCTAAAGATGCGCGAAAAGCTCGCCGCATTCGGAGCACCCGTGCCGCGCTTTGCTGCAATCGATTCGGTGGCCGATGCCCGCGCCTTCTTCGACGCCGTCGATGGCCGCGTGTGCCTCAAGGCCCGCCGCGGTGGTTACGACGGCAAGGGTGTGTGGTTCCCCACCGCTGATAGTTGCTTTGAGCTGGTTTCCGAGCTGCTCGAAGCCGGAACCCCTCTCATGGCTGAGGAAAAGGTGGACCTGACCCGTGAGCTGTCCATCCTCGTTGCCCGCCGCCCCTCCGGTGAGGCCAAGGTGTGGCCGATTACCCAGTCCCGCCAGGAAAACGGCATTTGTGCCGAGGCAATTGCACCAGCCCCTGGCCTCGCACCGGAACTCGCCCAGCGCGCTTCCGAATTGGGTCTCACCATCGCCGAGTCCCTCGGCGTGACCGGCGTGCTGGCCGTCGAACTCTTTGCTTTCGACGGCCCCGAAGGCGAGGATATCTCCGTCAACGAACTGGCCATGCGCCCGCATAACACCGGCCACTGGACCCAGGATGGCAGCGTTACCTCCCAGTTTGAGCAGCACTTGCGCGCGGTGCTCGACCTCCCGTTGGGTGCAGTCGACACGCTTGCCCCCGTTACCGTGATGGCCAATGTCTTGGGAGCCGACGAAGATCCTGCCATGCCCATGCCGGAGCGCGTTCGTGAAGTAATGAAGCGTTACCCGCAGGCCAAGATTCACCTCTACGGCAAGGATCACCGTCCCGGCCGCAAGATTGGCCACGTCAACGTTACCGGTGAGGACACCGACGAGACCCTGACCATCGCCCGTCAGGCAGCGCACTTTCTCGTGCACGCCGAATGGGCATAAAACTCTGCTTGTAGAAAGGACAGCATGCAACCACACGTAGGCATCATCATGGGTTCTGATTCTGATTGGCCCACCGTTGAACCCGCCGCCCAGGTCCTCGCAGACTTTGGCATCCCCTTCGAAGTTGGCGTGGTCAGCGCTCACCGCACCCCAGAAAAGATGCTCGCATACGCAAAAGAAGCCCATACCCGCGGCCTGAAAGCGATTATCGCCTGCGCCGGTGGCGCCGCGCACTTGCCCGGCATGGTTGCAGCGGCCACGCCGCTGCCAGTCATCGGCATCCCGCGCGCTTTGAAGGATCTCGATGGTCTCGATTCCCTTCTTTCCATCGTGCAGATGCCTAGTGGCGTGCCGGTCGCCACCGTTTCCATCGGCGGTGCAAAAAACGCCGGCCTGCTTGCTGCGCGCATCCTCGGGGCAGGTGACCCCGCCATCCAGGACAAGATGATGGATTACCAAAAGCGCATGGCAGAAGAGGTCGAGCAGAAGGATAAGAACCTGCGCGACAAGCTGCTGGGAGAGTAGCTCTTAGGAAAAGAAGTAAATAAAGCAAGCACGTTTAGCCACAACCGCGGAGGTTTCGGCAAAGCGTGCTTGTCTTCTGCGCGGTGACGTCGACGAACGCTAGAAGGGCACGCCGGAGCGCAAGATGACATTGGCAAACGGCGTGGTGGAACCGGTGCGCACGACAAAGGAGGCGCGGGCAACTTCGCGTTTGAGGTCGTCATGGGAGACCTCGGTGAGGGGTACTGCGGGAAGCAAGGAACGCACCTCGGTCGGGGTGGAATCGGCGATGGTGGCGGCTTCGACTACGACTTCGTCGAGGAGGGCGGCCAGCGTATCGGCAAAGGTGGGGATGCCGAAGGTAAGCGTGAGGTCGATGACTGGAACATCGTGAGGAATGGGCAGGCCGCAATCAGCGATGACAAAGGTATCAGTGTGGCCAAGGCGCGCAACGGCACCGGCGAGCGCGGGATTAAGGAGACCGGACTTACGCATTGGTGACCTCCGGCAAAGTGGATGCGGTCGTGGGGTAGGAGGGCTGCGCGCCGTTACCGGTGGCGGCGAAGGCGCCGACGCGGGCGGCGAATGTAGCGGCATCGACAAGCGAGGCTCCAGCGAGGAGCTGGGCGCAGAAAGCACCAGCAAAGGCATCGCCGGCGCCGGTGGTATCCACGGCAGTCACGCGCGGGGTGGGGATATCCGCGCCGCCATCCGGGGTAGCAACGTAGGCGCCGTGGGCGCCAAGGGTCAGCACAACGGAACGGAAGCCTGCCTCTACCAGGCGGTGGGCGAGCTCGCGTGGGGCGCCTTCAGCTGGCAGGCCGAGCTGGTCCAAGATAAGCCCGGCTTCGTGTTCGTTGGCGAGTAGGGGATCGGCCTGCAGAAGCGAGTCGCGGTCGACCTTTACTACCGGAGCAAGGTTAACCACCACACGGCCCTGGGCCGCTTCCACGGCGGCTTGGAAACCAGAGGCTGGGATCTCGCCTTGGAGGAGCACCACGTCGGCATCGGCGATGGTGGAGGCGCGGGCGGTGACAAAGGGGGCGTCGACAAGCGCATTGGCGCCGGGGGAGATGACGATGGTGTTCTCGCCATCGGCCGAGACGGTAATGACGGCGAGGCCCGTATTGGTATCGGCCTGCTCTACAGCACCCAGATCGATTCCGGAGGTGCGCATATAGTACATGGCGGGCTCAGCATAAGGATCGGAGCCCACCGCGCCCACAAAAGCCACGTTGGCGCCCAGCTGCGCCGCCGCAACTGCCTGATTGGCGCCCTTGCCTCCAGCTAAAATCTCGCCGCCGGAGCCCAGCAGGGTCTCGCCGGGCTGCGGGTGGCGCTCGGCGTGGACGATGAGATCGGCATTGATGGATCCGACGACGGTTAGCTTGCTCATTGGAAATCCTCTACATTGTCGCGGGTGACGGTGATGACCTCGACGGGGACGTTCTTCTCCGCCGTGCCACCGTGCAGGAGCGCTGCGGCTTGTTCGATGGCGCGGGCACCGAGCTCTGCGGGCTGCTGGGCGATGGTAGCTTCCAGCTTGCCATCTTTGACTGCCTTGAGGCCATCGAAGGTGCCGTCAAAAGCCACCACCTTGACCTCAGTACCGGCGCGCGAGCCCAAGGCTTCGACCGCGCCGAGCGCCATTTCATCGTTTTCTGCAAAGATCGCCTTGATATCGGGGTTGGCTTGCAGCAGGTTGGTGGCGACGTTGAGACCCTCCGTACGGTCAAAATTCGCCGATTGCTTGCCGACGACCCGAATATCCCCGTACTTCGCAATCTGCTCTGCAAAGCCTTTGCCGCGCTCGCGCGAGGCGGAGGTACCGGCGGTTCCCTGCAGGATAAGTATTTCTCCATTTTCCCCGATGGAGTGGGCGAGGGTATCCGCCGCCTGTGCGCCGCCGGCGACGTTATCGGAGGCCACCATGGAATCCAGTTCTACGCCGTTGACGTCGCGGTCCACGCCGATAACCGGCACGCCGTCATCCTTGATGCCGCGCACGGCCGGGGCGACGGCATCGGAATCGGTGGGGTTAACCACGACGACCTTTGCTCCCATCGAGGTGGCGTTTCCTAATTGATTGACCTGCTGGGCGGGGTCATCGGAGGCGTCCTGGATATCCAGCGGAACACCGAGCTCCTTGGCCTTATCTTGTGCGCCGTGGCGCAGCTCAACGAAGAAGGGGTTGGTCTGTGTCGACAGCGCTAGCGTGATGCGGTTGCGGTCTTCTTCCGAACGATTGCAGGAGGCAAGGCCAAGCGCAAGCGCAGGCACGAGAAGGGTGGCGATGAGCTTTTTCATGGTGGGTGCTCCTTAGCTGGCCGTCTTATTACGGATAACGTCGAAGCCGACGGCCAGCGCAATGACCAAACCAATGACGATCTGCTGCCAGAACGAGGAGACATTGAGCAGATTCAGACCGTTGCGGATAACGGCCAAAAGGATTGCGCCGACCAGCGTGCCGGTGGCCTTGCCCTGGCCGCCGGAGAGCGAGGCGCCGCCGATGACGACGGCCGCGATGGCATCCAATTCATAGCCGGTGCCGGCCTGAGGTTGCGCAGATTCGAGGCGGCCTGCCATGACCATGCCGGCCCAGGCGGCAAAGAAACCGGAGAGTGCGAAGACGGCGATCTGGATGCGCTTGACCGGCAGGCCCGAGAGACGGGCGGCCTCGAGGTTGCCGCCGATGGCGTACATGGAACGGCCGAGTACCGTGCGCTCTAGGATGAACCAGCACATGAGCCCGGCGATGACCATCATGATGATTGGAACTGGAAAGCCCGCGATATCGCCGCCAAAGGCGTTGACGGCTGGGGCGGTTTCAATGGGCGAGCCTTGGGAGATGACCAGGGTAAGTCCGCGGGCGATGGACATCATGGCCAGCGTTGCGATGAAGGACGGAATCTTGCCCCACGCGGTGGCCATGCCGCAGATGGCGCCGGCCAGCGCTCCTACGATAAGGCCGATGAGCAACGTGAGCCAGCCAGGTAGACCAGCGGTGGAGAACATATAGGCCGAGACCATGGCACCGAGCGCGGCGACCGAACCCACCGAAAGGTCGATGCCAGCGGTGACGATGACAAAGGTCATTCCGAAGGCCAAGATCGCCACCGTGGCGGCCTGGATGCCGATATTGAGCAGGTTCGCCACGGTAAGGAAGTACGGGGTAGCGATAAAAAGCGCGATGCACAGGGCAATGAGGCCAACGAGAGCGCCATTATTCATGGCCCAGTTAACTACTCTATTTTTGGTCATGCTTCATCCTTGGGGTCAGTTCCGGCAGGTGCGGCAGCAGCGGCGGAAGTAGCGGAGGTCACATTGGATACGGCGAAGGCCATGACCTCGTCTTGGGTGGAGTCCTTGGGGAGTTGGCCGGCGAGTTGACCACCGGACATGACGAGGATGCGATCGGACATGCCGAGCACCTCGGGTAAATCGGAGGAGGCCATGAGCACGGCGCCACCGGCTGCGGTGACCTCATTAATAATGTTGTAGATCTCCACCTTGGCGCCGACGTCGACGCCGCGGGTGGGCTCATCGAGCAGGAGGACTTTGGAGCCGGCGAGCACCCAGCGGCCGAAGACGGCCTTTTGTTGGTTGCCACCGGATAAGTTCCGGATGGGCTGCGAGAGATCGGCCATGCGGATGCGCAGTTTTTCCGCTACCGCACCGGCGCGGCGGCGTTGGCCGCTGCGGTCTGCAAGCCCTGCCTTGGCAGTGGGGTAGAGGGTAGCAAACCCCAGGTTATCGCCCACGGAGGCGTCAAGGACGAGCGCCTGGGACTTGCGGTCTTCCGGGATATGGCCCACGCCGGCGCGGATGGCCGCACGTATATCGCCTCTGCGCAGCTGCGTGCCGCCAACGCGGATGGAGCCGGAATCGTAAGGATCGGCGCCTGCGATGGCGCGAATGACCTCGGTACGGCCAGCACCCACGAGTCCGGCTAGGCCGACGACTTCGCCGGCATGGACGGAGAAGGTGACGTCGTGAAAGGCGCCGTCGGAAGTCAGCTCGGAGACTTCTAGTAGGGCCTCGCCGTGTTCAGGGGGAACCTTGCGCGGGTATTGATTTTCAATCTCGCGGCCGACCATGAGCCGGACCAGCTCGTCCTCGTCCGTATCGGCAGGGACTTCGGCAATGAAAGAACCATCGCGCAGCACGCTAATGGTCTCTGCAATTCGCGCTAGTTCCTCCAAGTGATGGCTGATAAAAATCATGGCCACGCCCTTGGCCTTGAGCTCCTCAAGCACGGCAAAGAGGGCATCGACCTCCTTACCGGTGAGCGCGGCCGTGGGCTCATCCAGGATAAGAATTCGCGCATTCATGGACAGCGCCTTTGCGATTTCTACGAGCTGCTGCTTGGCGACGCCGAGCTCACCCACCGGCATATCCAGGTCCACGTCCAAGCCGATGAGATGCAGCGCGGCTTGGGCCTGTGCCTTGAGGTGTTTGTGGTTGACCAACCCGAAGCGGCGCGGGGTGCGCCCGAGCATGATGTTCTCGGCCACCGACATGGTGGGAACGAGGTTGAGCTCTTGGTGGATGGTGGCGATGCCCAGCGCCTCGGAGGCCTTGGTGTCGGGGATTTTAACCTCTGCGCCATCCACCACAATGCGGCCGGAATCTGGTTGGTGGACACCGGCAATCATCTTGATGAGCGTGGATTTTCCGGCGCCGTTTTCACCCAGCAAGGCTTGGACCTGACCCCGGCGGACGGTGAGATCCACGCCTTTAATGACTTCTACCTGGCCAAAGGATTTGGTTACGCTTTCTAAGCGCAATACGTGGTCACTCATGGCGTGGCCTCATTGAGGTGGTGGGCGGTGGACATGCGTGGGATGTAGCGGGTGTCTAGCACTTCGCCTTCTGGCTGGCGCTTTTCGTTAATAGCCGCGATGAGCTTAGCCGTGGCGGTCTCGCCCATCCGTGCAACATCCTGGTCCACTACCGAGATGGGGGAGGGCTGGAAGCGCAGGTAGATAAAATCATCGAAGCCCACGAGCGCGATCTCTTCTCCGATGCGCTTACCCGCATTATGGCAGGCCTCTAGTGCACCGGCAGTCATCATGGAATCGCCGGCAATAAGCGCGGTGACGCCCTCCTGCAGGAGCGCGATGGCTCCCTTATAACCTTCGCGGTGGCGGTAGCTGCCGTGGTGGATGTGGGTAGGCATCCCACGCGTGGCGGCCTTGAATGCTTCGAGTCGCTGCCGGCCGGTGGAGGTTTCCTGCGGGCCGGACAGGTAGCCGATATGCGTGTGCCCTTTCTCCTTGAGCTGTTCCACGGCCTGTTCGATTCCCTTGTGTGGATCTGATAGCACTGCGGGAATCTGGCTCAGGGTCCGGTCAATGAGCACGAGCGGCCGGTAGGTGCGCGCCTGCTCGAGCGCTTCTTCGGCACCTTCGAGCGGTACGGCGATAATTCCGTCCACCTGGCGTTCCATGAGGGCATCGAGGGCCTTGACTAGCCGCTGTGGTTCCTCGCCGCAACTGGTAATCATTGTGGCTAGACCATGTTTATCGGCGGCCTCTTCAACGGCTGCCGCCATCGCGGCGAAATAGGCATTATCCAGGCTGGGGATGACTAGACCGATGGCATTCGACCGGGAGCTACGCAAGGCGCGGGCCTGGGCGTTGGGCCTATAGTTCAGCTTGACGGCCGTGTCCTTGACACGTTGGCGCGTGGATTCAGAGATAGCAGGGTTGCCCGAGAGTGAGCGGGACGCGGTAGAAATGGATACTCCAGCAGCAGCGGCCACGTCTTTAAGGGTGGTTCCGGCCATGCTGACCTCCTTGGGTTTTAAGGCGTATGAGCCATCGTCTGGCCCTACGGGGTGCAATCGATTGCATGCTCGAGTTAAACCTAAGGCCTTTTCTATCTTTCTGTCAAGGTGTGGCGAGTCTATGCTGGTATCCATGTCTGACCCGCTCCTCGTGTTGGGTTCCCGCGTAACCCACGGCTATCCCGGCGCTATGTTGCGTTCGCGTCTGGATAAAGCGCTGGCCCTTTATCATGGCCAGCAGATTATTGTCTCTGGTCGCGGCGAGGCAGGTCCGATGGCCACTTATCTTATTGAGCGCGGCGTACCTGCTGAGCGAGTAGTGGTGGAGCCAGACGCCACGAGTACCAATGAGAACCTGGAAAATGCACACCGCTTCGCCCCGCACGCCGTTTTGCAGGTGGTGACCAATGATTTTCATGTCCTGCGCACAACGCTGTGGGCCCGGCACCTAGGTATTGCTGTGCGCGTGCATCCCGCGCGCACCCCGTGGCGGTTAATGCCGCGTAACTATCTGCGTGAAGTTCTAGCTACCCCGCACTCCGCAGCGCGAATAGCGTGGCGGCGGGTGTGTAGATAGCACTGCTGCTTAGTTGGGGGGGCTGTTGAGTCCCTTCCAGGTGTCCTCAACCCCCGAAAGAGGTTAACTGCAGGTTAACTCCATGGCGGTGAGCTGGTGAAACGGTAGATATACGCTCCTTATTATGCAAACGATTGACCGGCGCTTTGCCGTGCTCCTAGGCTAAATCCAACGAAAGTTATAGCCAGAAAGGTCTTTGTTATGACCAGTGGAGGAGCGGCTGGCTCTGACGCTGAATACCCCAGCGTCGCCATTTCTCATGGCGATTACGCGGCCGAGATTGCTCTGTTCGGCGGTGCAATCAAGGCGCTGACCTATCGCGGTGCGCCTTTGGTAGAAAGCTACGAGGGTAAACCACCGCTCATGGCCGGGGTGGTGCTGGCGCCGTGGCCCAATCGCACCGCAGATGGCTGGTTTGAATGGCAGGGGAGCGCCCACCAGCTAGAAATTACGGAGCCGGAGCGCAATAACGCCATCCACGGCTTCGCGGTGGACTGGTGGCGGGTAAAAGAACGCACAGAAAACCGAGTGATCCTCGCTTTTGACATTGAGCCGCGGCACGGTTGGCCATGGGCCATTCAGCTGGAGGCTACCTATGCTCTCGATGAGCAAGGATTGCACCACCAGCTCACCGCCCGCACCGCGGACCCCGGCGAGGTTCCTTTCGCCTATGGGCTCCACCTCTACCTCTCCCCGCAGGGAGCTGGGGCGGAGGAAGCGGTGCTGAGCGTGGACGTCGCCAAGCGCCACGTGCTAGACGCGCGCAACCTGCCTACGGGCAAGACGGAGCAGGTGCGCATTGTCAACCAACCTATCGCCGAGGTGGATTGGGACGATTGCTTCCACGGTGAAGGGCCGCTGACGGCCATATATACAGCCGGTGGAAAAGGCGTGCGGCTGGAGATGGGCGAGGGCCTGAACTGGGTGCAAATGTTCACCCCGGCCGATTTCCCGCGGGAACAAGGCCCAGGCAAGGCGCTTGCGGTAGAGCCCATGAGCGCGCCGCCGAATGCGCTGCGTAGCAGGGAAGACCTCGCGCGCTTGAGTGCTCAAAATCTACAGACTTATACGCTGCTGCTGGCAGCAGAAAATAATAACTAGAAAGGTCAGCCATGGAGACTGCTGAATCCGTATTGAGGCTCGATGCCTCTTGGGTGGATTACTTATTGGTAGCCATCTACTTCCTCTTCGTTCTAGGTATCGGCTGGGCCGCCAAGGCCAGGGTGTCTAGTTCCATCGACTTCTTCCTCTCCGGTCGAGGATTGCCCGCCTGGGTGACCGGACTGGCCTTCGTCTCGGCCAACCTAGGCGCGGTAGAAATCATCGGTATGTCCGCCAATGGTGTGGAGTATGGCTTCCAAACCATGCACTACTTCTGGATCGGTGCCATCCCCGCCATGGTCTTTTTGGGCATTGTGATGATGCCGTTCTACTACGGCTCCAAGGTCCGCTCGGTGCCGGAATTTATGCGCAAACGTTTTGGCAATGCCGCGCACTTGGTCAACGCGATTTCCTTTGCCGTAGCCCAGCTGCTCATTGCAGGTGTGAACCTGTACCTGCTGGCCACCATCGTAGAAGCCCTATTGGGCTGGCAGATGTGGGTATCGCTCTTGGTCGCCGGGTTTATTGTGCTGTCCTATATCACCTTGGGTGGCCTTTCGGCCGCCATCTATAACGAGGTGCTGCAGTTCTTCGTTATCATCGCCGCGCTTGCCCCACTAACCATCATTGGGTTGAACCGCGTGGGCGGCTGGAGCGGGTTAAAAGACGCCGTGGCCAATGACTCTCACTTCCACACCTGGCCGGGCACGGACATCTCCGGCTTCGAAAACCCGGTGTGGTCCGTCATCGGCATCGTCCTGGGCCTAGGCTTCGTGCTCTCCTTCGGCTACTGGACCACTAACTTCGTAGAAGTCCAGCGCGCCATGGCCTCGGATTCTATTTCCGCGGCCCGCAAGACCCCAATCATCGGTGCTTTCCCTAAGATGTTCGTGCCTTTCCTGGTGGTTATTCCGGGCATGGTTGCTTCCGTGTCCGTGGCTGACTTGATGGAGGAGCGCGCCGAGCCGAATGACGCCATCCTGCTGCTCATGCGCGACCTGCTACCCAATGGCCTATTGGGTGTGGCAATTGCCGGTCTCTTGGCGTCGTTCATGGCCGGCATGGCGGCAAATATCTCGGCTTTTAATACCGTCATTTCCTATGACATCTGGCAGACCTACGTGGTCAAGGACCGCGAGGATGACTACTACTTGAAGTTCGGCCGCATCGCTACGGTTATCGCCACCGCTATTGCCATCTTCACCGCGCTTTTGGCACAGAACTTTGGCAATATCATGGACTACCTGCAGACCCTGTTTGGCTTCTTTAATGCGCCGCTCTTTGCCACCTTCATCTTGGGTATGTTCTGGAAGCGCATGACCCCGCACGCTGGTTGGTCCGGACTGGTGGCCGGTACTGGTTCCGCCATCGTTTTCTGGTACGTCGCTTCTTTCACGGACATGATTAACCTTCCAGGCCAGGGCACCGCCTTCGTCGCGGCCGGCGTGGCCTTCGCCGTGGATATCGTGGTCTCCATCGTGGTTACCTTGTTTACCCAGCCCAAGCCGGATGCCGAGCTGGTCGGCTTCGTTTCCTCCGTAACCCCCAAGGACCACTTTGAGGACTACACCGAAAAGTCCTTGCCGTGGTACCAACAGACCGTCCCGCTGGGCATTATCTGCCTAGTTATGGCCGTAGCACTCAACGTCATCTTTGCCTAAGGAGCCCAACATGTCTGAGAAAAAGCGCGCGGGCGCATTCGACCTGCGCAACGTCATCGCCGCACTCCTCGGCCTCTACGGCCTCATCTTGCTCGGCTGCTATTTCTTCCTTGACCCAGGCATTAACCCAGATACCGGGCAGGCCAAAAACGTCAGCGATAACCTATGGGCAAGCCTTGCTTTGCTGGCCGTGGCCGCCGCCTTTGTGCTGTGGGCACGCCTGAAGCCCATCACCATCCCAGGAGAAGACTAATGGTTGAGATTACCTCCGCCACGCTTGCCGACGGCCGCGAAATCCTCTACTTCGACGACCAACCCCACCCTGATCGCGTGCTCGTTGATTCCCGCGATATCCCTACCGTCGCCCCTGCTTCTGAGATGCGCCGGGATCCCCTGACAGGAGACTGGGTGGCCTTTGCCGCCCACCGTATGAACCGAACCTTCCTGCCACCGGCCAATGAGAACCCGCTAGCGCCCACGCGCGAAGGCCAGCTGCCCACGGAGATCCCCAGCCCTAGCTATGACGTGGTGGTCTTTGAAAACCGCTTCCCGTCTTTTGCTACCGCGGCCGACATCGAGCACCCCGAGGAGGATAACCTGCTTGGCATGGTGCCGCGCCTTCCTGCGCGCGCCCGCTGTGAGGTGGTCTGTTTTACCGAGGATCCCGCCCTTTCTTTTAAGGATTTGCCCGAATCCCGCATTCGCACCGTTATTGAGGCTTGGGCTCACCGCACCGCCGCGTTGTCCCAGATTGACGGTGTGCAGCAGGTTTTCCCCTTCGAAAACCGTGGTGAAGAAATCGGCGTGACCCTCCAGCACCCGCACGGCCAGATTTATTCCTATCCATTCCTCTCGCCGCGCCTGCGCTCCATCGTGGATTCCGCCCGAGCCTACGACGGTGACCTTTTTCAGGATCTCCTCGATCGTGAGCGCGCCGCCGGCACCCGCATCATTGCTGAGACCGAGCACTTCACCGTCTTCGTCCCCGCCGCCGCCAAATGGCCGTTGGAAGCTATGGTCTTGCCCAATGAACACATCCCTGACTTCGCCGCGCTTAGCGACGCCCAACGTGCCGACCTCGCGCCCTTGCTTAAGAAGCTGTACTCCGCGGTGGATCGCTTCTTTGATGGCGTGGACAAGACCCCCTATATCGCCGGCTGGACCCAGGCACCGGTGGACAAGGCACTGCGCCCAGGCATCCGCATGCACCTGCAGCTCTTTTCGCTTATGCGATCGCCCGGCCGCATGAAGTACCTCGCCGGCTCCGAGTCTTCGCAGGCGGTGTGGATTAATGACACCACCCCGGAGCGCATTGCCGCCCGGTTCAAGGAGATCTGGGATGCTTAACTGGATTGAGACCCGTACCGATGAGGAGCTCGCTGCCGCTGCGCGCGCCCTCTTCGCCTCTGCCTTCCCGGATTCGCCCGAGCCCGCCGGCGTGTGGGCCGCTCCCGGCCGCGTGAACCTCATCGGCGAGCATATCGATTACGCTGGCGGCGCCTCCATTCCTTTCGCGCTGGAGCAAAATACCGCCGTTGCTGTCGCGCCTCGCAGCGATGGGCTTATCCGCATAGCTTCCGAGTTCGACGGCTCCATCGCCCATGCAGAGCTTCCGCTCGCCGATGTTCGTCCGGGCCACCCCGCCGATTGGTCCGGCTACGTTGCCGGCACCGTGTGGGCCGCCACCGCGGCGGGCACGCTGTCATGCACGGGCCTCGATATCGCCATCGTCTCCGACGTCCCCGTCGGCTCTGGCCTGTCCAGCTCCGCTGCCCTCGAGTGCTCCACGGCCGTGGCCGCGTATGAGCTCGCGCACGGGCATTCTCCCGAGGACGCTGCCCGCAGCCAGCTGGCGCAAGCCTGCATTCGCGCCGAAAACGAGGTGGTCGGCGCTTCTACCGGTGGATTGGACCAAAACGCCAGTCTCTTTGGCCAGCGCGGCAAGGCCCTCTTTTTGGACTTTTCCACTGGCGCCGTCGAGCGCGTGCCTTTCAATATCGAGGCCCAAGACATGGTGCTGCTCATCGCGGACACCAATGCCCCGCACACGCTTTCCGACGGCCAATACGCCTCCCGCCGCGGCATCATCGACGCCGTCCAATCTGCCGCCGGTTGCTCCATCCGCGAGATCTCGAATGCCGTGGACTTTGCCGCCACCGTCAATCCCGCCGAGGCGGAACTCTATCGCCGCCGCGTGCACCACGTGGTGGAAGAAACCAACCGGACCCTAGATGCCGCTACCGCGCTGGCATCTTCCGATCTAGATACATTCCGGCGTCTTATGCGCGAGAGCCACATCTCTCTGCGCGACCTTTATGAGGTCACCACTCCGGAGCTCGACTCCGCTTTTACCGCGGCCGGCGAGCTGGGCGCTCGCATGACCGGTGGTGGTTTCGGCGGCGCGGTTATCGCGCTCATCCCGCACTCCTCCGTCGAGTCCACCGCCCAAGCCATTTATGATGCTGCGGTTTCGCGCGGCTTTCCGGAACCTACCTTCTTGGTTGCGCGTCCGGGTGAAGGCGCCAGGCGCTTGGTCTGACTCCGCGGCCCGGCTCGGCTTAGCCGCGACCCTCCCAGCGCGCCTCTTGTCGTTGGGTCCATACTGATCAGGCTGATCTGAAGGCCGGGCCGCCTCAGATCGGCCTTAATTCCCTCAATTCGGCTTGATCAGATCAGCCCCAAAGCCCTAAGCGTTCGGGTCACAACGCCAAGAGAGCTTTCTGGATCCCCTCGCGCAGAGTCTCGCGAGACTGCTTCATCGGATGCGCAATCGCGCGCAACCCCATGTACGCAATCTGGTCGGCCGCCCGATTCAGCGGATCACCCGCATGCCCAAGTACACGGCGAATGTCGACCTCGCATTGGCCTTGGATATCGCCCCAAGCTTGCTGGAATCGGGACCGCGCACCCGAAGACACCCCTCGCCACGTGCGCCCCGGCCGCGATGCTTTAGAGCCGCGCTTATGCACAATCTGCTCGACCGCCTCCAAAGCGGCTACGGAATCGGACTCAATAACCGCCTTGCGCGCACCCACCTTGAGCAGGTATTTCAGCGCGAGCGTCAGTGCTTCGAGCTCGAGCTCATCCGTGCTCGCCTTGGTTTCTCGAGTTCGTAACCGGTAGTCGCCGTTGCCCGCAACGAAGCACATCGACCCCTTGAATACGGTATCCGAGGAAGCGTCGGTGGCTATGCGAACCACGTCGCCCTTGGACCATGAGGAGGCGCGCGAGGAGTTCGGCCACCAGTGTGCTTTCGGCGTCTCTACCTGTGTCGCTTGCTTCTTTTTCGGTGCCTCACCCATCTTGCGCGCCTTCCGTGCAGTAAGGCCGGCTTGTTTTCGGCGCACGGAGCTCGCGCTCTTCGAAGCCCTATTTTCTTCCGCAAAGCTTCCCGTCACCGTGAAACCGTCTGCCGTGAGTGCCGCTCGCAACGCATTCTGCCTGCGACCAGTGACAATCCACACCCGTCCGTCGAGTCCCTTGAGTGCGCGTTTGACCTCCCGTACGGCGATATCGACGATATCGCCCTTCTTAGTCTGGCCGCGGCGCACAAAACGCGTCTGCTTAGTATTGACCGCGATGACCCAGCCTTCGATGGTGCCGTTGGGGGCGGAATCCCAACGCTCGTCCCAGAGCGCGACCGCAACATGGATTGGTGCCGAGACCATGTCCGAGGTGATCTTGCGGGTACCGTAGGTGCGCGATTGCGTACCGGTAAGTTCTGAGAGCTCGATGGGTTCCATTATCTCTAGTAAAGCACGGTTAACCGCGCTGCTGAATTATCCCCGCACACCACCGCATTGAACTACTTCCCCTTAGGTCGAATGTGATCGAGCCGATCTGAGCACAACCCGCCCTCAACTCAGCCTCAACGCTCTCAATTCGGCCCGATTACCTTGGACCTAAAGTTCCGCCTCTCACTGAAGGTTCTCGGAAGTTCACCTTCCTGAGCCCCATAACGCGTGCTCCGCCCCT
Organism: Corynebacterium nasorum; assembly: GCF_022345765.1. Lineage (NCBI taxonomy): Bacteria > Bacillati > Actinomycetota > Actinomycetes > Mycobacteriales > Corynebacteriaceae > Corynebacterium > Corynebacterium nasorum. Next base: position 16,365 of record NZ_JAKRDR010000016.1, on the reverse strand, counting down.
CCAGCAGTGAAGATGAAACCATGATTACAGATCACTTCATCAACCTTCGTTACGCCGGAGCCGAAAGTCCGCACCACTTAGCCCTCCAGTGCGGTGAGCTCACCCAGATAGCGCCCTGGGTCGCCGTTCCCACGGCCACCTGGAGGCAATGGGTGCGCCATAAACAACAATTCGCCAAAGTAGTCGCTGCCGGGTGGAGCACCCACCGCGCCGTCCTCATCAGTAAATCGGCCGCGCGGCTGTGGGGAATGTGGGTAATTTCCAGGAAAGGGGAGGAGGTGGAGTTAGCGGTGCCTTCGGGAAGCGTTCCCCCACGCAGGCTCACCGCGAAGGGCTATCGGTACCGCCGGGTAAAGTCCCTCCAGGAATCCACGGTGACGGTAGCAGGTGTGCGCACCACGCATCCCGCCCGCACCTGCCTCGAAATCGCCCGGCTACACGGCTTCCCAGATGGCCTGGTAGCTACCGATTCTGCTCTCAGGCAACACGGCGTCACCACCTATGACTTGCGCGAAGAACTGGCAAGAATGCAGCGCACTAGGGGACAAGCAGCCATGCGTAAGGTTATCGAGCACGCGTATGGCGGATCGGAATCGCCCTATGAGTCCTATCTGCGAGCCCTCATTATCGAGCGTTTCCCGCAGGTGAAAATTGAGCCGCAGAAACCGCTGCTCGGGAACTATCGGGCGGATCTCTGTCTCGATGGCTGGCTGGTGGTCGAGGTCGATGGCGATGCCAAATATGACGGTACCTACGGCAAGGAGCCCGTCCACGTGGTCAAGCAGCAGATAAAAAGGCAGCGAGCGCTAGAAAACCGCGGATACGTGGTGCTGCGCTTTGGTTCCAGCGAGGTGAAAGCGTCGGACGAGGCATTGCGGATAATTGCTAGCCACTTGGGAAAACGCGGCAGGAAAGTAGCCTAGATCACCCCCGCGCCACCCCACAAAGCATAAAAGTTGTTGAACAAAAGGCATAGCAACCCTTAAGATGATGCGCATCACAAATTTAATGCGACCTGCATCACGAAAGGTAAAATCTAGTGAGTGCTGAGACATCACACGCCACTCCGGCGCGGGCGGAGGACAAGACCCCGCCAAAGGGCCTCGGCGCCATGGCCGGTGCCATGTTCCTCATGGCCACCTCCGCCATCGGTCCGGGATTTTTGACCCAGACCTCGGTCTTTACCGTGCAGATGGGGGCTTCTTTCGCGTTTGCGATTATGCTGTCCATCCTCGTTGACATTGCCATCCAGCTCAATGTGTGGCGAGTGCTGTGTGTAAGCGGCATGCGCGCAAATACCTTGGGTAATACCGTTCTCCCCGGCCTGGGCTGGGTCCTCGCCGTATTCGTTTTTATCGGCGGCGCGGTCTTCAATATTGGCAATATCGCCGGTTCGGGCCTCGGTATCAACGCGATGCTGGGCATCGATGCGCGCATCGGCGGCGTCATCGCCGCAGCTATCGCCGTCTTTATCTTCCTCTCCCGCAAAGCCGGCATGGCACTTGACCGCCTTGTTGCCGTCCTCGGTGCGGTCATGATCCTGCTCATGCTCTACGTCGCGGTGGTCAGCCAACCACCGGTGGGCGAGGCACTAAAGAATACCGTCGCGCCAGGCGAGATTGACTTCTTCGTCATTACCACCATCATCGGTGGCACCGTGGGCGGCTATATCACTTTTGCCGGCGCGCACCGACTCATTGATTCTGGCCACACCGGCGTGGAAAACGTCAAGAACATTACCTATACCTCGGTCAGCGGCATCGTGGTAACCGGCATCATGCGCATGCTCCTCTTCTTGGCGGTGCTCGGCGTGGTAGCCACTGGGGTGGCGCTTTCCGATGACAACACCGCGGCCGATGCGTTCTACCATGCCGCTGGCGAGTTCGGCCTGCGTGCCTTCGGCGTAGTCCTCTTCGCTGCCGGTTTGTCCTCCGTTATCGGTGCGGCCTATACCTCGGTGTCCTTTGTGACCTCCCAGGAGACCTCGACGCGCACCCGTAATATCCTCACCATAGTCTTCATTGTGGTGTGCACGGTGGTCTTCGTGGCCATTAACTCCGCTCCGCAGAAGCTGCTCATCTTCGCTGGTGCCATCAACGGCCTTATCCTGCCCATTGGCTTTGCCCTCGTGATGTGGGTGGCCTGGCGCCGCCGCGACCTTTTGCATGGTTATAAGTACCCCAAGTGGCTTCTGGTCATTGGCGCCTTGGCGTGGGTACTGACCATCTTTATTGGTTTCAAGGCCTTTTCCGGCATCACCGAACTATGGGCTTAATGCGGACCCCGGAGCAGGTGCGCGAGTATGCGCGCACCCATGAAATGGCCACCACCGCTGGCCATGCCCGTGGCTTTATGCAGGCTAATCTGCTGGCGGTGCCGCAGGAATACGCCTTCGATTTCTTGCTTTTTGCCCAGCGCAACCCCAAGCCGTGCCCAATTGTGGGCGTGCTAGAGGCGGGGCAGTACACCTCCGAGCTACTTCCAGGTGGAGATATCCGCACCGATATCCCCGCCTACCGCGTCTTTGAAAACGGTGAGCACAGTGCCACGCTTGGCGACGCCACCTCGTACTACACCCCAGACATGGTCAGCTTCCTTATCGGCTGCTCCTTTACCTTTGAAACTGCCCTGCAGGATAACGGCATAGAGGTCGCGCACATTGCCCAGCAGCGCAATGTTCCGATGTTCAAGACCTCGATTCCTACCACCCCGGCCGGGGTCTTTTCCGGGCCCATGGTGGTGTCTATGCGGCCTATCCCGGCCGCGCAGGTCTCCGATGCCGTGCGCATTACCTCCCGCTACCCCTCGGTTCATGGCGCCCCAGTGCACGTAGGTGACCCAGCGGCCATCGGCATTGCGGATCTCTCGTGTCCAGACTTTGGCGAGCCGGTAGAAGTACCAGACGGCTGCCTACCGGTCTTTTGGGCCTGTGGAGTCACCCCACAAGCCATCGTGATGGAATCCAAGCCGCGCCTGGCTATCACGCACGCGCCGGGGCAAATGTTAGTGACAAATGCCCGCGATCAAGATTTTCTCATTCCTTAATCCTCGAGCACGGCGAGGATCTTGCCGCACGTATTCATAAGGCTGTCATGCGTAAGCGTGGCAGCCTCATCCCGTTTTCCATCTGCGATGAGCGTGGCCAAGGTGATATTTCCTTGAATATGGTCCGCATGTAGTTGCGGGTAGCGCGGGATGGCCAAGAGGAAGGTAAGCCGCATGCGGGCGAGTAGATTATCCATCTGCTCATTCAGGGTGGGGGAGCCTAGCGCGGCCACCAGCGTGCGGTGGAAGCGCTGATTGATGGCGGAGACTTCCTGGTGCTCGCCGCGCGCCGCGTAGTCGAAGGCAGAGGAAGTGAGGGTGACGAGTGAGGGGGCGTCGGCAAAAGCGCCCCAACGCACCGCCGCCGGTTCGATGGCTGCGCGGGCGGCGAAGAGATCACGGATATAGTCTGCATCTGGCATTGCGAGGAAGACACCCCGGTTGGGGATGCGCTCGACAATGCGCTCCGCGGCGAGCCTCGTGAAGGACTCACGCAGGGTATTGCGCGAGCAGTTGAAGCGTTCGGCTGCCTTGACCTCGCTGAGGCGCTCGCCGGGCTGGAATTCGCCTGCGGAAATGGCTTCGCGCAACGCGGAGGCGACAGACTGGGAAAGCATGCTCACAACTGTACTAAAAAGTTGTGCACCTCACATTGAATATGAGGTGTACAACCCTACACGAGCATTAATCGATGGTCGCAATAACCTTCGAGGAATCCAGACGGTCTCCCTCAGCAGCCAAGAGCTTGATGGTGCCGCCGCGCGGCGCCTTAATAGCAGATTCCATCTTCATGGCCTCTACGGTGGCGATGGCATCGCCTTCGGCTACGGTATCGCCGTCCGCGACGTTCCACGCCACAAGGTTGGCCTCGAATGGGGAGGTGACTGCGTTGTCATCGGTGGACTGCGCACCAGCCGAAGATGGTGCCGTGGATGCAGAGCCGCCGGCCGAGGCGGCGCCCGGTGCGGCAAGGAAATCTACTGGAACGCCAACGTTGACCAGCTTGCCATCGATCTCCACGGCAACATTGCGACGCTGGGTGTAGATGGCTTCGACCTTTTCCACCTGGTTGGCGGCAGATGGGCGGTAGTTGTGGTCAACCCAGTCAGTAAAGACACCAATCTCGGAAGCCCCCGCGGCAGCGGCATCCTCTGCCGGAGCAGCGGTACCGATGAGCGCGGGCTCATCCATCATGTCGCGGTGGAACGGCAGCACGGTGCGCACGCCGGTGACGGTGAATTCGCGCAGGGCAAAGCGGGCGCGGGCCAAGGCGATCTCGCGGGTCGGGCCCCATACCACCAGCTTGGCAATCAGCGAATCATAGTAGGGCGGGATGATGGAGCCAGAGCGTACCGCGGAATCAACGCGGATGCCCGGGCCGGTCGGCGGCTCGAAGGAGACAATGGTGCCAGGGCACGGAGCGAAGCCATTGAGGATGTCTTCGGCGTTGATGCGGAACTCAAAAGCATGGCCGTGGGATTGTGGATCCTCATCGAAGGACAGCGGCTCGCCGGCCGCGATGCGGAATTGCTCAGCGATGATATCGGTGCCGGTGACTACCTCAGTAACGGGGTGCTCGACCTGGACTCGGGTATTGACCTCGAGGAAGGAAATGGTGCCGTCCTCGGAAACGATGTATTCCACGGTGCCGGCACCGACATAGCCCACCTTGGCGCAAATGGAGCGGGCGCCTTCGATGATGCCGTTGCGTTGGGCGTCGGAAAGCGCGGGTGCTGGGGCTTCCTCAATGAGCTTTTGGAAGCGGCGCTGGGTGGAGCAATCGCGGGTGCCGAGCACGCGGACATTGCCGTGCGTATCGGCCAGCACCTGGGCCTCGACGTGGCGCGGGTGGGTGAGGAACTTTTCTACGTAGCACTCGGCGCGGCCGAAAGCCTCCATGGCCTCGCGGCCAGCGGAGTTGAACGCGCCCTCGATTTCTTCCATGTTGTCCACGACCTTCAAGCCACGTCCGCCGCCACCATAAGCGGCCTTGATGGCAATGGGCAGACCGTGCTCTTCGGCAAAGGTGCGGGCTTCTTGCCAATCATCGATGGGATCAGAAGTACCCGGCGCCAGTGGCGCGCCGACCTCTTCGGCCACGCGGCGGGCAGCAATCTTGTCACCGAGTAACTCAATATGCTCGGGCGAAGGGCCAATCCAAATCATTCCGGCTTCAGTCACCGTGCGGGCAAAGTCGGCGTTTTCGGACAAAAAGCCATAGCCTGGGTGAATAGCATCAGCGCCGGCACGCACCGCGATATCAAGCAGCGCGGGTACGTTCATGTAGGTATCGGCAGCCGTATTGCCCGGCAGCGCATAAGCTTCATCTGCTACCTGGGTATGCAAAGCACCCGCATCTGCTTCGGAGTAAATGGCGATGGACTTAATGCCTAGGTCGCGGGCGACGCGGGCGATACGCACGGCAATCTCGCCGCGGTTAGCAATGAGGACGGTTTTAATCTGCATTTTTATCTCCAGTGTTCAAGGCTTGAGGTGCTACGAGTTCAAAGTTCACGCGTGCGCCGGGTGGCAGCTGCGCGGCAATATCGATATCTTCTTCCAACACGGTGGCGATGACGGGGTAACCGCCGGTCACAGCGTGATCGCGCAGGAAGACTACGGGTTTGCCATTGGGCGGGATTTGGATGGAGCCGGCGACCATGCCCTCAGAAGGCAGCTCGCCGTCTTTAACACGTTCAATCGGCTCTTCACCGTCCAGGCGCAGGCCCACGCGGTTGGAATCCGAGGTAACGGTCCATTCGGCTGCGAGGAAGGCGGAGACATTATCGCCAAACCAGTCATCGCGGGGACCGAGCACGCAGCGCAAGGTAGCGCGGGTCTTGCCATCGGAGCTTTCACGCACCCGCAATGGGTTAGAAAGCTGGGCATCGGTCATGCCGGTAGAGCGAGGCAGCACGCCGATGACATCGCCGGTGGTCACTGGGTCTGGGCCGAGGCCCGACAGGACGTCGGTGGCTGCGGAGCCAAGCTCGGATTCGGCGATGATGCCGCCGCGGATAGCCACGTAATTGCGCATGCCTACCGTTGCGGGATCCACCGTGACGGTTTGCCCGGCCGTGACCAGCACGGGGCGGGCGAGGTGAACCGGCATCTCACCGAGGCGCACACGGGCGGTCGCGCCGGTGACGCAAATGACGGTATCGGTAAGCGCGTGGAGCTTGATGCCGCCAATATTTTCCAGCACGGTTGCTCCGCGCGGGTTGCCCACGGCCACATTGGCGGTCGCGGCGGCGGCGCGGTCCGCGGCACCCGATGGGGTCACGCCGAGGTCGCCCACGCCTGGGCGCCCCAAGTCTTGGTAGAGAGTGAGTAGGCCGGCATCGATTACCTCCATGCGCGGCAGGCGGGCAGGAGCGCGTTTAGAGCGCGCAGAGTGATCGACTAGCTCCGGTAGCTTATCCACGCTGCGGTAGCGCACGCGGTCGCCCGGCTGTACCAAGGCTGGCGGGTTGGCATTGGAATCCCACATCGGCGTATTGGTGGTGCCCAGCAGCTGCCAGCCACCTGGGGAGACGCGTGGGTAAACTGCGGAAAACTCGCCTGCAATGCCTACGGCACCGGCCGGTACTGCGGTACGGGGGTTGGAGCGGCGTGGCACGGCGCGGGCCAAGGACGGATCCGAAGGCGCGCAGTACGTAAACCCTGGAGCAAAGCCACCGAAGGCGGCAGTCCACTCGGTGGAGGTATGCCAGTTGATGAGTGCCTCGCGCGAGAGGCCAAGTAGGTCTGCAGCCTCATCGACATCTTCTCCGTCATAGAGCACATCGATTTCTACCGTGCGCGCCTCTGCGGTCGCGGCTGTGGCAGGGGAAAAGTGTTGCAAAAATTCCGCCGCATCGCGCGCCGAATCGGGTGCCTCAAAGGTCAGCAGCAGGGTAGTGGCGGCCGCAATGCAGTCCACCTGATTCTTCAAAGGCTTGGCAGACAGCGCAGCGTGCCAGTCCATGACTTGGTTTAATCCCTCCAAGTCAATGAGCAATGCGCGAGTGCCCACAAAATTAATGTGCATTAGATGAAGCTCCGAATCTCGATACCCTCAGCCCACAAGCGCTCCACTACGCCGCGTAGCAGCTTCACCGCGCCGGGGGAATCACCGTGGGTACATACGGATTGCGCATCTACCTCGAGCTTCGTGCCATCCACGGCGGTAATCGAACCGGTTTGTGCTACCTCGAGCACTCGCTGTACCACCTCATCGGCGCTATCCAGCACCGCATTGGCTTCCTTGCGTGAGACGAGCGTGCCATCGGGGTTGTAATTGCGGTCCGCAAAAGCCTCACGGATGACGGTGAGCCCGCTTTGCTGGGCGACGTCCACTGCTACGCCCCCAGGCAGCAACATTACCGGCAAGTCACCAAAGGCCTTGATGCCCTTGATGACGCCTTCTGCCTGTGCCTTATCCTTCACGATCGCGTTATACATTGCGCCGTGCGGCTTTACGTAGGAGACCTTAGTGCCATTGGCGCGAGCCAAAGCATCAAGTGCGCCGATTTGGTAAGTCACCTCATCAGCGAGTTCGTTCGGGTTGTAATCAATAAAGCGGCGACCGAAGCCTGCGGCGTCGTTATAACCCACGTGCGCGCCTACGGTCACGCCGGCCTCTGCGGCTGCCTTAAGCGTGCCGGCAATAGAGTGTGGGTCACCCGCATGGAACCCGGTGGCCACGTTTGCTGAGGACACCATCTCCAGCATCGCCGCGTCATCTGCGACTGGGTTGCCTGCAGTGGTCTCTCCCAAATCCGCATTAAGATCGATATGGAGCGCGGACATTCAACACCGTCCTTAAGATTGTTGAACAATTCGAATGGGCTTAAGTGTAACCCTCGACACTGCCATTTGTGAAGCTGATTACGTTTGCGTTACCCGCGTGTACACCCCCACCCGTATACGGGAAACCGCCCCGTCTCGGAGAAGGGATCCGAGACGGGGCGGCATAGCTCGCTAGAGTCCAAGAGTTCCTAGGCCCTAGCTTTATAAATCTTTAGCGTCCGTAGTTCTGGACGGCGTAGAGCTTGCCTTCAGGGTTGATGGCAACGCCAACGCCGATGGTCTTGGCGCGTGGGTCCAGCATGATCTTGCGGTGGCCTGGGGACTCGTACCAGAGCTTTACTAGCTGCGCATCGGAGTAGTCGCTCCATGCCTGCAGCACGTTCTCACCGCCGGCCGGGATATTGGCTGGGTAGTAGTTCCAGTGCTGCGGGCGGTGGCTGAGCTTATCGGCGCGAACCAGCTGATTGGCCCAATCCTGGGCTAGGCCATTGAGCGCACCGTTGGCGCGAACCGGGCGCAAGCCGTGTGCCTTGCGGTAGTCGTTGGTGTAGTTGATGATGTTCTGGACCCGGCTGGAGGCTGGAGCGACCGGTTTTGCAGCGGCAGCCGGAGCAACGGGAAGATTGGCGGAAGGTACCGGAAGGTTCACGCCACCGAAGCTGCCCAAGGAGCTCGATGCCTCTGCAGGAGCTACGCCAACGCCGAGGGCGACGGCTGCCGCAAGTGCAGGAGCGACGAACTTCTTGGCGCAGAAGTGAACTTTGGGGGTAAACATAAGCGGTGCCTTTCTGCTGGAACCTAGCGGGTATCACAAGGGAGGGAATCGCGGGGTGTTCACGGCGAATTTCCGTTCCTCTTCACTTAAAATTTAATCAATTACCACAGGGTAAAAGCCAACTGACCAGCAATTATTAGGATTCCTAAAGATGATTTGCCGGAAAACTAATTACTTCTTAGTTATTTTTCGATTTGAGCTAGGAAACCCCTAAATTCCCTCAGTGACGGCGTTGAACGCCTCGCCCCACGGGGGTAATTTTCAATCCATATCTCAGGTTCCCGGAGAAATGAGGTTGATTTAAGGTATATGGGCCTAGTTTTAAGCCAGCCACCGGCGAAACTGGCCGGTTTCTTGCTAGAGCCTATGAAGAACCTTGTGGTTTCTGGTTGTCATAAGATTTATGAGATTCCACCATGTCGGCACATAGTCTCGCCTGAGCCTTTTAGGCGCATTGCCCCGTCCGTGGGGGCAGCAGAATCGCGGTATCTTCGCGCTGTTTAGACCTAAAAAGAGCGCTCAGCGGAGAAATCGCTGAGCGCTCGCAAAAGTAAGGCTCTTTAAGCCTGGTTGGTCGCGGCCGCCTTGTTAGGAGAGGGGGCGGGCGAAAGGGCCGAGGAAATGATGTCGGCGGCTTCCTTCCGGTTCCGTGCTCCGTGGAGTTGGGCGCGGAAGTCTTCCTTCATGATGTTGCGTGCGAGCTTGGATAATAGCTTGAGATGCTGCTTTCCGGCATCGTCGGGAACGGCGATAAGGAAGGCGAGGGTGGTTGGGTCCTCGCCCTCGGCCCACGTGACACCTTGGGGTAGGCGGGCGAAGGCAAGGGTGGGTACCTTTACCCCGGCAGACCGCGCGTGAGGAATGGCTACGCCGTGTCCCACACCGGTGGAACGGGTAGATTCGCGCTGCAATGCGGCGCTAGTGACCGCTTCCGCATCGGACATTCGCGGAGAGGTGAGCTTCACTAGGGAACGAATGACCTCTTCGCTGGAAGAGCCCAAGTCCTTATCCAGACTGATCGTGTCCACGGCTACCAGCGGTTTATCCTTGCGCTGCGTCAACCCTACTAGCAGGAGGATAAGGCCGGCACAGACCGCGATGCCGGCGAGCATGGCGATAAAGAAACCTACGACATTGTCTACGGCGCCGAGCGCCGCGACGATTGGCCCGCCGTGCATCACGTGGTCTTGCGCGCCAAATGCTCCGGCAAGTGCACCGGCTACGGCACCACCAGCAACATTGGCGGGAATAACCTGCAATGGACGTGCGGCAGCGAGCGGAATAGCGCCCTCAGTAATGCCGAAGAATCCCATGAACAATGCCGCGATGCCGGCATCATTTTCCGCTTTGTTAAACCAGCGGCGACGCAGAAGCGTCGCTACGCCCACGGCAAGAGGTGGCACAGCAATGGCGCAGGCCGCCATGCCCATCGGCGCCGCGTTGCCAGCCGCGATCATGCCGCCGCCAAAGAGGAAGGCTGTCTTATTGAAGGGGCCACCCATGTCGAAGGCAATCATGGCGCCAAGGATGAGGCCCAACACGATTACGGAGGATCCCTGCATGCCGGCGAGGTACTCAGTCATTGTTTCGAAAGCGGCCGAGACAGGTGCGCCAATGAGCAAGATAAAGATAAGGCCCACGATGAGTGTGGTGAAAATCGGGATGACAATGATGGGCCAGATCGGTGCAATGAATTTGTGCACTGGAATCTTCTTAATGGCTAGGGCCACATAACCAGACAAAATACCGGTGACAATGCCGCCCAAGAAGCCGGCACCCGTTTCAGACCCATATAGTGATCCGGTGGTGGCGATGAGGCCGGTGATAAGGCCAGGCGCAAGGCCCGGTCGGTCCGCGATGCCCACAGCGATGTAGCCGGAGAGAACTGGAACCATCAGTGAAAACGCCAGAGCGCCGAGTTCATTGACAGTGTTCCAGAAGCTATCTTCTGGAATCGCCATGCCCTCAGGCGTGGGGGTGCCACCGATAGAGAGGGCTACCGCAATGAGCAAACCGCCGGTAACCACGAACGGGATCATGTGCGAGACGCCGTTCATCAGCGCTTTGTACAAGGTCTGGCCAATACTATTTTTGCGGGGCGCTTCTTCTTCCTGGCTGTCTGTAGTTCCTTCCCAGCGCGCAGCGCTTAAGGACCTGCTTAGTAGTTCCTTTGGGTGTTTGATGGCCTCGTCCACGCCGGTGGCCTCGAGGCGTTTGCCATGGAAGCGGTCTTTGGAAATTACAGTATCGGCACCAATGACAATGGCATCGGCGTCTTCGATATCTTGCTTGCTAAAGGTTCCTTCGACGCCGATAGAACCGTGAGTTTCAATCTTGATGCGGTAGCCCAGTTCTTGGGCTGCGGCCTCAAGGTTCTCGGCCGCCATATAGGTATGCGCGATGCCCGTCGGACACGCCGTGATGGCGAGGATGAGGGGCGATGACTCTGAAGTGCTCATGAGTCTTATTAAACGGCAAACGTTTGCGTTGGCACAATAGGGGATTGTCATCTAATGCGCCGGTACGCTGGAAGCACCCGACCGCAGAAAGGGACGCCACGCCGTGAGTAAAGCATCGCCGGATAATATCTTGCTCTACCTGCCGCAAAAGCAGGAAGACCAAGTACGCGAAATCTTTGCCGGCCTTGCCCAGCGCGGCTTTCCCGTCCAACATCAACGCCCGCACATTACTGTGACCTTTTCACCGCACATGCAGCCAGAGGTCGTGGATTTAGCGGCGCAGCTGCTGCCGCCCGTCATACCGGCAGATTTCCGGCGGGTAGGAAACGTCATTTTCGGCACCAAGCGCAAGCAGACGGTGGCTTGGCTGCTTGAAACGACCGACGAGCTAGAAATTGCCGCGCGAAAAATCAGTGCCGCCAATCCGGACGGCCGCGGGCCGCGGTGGACCCCGCATCTGACCATGGGATTGCGCCTGCCGCGCGAGGAGGTTCCTGGCTATATCCACGCAATGGATGAGCTCACCTCATCGCATTTCAAGGAGTTTAGCGCCGTAGAAGCTGCTTATTGGCGGCCGCGCACGCAGGAAAAGACAGTACTGGCCGAGGCCTAGAGCAGGGCTTGTAGAGCACGGGCAACGCGCAGCACGGTCAGGTCCTCGCCCGGCTTGCCGACGACCTGCACCGCATCACCCACGCCTTTTTCCTCTTCGCCGCGCAGCGGCACCGTAATCGCCGGCCATCCAAGCACATTGAAAGGCTCGGTCCAGCGTCGCAGGCTCGCGGCCGATTCCGCGGTATTCTCCGGGGTGATATCGGACCACTTGAGGGGGCCGGAATCGAGGGTAGGGGTAAGAATAATGGGGGCATCGCCAAGCAGGGCAAGAGCCTTTTCGCGCAGCTCTTTCACGCCCTGTGCAGCTGCGTCATAATCTTCCTGGCTGATATTTTCTCCGCCCAGCACTCGCTGCAAAATGACATCCTGGTACCTTTCGCGCTGGTCCAGCAATGGCCGGTGGACATCATAGACCTCTTTCAAGCGCATCGGCTCGTAGAGCTCGGCCGTGGCGGCGATGGTGTCTTCCAAGTCCACGCCCTCGGTGAGCTTAAAGTCCGAGTGCTCTAGCACCGCCAAAAGATCTGCGAAGCGCTCTCCCTTGGCCTTGAGGGCCGTGACATCAAGAGCAGAAACATCCTGCGCCGCGGCCGGTTCCTCATCTGCGGTAGCAATAAAGGCCTGCTCAATGAGGTCAATTGAGCTGGCAAAGAATCCAATGCAATCAAAGCTCGGGGCGAAGGGGAAGACACCTTCTACCGGAATGAGCCCGAAGGTGGGTTTGAAACCCAGCACGCCCTGGCAAGCAGCAGGCACACGCACCGAGCCGGCGCTATCGGAGCCCACCGTAAGCTGCAGCGCGCCGCAAGCCACCAAAGCGGCAGAACCAGAGCTAGATCCACCGCCGCAGATTTCGGGATCGCGTGGGTTGATAACGCGACCGTAGGCCGAGGCATCGCCCAAAATGCCATAGGAAAACTCCTGCAGGTTCGCCTTCGCTACCGGCAGCGCACCCTTCGCCGTCAAACGCTGCACCACTGGTGCATCCTTGACCGGTGCGTGCCCAACTTTGACCTTGGTGCCGCAGGTAGTAGCTACGCATGCCACATCCACGATGTCCTTGAACGCCACCGGTTGCCCCATGAGCGTGGGTGATTCATCCACCGCGTGCTCATCAAACGGGATGATGGTAATCACCGCGTTAAAATCCTGCTGGGCTCGGTGCAGGCGATCAGAAAGTGTAGCCATAACGGAAGCTAAGTCCTTTCAACGTCGGCGTCCTCTGCTGTTTACTATGTATTAGAAGAATGCAGATGTTACTACCGTACATCAGGAATCGGTGAACAATTTCCCGTTTCTAGGCAAAGCACCGCTTGCATGGTGTTACCCAGCAAAAATCCCCAGTGCATCCCATGCCAGCCAGCCTCCTTCGCGGAGGGTGAAGACGAGCTGGTTCTCTCCTTCCTTCAGGGTATCTTCGGCGAGAGCAAACTCGATTGCTGCCGGTCGCAGCGGGGTCGGTTCCCCGCTGGCATCGCCTTGGCGCGAACCTTGCGTTGCGCCTTGCGGGAGCTCTATTTGTTTATGAAAATCATTAACCGTGATATCGAGAACACCGCCGAGCTTGGTGGTATCAATGAGCCATAGTGCCAGTGCCGCCTTTGAGGCAGGCTTATCCAATTTCACCGTCCACTTCAGCGTGTAGGATTTGCTGCCGGCCCATTTATCGCCGGGACCGGGGAGGAGATAAGGGACGTCGGCAGGCGTAGCATCCGGTCCAACGGTGATCGTCTGGTCTGGGTGCGCAGTGACGATCTTCTTGTAGTCCTTTGGCGAGTACTGGAACTCTGTGCCTTTTCGATCAAAGGAACCAATCGTGGCTAGCGCTTGGCCAGCAGTGACCGAAGGCAGGGAGGTAGACGTTGCCTTGCCAGAAGGAGCGGACTCGGTACCGGAAGCATCTACTACCTTGACGTAGTAGGACCACTTTTCACCGGCGACGTCGCGCCGGGAGTGGTGGAAAAAGGGGAAGATGGTCTTGCCCAACAGCACGTCTACACCATTGGGATCGGTGCCGATGACACGGTAGTGATCCAAGACGACGTCCCAGGAAACAGGCTCCCAAGTGACGTAATTTTCCATGAGCTGCGGTTCTGCCTGAATGTTAGCTACGGCCGGTGGAGCAGCACTCGCGGTAGGAGCTGGGGTAGAGGACCCTTGGTCAGAGGAATGTTTGCGGGAAGAACCGTGGCGAGAGGAAGAAGAGGAAAGCGAGCTAAAAAGTCCCATGATGAATTGTCCTTTCGGGGTTTAGAGGGAGCGCAGCGTGTGCTCGCCGGCATTGGTACGGAAGGAGAAAGCAGTCTCGCGCGGGGCGGTATCATCGCGCTCAATCCAGGGCACGACGACGAATTCGGAATCGAGGTGCTCGCGGGTAGCGTGCACTTTGATGTAGCCACGGCGCTTATCCATGGCCTTCACATATGGCTTTTCCAACCACTCGGTGCTCTTGGAACCGGCAAAGCCATCGCCATCGGAAGCAATGGAGGTGGCGACCAATTCCACGCCGACGGGCTGGCCCGATTCGGATTGAATCTCGGCAGCGCAGTGTTGGTGAATATCGCCGGTAAAGACAACGGGATCGCTTACCTTAGATAGGGACTCGATAAGGCGGCGGCGCGCTGTTGGGAAGCCGTCCCATTGGTCGGTGCTATCGGCGATTGGTACGACGACCACGCTATTGACCACCACGTTCCACTGTGCCGGGGAGGTGGCGAGCTTATCGTTGAGCCACTGCTCCTGTTCCGCGCCCAAGATGCTGGCATCCTCCGCGGATTCCTCGCGGTATTGGCGGGTATCGACCAGGTTGAAACGCATTAGCGTGCCCACGTCGAAGGAATCATAAATGCGGTTATTGGGGCCTTCGGGAAGCGCGGGCGGGGCGACCGGAAGATTCTCATAAAAGGCACGGTAGGCAGCTGCGCGCTGGTAGAGGAAGTGCTCGGCCTTGGTGCCAATCTCGGACCAATTGCCGGCGTAGTTATTTTCTACTTCATGGTCATCCCACACAATCGCCATCGCGGCGCGCGCATGCGCGGCCTGCAGGTGCTCATCAGATTTGAAGAGCGAGTAGCGCAGGCGATATTGCTCCAGAGTCTCCACCTTTGCCTTGAAAACATCGGGCACGCTTGCGCCCTGGCGCCACAAATTATCTCCTTCCACAATGCCGTATTCGTAGATATAGTCGCCCACGAAAATGGTCATATCCAGGTCTGGTTCCTGCGCAATATGCTTCCACGGGGTGAAATAGCCGTGATACCACGCTTGACACGAAGCTACGGTGAAGGTGAAATCATCCACCTTCGCGCCGGGTGCGGGCAGAGTTTTAAACCGACCTACTGGGCTTACCTTGCCATCCACGCGGAAGCGATAAAAATACTCAGTTGCCGGCTCCAGTCCAGTGACCTGCGGATGTACCGAGTGTGCCAGCTCGCGTTGGGCTAAGGCCTCGCCCTGCTTGACGACGTCCCCAAACCCCTCATCCTTCGCAACTTCCCAACCCACGCGGACATCGCCGCCGGTCATGCCGCCGTGACCATCCTCAGCCAGCGGTTCCGGGGCCAAGCGGGTCCACAGGATCATGGAATCATGCCGCGGCGTACCCGCCGCTACTCCCATGCCAAAAAGCTCCGAATCCTGCGGCAGATCCCCACCTCGTGACGATCCCCATGAGCTCAGACTCGACTGCGCACCCGCCTTTGCCGGTGCACTAATACCCGCAGCCACCGCCGCGGCCGACACGCCTGCAATCTGCAGGAAGTTACGACGATTAAAAGAAGAACGACTATTTGAATAAGGCATACAAAGCTCCACAAAAGGTTTAAAAGGAACTTTTCCAGCCTAAATAGCGGCAGTGAATCGCTGGTTAAATCAGACTTAACTGCAGTGGTCGTTGAAATTGAATAGAGTCTTGGATGTTGAATACGACCTAGTGTTAATGGAAGGGACTATTGTCTTATCAATAGCTACAAGTTCCCCTTGGGTGGCTACATCATAGTCTTTCTGATTGGAGCGTAACTTGAGGCCACCTTCGATAAGTCGAATCAAGCGTACGCCGGATTCAAAAGACTTTATCGCTAAATCTGTAGAGATAATTGTTCTACAACTGTACTTGCTGAGCTGTCTGCCTATTGACGACTTGGGCATATGCGAGGATGCGCCTTCTGACGTTTTTGCTGTCTCAGGCAGCGTAGTTGCGTAGTCAGGAAGAAGGTACCAAGTATCCGTTGAAAAGTATATACGATCGTAGAATTCGCTTGCTAATGAAAATGAAGAAAGGAACTTTTGAAAATAGTCCCCTTCTTGGTGATCCAGAACCTCTTGAATTCCGGTAATGCTTAGTGAGGGGGTTTCGGCGCAGGTTTTATAGGGGTCTTTTCGAGTCGGTTTACTAGTTTTATTAAGAACTTTTCTGGTGGAGCGGTGCCACCAGTACGCATACCCTACGGCGAAAATGGGGGATATGATCAAGGGCAAGAAGGAAACGAGTTTAGCCGCTAAAATAAAATTGAACAGCAAAATGAAATAAATAGACAAAAAGCCAAACAGGTAAGCAGTCACATCGTGCTGTCAAGGGGTGAATGCGCCACTTCGACCGGGAGGTAGTTGTGACGCGTTGGACTCCGAAGGATGTTAAGGATGCTGCTGTTGAGCGCGTGGTGGCAGGCGAGGCAGTTAGCC
>NZ_JAKRDR010000015.1:0-63471 GCF_022345765.1 Corynebacterium nasorum | reverse complement strand
CAAAAAAGGTAAACACAATCACATGCCAACCAATCCATCTCAATGCAGCCGAAACACCAAACAGCATTCAAAAAGGTACGTGTTCCACATACCCAACCGGCACACACCAACCAACAAACCAACCAAAAGGCTTATTGGCAGACAAACCAATCAACACACAACCATGCACACAAAAAATAAAAAGTACATTGGCACACTATTGAGTTCTCAAACATCACCACCAACCAACAGAAAATTAACTTCCCGTTAACCTCTCATCGGCAGCCCGTACAAACTTACTCAACTCAAAGAACAAAATCAAATCATCGAACCAAGTCCGTACAAAATTCGCTCACAAGTAACCTCCCGGCTACCTCTCAGCGACTTCGATAAAGCTACACCCCACACCTAGAAACACACAAATCCCCTGGTAAATGGCCAATAACCGTTACCAAGGGATCATGTAGCTACCTTATTGACACGAAGCGTGACGGCATTAGGAAGGATTCACAACCCGTGCCCCAGCGAAGCGCTTCTTGCCCTTGCGCAATACTAGCCACGAGCCATGCAGGAGGTCTTGGGAAGACGGAGACCATTCGATGTCCTCGATGCGCTGGTTATTCACGTATGCACCGCCTTCACCCACAGTGCGGCGCGCGGCACCCTTCGATTTCTCCAATCCCGCACCTACCAATAGATCCAGGATCGTGGCATCCGAGCTGACTTCCGCTACCTCGGTCTCCTGCAATGCAGAAGACAGGGTGGCCTCGTCCAAATCCTGCAACTCCGCCTTACCGAACAAAGCTTGAGAGGCCAGCTCCACTGCTTCGGTGGCTTGTGCGCCGTGGACCAGTGTGGTCATTTCTCGCGCCAACACTCGCTGCGCCTCACGCTTGTAGGGTTCCTCCTCTACCTTGCGCTCCAGATCCGCGATCTCCTCCTGAGTCAAGAATGTAAACCAACGCAGGTAATCGATAACCACCGCGTCTCCAGCATTAATAAAGTACTGGTACCAGGAGTATGGGCTGGTCAGCTGCGGATCCAACCATAGCTTGCCGCCGCCGGTGGATTTGCCGAACTTATTACCCTCGGCGTCCGTCACCAGCGGTACCGTCAGGCCGTGGACTTTCGCACCATTCACGCGCCGGTTCAGATCCACACCGGAAACGATGTTGCCCCACTGGTCGCCACCGCCAATCTGCAGGACACAGTCGTACTCATTGTGCAGGTGCACAAAGTCGTTAGCCTGCAGCAGCATGTAGGAAAACTCGGTGTAGGAAATGCCATCGGACTCCAAGCGGCGCTTAACCGTATCGCGGTCCAGCATGGTATTCAGCGAGAAATTCTTACCGATATCGCGCAGGTACTCGATGACGTTGATCTGGCTAATCCAGTCCGCGTTGTTCACCATCACCGCTGGGCTTGAAACGTCACTCTCATCGGTGAAGTCCACGAAAGATTCAAGTTGTGTCTTGATCATCTGCATATTCTCTGCGATCTGCTCTTCCGTGAGCATAGAACGCTCCCCAACATCACGTGGGTCACCAATCATTCCCGTCGCACCGCCGGCCAGCGCGATTGGACGGTGGCCGAATTGCTGAAAGCGTTTCAGCATAATCAGTGGTACTAGGTGCCCAGCGTGCAGCGAGCTTCCCGTCGGATCGAAACCGCAGTACAAGCTGATCGGGTTCTCTGTGGCCTCTTTCAAAGCCTCCAAATCCGTGGACTGGTTAATGAGCCCGCGCCATTCCAGTTCGTCAACAATGTTCGTGTTGTTAGTCATACGTAGGTGCTCCCCTGTTCCCTAATTATCTAAGTGTCTGCTTTTCCAGAGCGTGTGGCTTTAGTTACTTGGACCCAATGGGCCAGTCCTTAGCCTCGTCCACCAGCAGGACCGGAATGCCGTCCTGCACCGGATAGGCCTTGTTCAGCCTAGGGTTAACCAAATAGTCGCCGTGATCCTCCAGCGGTTGCTTGTCGATCGGGCACGCGAGGATCTCTAGGAGCTTCTGATCAATCATGCTGTTAAGTCTAACCCGTGCCCCAGCCATCCCACCGAGTGACTCTCTGTAGTTGTTTACCGCTTTTCTACTTTGCTCATTGAGGCTGTCCAATCAACCGTCCGCCCTAGGACTTAACACGCGGGTGCTGTGCGTTACAGTAGGAAGTGCAACCGAACACGGGCGCTCGAGGTATCGAGCTGAGATCGCGCTGTAATCCCCGCGCGAGTACCGCTAGAACCTGCCTGGTTAGAACCAGCGAAGGAAGAATGAGGAGAGACTTTTATGACGGATCCGTCTACACAGCACACCCGCACTACCATCCCGAATGACGACTATGGTGCGGAAATCCACCCGAAGCACAGCTTCGCCCCCATCGAAAAGCAGGTGGAATCCTTCGGCAAGACCTTCACCCTACAGGTGCCGGAAACCGAAGTTCAGCTGGACGATTCCCCAACGGGCCCGAATCCACCGCAGAAGCTCTACCGCACTCGCGGCCCCTGGGCCGAACCGACCGAGGGCCTGGAGGCTTTGCGCAGTGAGTGGATCGAAGCCCGCGGTGATGTAGAAGCCTACGAGGGCAGGCGCCGCAACCTGTTGGATGACGGTAACCGCGCCCTCAAACGTGGCGAGGCCAGTGACGAATGGAAAGGCGCTAGCCGCCAGACGCTGCGGGCCAAGGAGGGCAAGCGCGTAACCCAGATGCACTACGCCCGCCAGGGTATTATCACCCCGGAGATGGAATACGTCGCACTGCGCGAACACTGCGACGTAGAAAAGGTGCGCGAGCAGGTTGCCTCCGGCAAGGCGATCATCCCGAACAACATCAACCACCCGGAATCTGAGCCGATGATCATCGGCAATGCCTTCAATACGAAGATCAACGCCAATATCGGTAACTCCGCGGTGAGCTCGTCCATCCGCGAAGAGGTAGACAAGCTGCGCTGGGCCACCCGCTGGGGTGCAGACACCGTAATGGACCTATCCACCGGTAACGACATTCACACCACTCGCGAGTGGATCATGCGCAACTCCCCGGTACCGATCGGTACCGTGCCGATTTACCAGGCACTCGAGAAAGTCGACGGCGTAGCCGAGGACCTGACCTGGGAAATCTTCCGCGATACCGTGATCGAACAATGCGAACAAGGTGTGGACTACATGACGATCCACGCCGGCGTACGCCTGCCCTTCGTGCCGCTGACCACCAAGCGCGTAACCGGCATCGTTTCCCGCGGCGGTTCCATCATGGCCGGCTGGTGCTTGGCTCATCACAAGGAGTCCTTCCTGTACGAGAACTTCGACGAGCTGTGCGAGATCTTCGCCAAGTACGACGTTGCGTTCTCTCTGGGCGACGGCCTGCGCCCAGGCTCCATCGCCGATGCCAACGACGCAGCCCAGTTCGCTGAGCTGAAGACCATCGGCGAGCTAACCCACCGCGCCTGGGAGTACGACGTTCAGGTCATGGTCGAAGGCCCAGGCCACGTGCCGCTTAACATGGTGCAGGTTAACAATGAAAAAGAGCAGGAATGGTGCGGCGGCGCACCGTTTTATACCCTGGGGCCGCTGGTCACCGATATTGCGCCTGGCTACGACCACATTACCTCCGCCATCGGTGCGGCCAATATCGCCATGGGAGGTACCGCAATGCTGTGCTACGTCACCCCGAAGGAGCACCTTGGCCTGCCGAACAAGGACGACGTGAAGACCGGTGTAATTACCTACAAGGTCTCCGCCCACGCCGCCGACGTCGCCAAGGGCCACCCTGGCGCCCACGAGTGGGACGATGCGATGAGCAAGGCGCGCTTCGAGTTCCGCTGGCACGATCAATTTGCCCTGTCCCTAGACCCGGATACTGCCCAGTCCTACCACGACGAAACTCTGCCCGCGGAGCCGGCAAAGACCGCTCACTTCTGCTCGATGTGTGGACCTAAGTTCTGCTCCATGCGGATCAGCCAGGACATCCGCGACGCATTCGGTGACAAGATCGATGAGGCTCTGGCCACCGACCAGAAGCAAACGCTAGTCAAGGACCTCGGCTTGCCAGGCTTCGGGCGCCAGAGTGTAGACGGAGAACGCGTCACTAATACCGAAGGCGAAGAAGAAATGGCCGAGGAGTTCCGCCGTGCGGGATCCAAGCTGTATCTAGACCGCAATGAGGCCAAGGAAGTGGCCGAGGATCTGGAGAAGGAAGCAGCGATCCCCAGTGAGCGCTAAGCCTCGCCCTGCTGCGCAGGGTAGCCACCTGGATCTGCGGTGCTACCACGTTACGGGAGCACCGCAGGAAAAGGTCGTCCAGGTTGCCGCGGCAGCGGCCGCCGGTGGTGCGGGCGTGATTCAAGTGCGCAGCAAGCCCATCAGCGTGCGCGATCTGACCGCCCTAGCTATCGACGTTGCCGCGGCAGTCGAGGAAGCCAATCCGGCAACGAAGGTGCTTATCGATGACCGAGTGGATGTAGCGGCCGCCCTAATGGATGATCACCACATCCACGGCGTACACATCGGCCAAGACGACTTGAACCCGCACCTGGCGCGGCAGATTCTTGGCGAGGATGCGATCATCGGGCTGACCACCGGAACCCTAGAGCTAGTGCAGGACGCTAACGAGTACGCAGATGTGATCGACTACATCGGTGCCGGTCCGTTCCGCCCCACCCCGACGAAAATCTCCGGCCGCACTCCGCTGGGGTTGGAAGGCTATCCCCCACTCGTGGCGGCCTCGGCCGTTCCGGTCGTGGCAATCGGTGATGTACAGGCCACCGATGCCGCAGCACTGGCCCAAACCGGTGTGTCTGGTGTGGCGATTGTGCGCGCCTTCATGGACTCCGATGATCCGACTACCTTGGCGACCACGGTTGTGCAAGCTTTCGATCGGGTGAACGGGAATGCAGCAATCGGTTCACATGAATAACACTGTTCTCAGCCCGGGCAACCACCCCGATAGTCAGAAGCTACGCGCGGAGCACGCCATCATTGGCGCGGGAATCATCGGGCTGGCCACGGCATTCGAATTGGTGGAAGCGGGCGTATCCCCACAAGAAATTGTCGTGGTCGATCCCCAGCCCATTAGCGGTGCCACGTTCGTGGCCGGTGGCATGCTGGCGCCGGTTGCGGAGGTGCAATACCGGCAAGAGCCGCTGTACCCGCTGATGGTGGCTTCGGGCGAGATGTTCCCCCACCTGCTGGCCAGGTTGGGTAAGAAAACTACCGCACCGACCGGGCACCGCAGTGAATCCACCCTGGTGGTGGGTGCCGACCGCGCCGATGGCGTCCATATCCGCGAGTTGCTGGCGCTGCAGCAAAGACACGGTATGGATGCCCAGGCGCTGACACTACGGCAAGCCCGAAGGCTAGAGCAGGGGCTAAGCCCCCAGTTGGCGGCGGCAGTGGAAATCCCGGGCGACCATCAGATCAACCCGCGCATGTTCAGCGCGTGCCTGTTGGACTACCTGCAGCAAGCCGGAGTTCGCTTCGTGGCGACGGCCGCAACGCGCATCAACGGGCACGATGTACAGCTCACCGATGGCCGAGTGGCCACCGGCGACACGGTCTATCTCTGCAACGGGCTAGGTGCCAAAGACGTAGACGGCTGGTTCGAGGGTGTCAATCCCCTAGCGCTACGGCCGGTGTACGGTGACATGCTGCGGCTGCGGGTCCCAGACGCGCTGGTGCACACCAGTGGCGAACCGCTTACCCGAGTGGTGCGCGCATTCGTGGAGGACCGGCCGGTTTATGTCATCCCCCGCACCGATGGCACCATCGCCGTCGGTGCAACCAGCCGCGAAGACAACCGCAAAGGTCCTTCTGTAGACGGTGTGCACACGCTTCTTCGAGACGCCATCCGCGTGGTTCCTGGGCTAGAGGATTGCGAGTTCATCGAAGCCATCGTCGGCGCCCGGCCCGGCACACCAGATGATCTGCCCTACCTTGGCAAGGTGCGCGACGGGCTGGTGATCTCCACCGGCTACTTCCGCCACGGAATCCTGTTGTCCGCCTTTGGGGCTAAGGTAGGTGCCCAGTTGGGGTTGGGCACCTACCCCGCCAACGGGTTGGAGATAGACATCTCTGCCTGCGATCCACTACGCCAGGCCCGATACAGCCCACCCCGATAGCCACAAAAGAAAGGAATAAGCACCATGGAATACACGCTTAATGGAAAGCGCCGCAGCAGCGAGGGGCATATCACCGTGGCTGCCGTCGTAAAAGCAGAGACCGGCGATGCCTCGCCGAAAGGCGTCGCCGTGGCCGTCAATGGCGACGTGATCCCAGCCAGCGACTGGTCTTATGAAGTTACCGACGGCGATGAAATGGATATCCTGATCGCCGTGCAGGGCGGGTAGGGCTTTACTCATGCTTTCTATCGCAGATAAACAATTCGATTCGCACCTAGTGATGGGAACCGGCGGGGCAAGTAGCCAGGCTATGTTGGAACAATCCTTAGTTGCCAGCGGTACACAGCTGACCACCGTTGCCATGCGTAGGCACAGTGCCACGAGCGCTAGCACCGGTGGGGAATCCATCTTCGAGCTCTTGCAGCGATTGGGCATTGACGTGCTGCCCAACACTGCTGGGTGCCGCACCGCCCGGGACGCAGTAACAACCGCCAAGCTAGCCCGCGAGGCGCTGGGCACCAATTGGGTGAAGGTGGAAGTTATCGCGGATGACCATACGCTTCTGCCCGACGTGGTAGAGCTCGTGGATGCCTGCGAGATGCTGGTTGCTGAAGGATTTGTGGTGCTGGCATATACCAGCGACGATCCGATCGTCGCCAAGCGTCTAGAAGACGTGGGCGTGGAAGCGGTGATGCCTTTAGGCTCGCCCATCGGCACGGGCCTAGGCATCCTGAACCCGCACAACATCGAGCTGATCTGTTCGCGCACCCATGTTCCCGTGCTGCTGGATGCCGGTGTGGGCACGGCCTCCGATGCTGCACTGGCCATGGAGCTGGGCTGCGATGGCGTGCTTTTAGCGAGTGCTATTAACCGCTGCCAGGACCCCATGGCGATGGCCACTGCAATGAAATACGCCGTGGAAGGTGGCCGGTTGGCCCGGCAAGCTGGCCGCATTCCGAAACGGCAGCACGCCGTGGCCTCGTCATCATTCGAGGGGTTGGCTAGCTGGGAAGACAAAGTCCTGTAATGAGCCCACTGCCCCGTGAAGAGTTGTACAGAGTAGCCCGCCAAACCCTATTGCCTGGCTTCGGCATCCCCCAGCAAGAGGCGCTGCACGGCACCCACGTGTTCGTCATCGGCGCTGGCGGATTGGGCTGCCCCCTGATGCAGCAGCTAGCTGCCGCCGGTGTTGGCGAAATCTCTGTGATCGATGACGACACGGTGGATCTCACTAACATCCACCGCCAGATCCTGTTCGGCACCCACGATGTGGGAAGGCCCAAGGTGGACGTCGCCGCCGAAAAGCTCCGGCAGCTGCAGACCGGCATCGTAGTACATGCGATTCGCGACCGTTTTACCGTCGACAATGCCGTGGGCTACCTTCGTGGGGTGGACATCCTAGTGGATGGTTCTGACACGTTTGCCACCAAGTTCCTAGCAGCGGATGCTGCGGAGATCACAGGCACCCCGCTGGTGTGGGGCTCGGTGCTTCGCTACCGGGGCGACTGCGCAGTGTGGTGGTCTGGGCCCGGCGCCGAGTCCGGCGTGGGCATGCGCGACCTCTATCCCCTGCAACCCGACCCAGATTCCGTGCCGGATTGCGCCACCGCCGGTGTGCTGGGCGTAACCACCAGCGTGGTCGCGGGCTTGATGTCCACCGAGCTAATCCAGTTCGCAACCGGCATGAACCACGACCGGGTGGGCTTGTTGAGCATCTACGATGCCCTGACCGCCTCCATCACTCACTTCCGCGTGCCCCACGACCCGGCACGCGAGCTAACCATACAGCTGCAGCAAGACTACGGTAGCGCAGCTTGTGCCGTGCCGGATGCCGATGCTGCCGCTGCCGCTGCCACTGCCCCCGAGATGTTCGAAGATCTGCGCGACGGTGCCACGGCCATCGACGTGCGCGAGGCCGGGGAGGCTGCCATAGATGATTTCTTTTTTGCTGCCGGCACAGAGCATTACCATTTACCAACCTCCGTGTGGCAGGACGATCCAGAGGTGGCGCGCTGCCTGCTCGATTCCCTGCAGGCCGAAGGGCAGCGCAAAGCGTGGGTATACTGTGCTTCCGGCAAGCGATCGGCCAACTTCATCTCGACCTTCGCCGCGGATGCAAAACAGCGTGGTATTAATATGCTAAACGTCGCAGGCGGCATAACAAGCCAGCCCGCAGCGTTCCACGGAATACCTAAGCACTAGCTAGACAATGATGTCGATGACAAGGTGATTCGGGTTTTCCGGTAGGTCCACCTTGAACTTCGCGTTGGATTCATAAAAAGGTGCTGGGGAGTCACCTGTTTAGCACAGAGTATCCAGACTTTACATAGAATCCAGATTCAGGAGGGCCATTTCATCGCGTGGCCTACCAGAATTACTGGAACGTCATCTTCAATGGGATAGGCAATGCTAGGAACGCTCATTGACAAGGACTTGCTTATCTTCCGGATATATCAACAGGCCCTTGTCCTGCGGACGGACAAGTACCTCGAGCAACTTTGGGTCAAGACTCTTACATCTAATCCCAGCGGGTAGAGGGAGAAGTAAAATCCCTCTACCCCACCTTTGCTTTAAAGCAAGGACGGAACGTTAGCAACCAAGGAGAACAGATCCTTAGGATCGTCCGGGTTGGCAATGATGTCGATCTCGGACTCCAAGTCGGTTCCCTTGACGGAATCACGCAGGTAACGCAGCGCGGAGAAGTCGTTGATTGCGAATCCGACATCATCGAAGAGGGTGATCTGCTCATCGTCATCGCGGCCGGTGGCCTGGCCGGTGAGCACCTGGTAGAACTCGACAACCGGGAAGTCTTCGGGCTTCTGCTGAATTTCGCCCTCGATGCGAGTCTGCTCCGGGAACTCCACGAAGACCTTGGACTTGTCCAGAATGGAGCTTTCCAGCTCGGTCTTACCTGGGCAGTCACCGCCAACAGCGTTGAGGTGGACACCTGGGGCGACGTGGCGCTCGGCCAGAATCTGGTTTTGTGCCTTGTCTGCAGTGCAGGTGGTAATAATGTCTGCGCCAAGAACTGCCTCGTCGACGCTAGAGCAGGCAGTGATATTAAAGCCCAGTGGCTCCAGATTGCGCTTGAACTTCTCTACCGCCTCAGGGTCAATGTCATAAATAGTGATGTCCTCGATGCCCATCACGCCACGGAAGCCCAAGGCCTGGAATTCAGACTGGGATCCGGCACCGACCATGGCCATGCGCTTGGAGTCCTTGCGTGCTAGGTGCTTTGCCACCATGGCGGAGGTTGCGGCAGTACGCAGTGCGGTAAGCAGCGTCATCTCGGCTTCGAAGGTGGGGTAGCCATTGTCGACGTCGGCAAGCACGCCAAAGGCGGTAACGGTCTGGAAACCACGGGCCGGATTGGACGGGTGGCCGTTGACGTACTTGAAGGAGTACTCCTTACCGTTAGAGGTCGGCATGAGCTCGATGACACCGAATGGGGTGTGGGAGGCAACGCGCGGAATCTTGTCAAAGCGCTCCCACTCGCGGTAGTCAGCCTCGAGGTAATCCACCATTCCGGTAATGATGTTTTCAACGCCCTCGCGCTGAATCCAGCGCGCCATATTTTCTACGTCTACGAACTTAACAGCGTGGTTCATAAGAATTCCTTTCCTAGTTTTAATTCTTCGGGTGAAGGTCTGTTTGCGGTGCGGCCGGGAAGCTGGAGGTTGGCAGGTGCTTGGCCTTCCTCTCTTCCGCGATTGTACGAATACGGTCGCGCCATGCGTACCACATTGCCATAAAGACCGGAACGAGGAGCAGAGTGGAAGCAAGCGCATAGGTTCCGATTGGATAGTCAAAGGCCATCAGGATAATGACTAGGCCAATGAAGATGAGTACGGCCCAGTCGCCGCCTTGACCGAATGGTGATCGGTATCCCGGCCGCGTGTAGCGTCCACTCTTAGCCAGGTGTACAAACTTGAGGTGCGAGAGCGCAACTGCCGCCCAGGACGCCAATGTACCCAAGGCTGCCAGGTTGAGCACGATTTCAAACGCCATCTCCGGCACCACATAGTTGAGGAAGACGCCTACCAAGCCCACCATGGCCGCCATGACGATGCCGCCGTAGGGAACACCAGACTTGGACATGCGAGCGCCAAACTTCGGGCCGGAGCCGGAGGTGGACATGTTGTACATAATGCGGCCGGTGGAATACAGGCCAGCGTTGAGCGAGGAAATCGCAGCGGTGATAACGACAAGCTGGAAAATCGGAGCCGCCGCGCCAACGCCCAGGGACTCAAAGAAGGTCACGAACGGCGAAACATCTGCGACATAGTTAGTGTATGGCAACACCAAGGTCAGCAATAGCACGGAGCCGAAGTAGAAAATCAAGATGCGGAGCAGCACATTGTTGACTGCGCGCGGGATATGCTTTTCTACATTTTTAGTCTCACCGGAGGTGGTTCCAACAAGCTCGATGCCGGCGTAGGCAAAGACGACACCTTGGACAACGATGACGGCAGGCATGAGGCCATTGGGCAGCCAGCCACCGTTATCAGAAAAGAGGCTAAAGCCGGTGGGATCGCCGCTCGGGTGGCCAAGAATAAGGACACCGATGGCCACCAACATGAAGATGATCAACGCGACAATTTTGATGAGGGAGAACCAGTACTCCAGCTCGCCGAAGATCTTCACCGAGAGCATGTTGAATACAAGGATGCCGCAGATAACAACGAGGGCCAGTGCCCACTGCGGAACGGCGTCGAGCCACGACGTGTACTGGCTAAACCACTTGATGTAGATAGCTACGGCTGTGCCGTCCGCCACCAAGGTCATCGCCCAGTTTCCCCAGTACAACCAGCCTGTGACAAAAGCGGTCTTCTCACCGTAGAACTCACGGGCATAGGAGACGAAGGAACCGGAGCTGGGGCGATAGACAATGAGCTCGCCAAGAGAACGCAGGATGATATAGCCAAAGAAGCCACAAATAAGGTACAGCACCGCTAGGAACGGTCCGGCGTCTTGCAAGCGGCTACCGGTACCCAAAAGAAGACCGGTACCAATGGCAGAACCGATGGCGATCATCTGGAGCTGGCGATTGCCCATCCCCTTTTGCAGGCCGTGGTCTTCCGAAGCGTAGACCGCCTTCTCGTGCTCGTGCGGCCCCGCTGTGGGCGGCGGCGAATTTACTGTCATGGGAGAGATCGTCCTTTCATTGACATGAATGCGTCTGTTAGGTCACATTCTCTGCAAGGATAGTACCGCACCACATTGTAACCCACGTCACCGGCACCCCCATTGTGTTCAACAATGCAGTTGGGGGGTTGGGAATAGGGGCTAATCCCCTACCCCCACATCTAGGCATAAAAGAACCGCATGGCCTACGGCCATGCGGTATTCCGAGGGAAAACTAGTTAGCGCAGTGGAGTCTGCGCCCAGGTACGGGCAGCGGCGGCCCGTTCACGTACCTTTT
Organism: Corynebacterium nasorum; assembly: GCF_022345765.1. Classification (NCBI taxonomy): domain Bacteria; kingdom Bacillati; phylum Actinomycetota; class Actinomycetes; order Mycobacteriales; family Corynebacteriaceae; genus Corynebacterium; species Corynebacterium nasorum. The sequence continues at coordinate 51,958 of NZ_JAKRDR010000015.1, read as the reverse complement.
CCCGTTGCTCAGCCACCCGAGCGCCGGCCGTGCCACCCTTGGTGTCACGAGAGGCAACTGCTCCATCGATGGTGAGCACTTCACGGACGCTTGGTTTTAGCCGCTTGTCGACGCCCGCTAGGTCCTCGTCGCTGAGGTCGATTAGGTCCACCCCACGTTCCTCAGCAATCCGTACGCAGGCGCCGGAGGCTTCGTGCGCTTCACGGAAAGGAACACCTTGGCGGACCATCCATTCAGCCAAATCGGTAGCCAGCGTAAACCCGCGCGGAGCCAACTCGCGCATGCGGTCCTCATGAAACGTCAGCGTCGATACAAGACCGGTCATCGCCGGCAGCAGCAGGTTAAGCTGTGTCACCGAGTCAACGATTGGCTCCTTGTCTTCCTGCAGGTCACGATTATAGGCCAGCGGCTGAGCCTTCAGCGTGGACAAAAGCCCAGTGAGATTGCCAATAAGGCGGCCAGTCTTGCCGCGGGTAAGTTCCGGCACGTCCGGATTCTTCTTCTGCGGCATGATGGACGAACCCGTCGACCAAGCATCATCAAGCGTGACATAGCCGTATTCCGGTGTGCACCAATAGATGATTTCTTCCGAGAGGCGGGACATATCCACCGCGATCTGCGCCAAAACGAAGGCAGTCTCGGATGCGAAGTCACGAGCCGCAGTGCCGTCCAAGGAGTTTTCAGCAGCGGAGTCGAACCCTAGCTCTTCTGCAATCGACTCTGGGTCGAGCTGCAAAGATGAACCAGCAAGCGCGCCAGAGCCATAGGGAGACACGGCTAGGCGCTTGTCCAAATCCTGCAGGCGCTCGATATCGCGCAGAAGCGGCTGCGCATGGCCCAAAAGTTCGTGTGCTAGCAGAATTGGTTGCGCGGCTTGCGAGTGAGTCTTGCCCGGCATGATGGCATCGGGATGGGATGCGGCTTGATCGGCCAAGGCATCCACCAAGTCGCTCACCTGGGCGGCGGTATCACGAATGGCATCGCGTACCCACATGCGAAACAGCGTCGCTACCTGGTCATTACGCGAGCGGCCAGCACGCAGGCGACCGCCTACTTCCGGCCCGACAATCTCAATGAGCCCGCGTTCCATCGCACCGTGGACGTCCTCATCTGTCGGCGCCGGGCGGAATTCGCCAGAATCCACCTTCTCCCCTAGCTCGGTGAGACCGGCGAGCATGGTGTCCAGGTCGGCGTCGGATAGCAAGCCTGCCTTGTGCAGCACTTTGGCATGCGCCTTGGAGGCTAATACGTCATAAGGCGCGAGGACCCAGTCAAAGTGGGTGGATACAGAGAGGGCAAACATTGCCTCGGAGGGTCCGCCGGAAAAGCGGCCGCCCCACAGGGCACCTTCATTAGTCTTATGTGATTCCATATGCTTCTACTTCTGGGCGCTGGTCGGGAAACCGCCATCGCGGTCGCGCTGATTGGAAATCTGGGTAGACAGGCCGTGCAGCTGAACAAAGCCCTTTGCGGCGGTTTGGTCGAAGGAATCGCCGGTGTCATAGGTGGCAAGATCAAAGGAATACAGCGACTGGCCAGAGCGGCGCCCGGTCACCGTGGCGGTGCCGGCGTGCATGCTTAGGCGAATATCGCCGGTGACGTTTTCCTGAGATTCCGCAATGAAAGCGTCCAGGGAACGCTTCAGCGGCGAATGCCAGAGGCCGTCGTAGACCTCCTCGGACCAACGAGCATCGGTGAGGCGCTTGTAGCGAGCCAACTCGCGCTCCACAGTGACATCCTCTAGCGCTTCGTGCGCTTGGATAAGGACCATTGCACCCGGAGCTTCGTAGACCTCACGGGACTTAATGCCCACCAAACGGTCCTCGACCATATCTAGGCGACCAATACCCTGTGCACCTGCGCGGCGGTTGACCTCTTCAATGATCTGCAGCGGGGACATCTTTTGGCCATCTACCGCCACGGGGATGCCCTTTTCAAAGGAGAGGATAATTTCATCCGGGGCATTGCCCAGACCCGGGTCCTCGGTGTAGGCGTATAGGTCCTTTGTCGGTGGATTCCACAGATCCTCTAGGAATCCAGTTTCGACGGCGCGGCCCCACAGATTCTGGTCGATAGAAAATGGCGAGGAGGCGGACTGCTCAATTGGCAGGTTGATCTCCTCCGCAAAGGCGATGGCCTTATCGCGGGTCCACGCATAATCACGTGCAGGAGCGATAATTTCGAGAGAAGGATCCTGGGCACGGAAAGAAACCTCAAAGCGTACCTGGTCATTGCCCTTGCCGGTGCAGCCGTGGGAGACGTGGGTGCCGCCAAATTCCTGGGCAGCCTTAACAAGGTGCTTGGTAATGAGCGGACGGGAAATGGCCGATACCAGCGGGTATTGCTTCATATACATGCCGTTTGCCTGAATGGTGGGAACGCAGTACTCCTCTGCGAACTCATCCTTGGCATCGATAACGATGGACTCTACGGCACCGCAGTCAAGTGCACGCTGGCGCACCGATTCCATATCCTCGCCACCTTGACCCAAGTCCAGGGAAACGGCAACAACATCGCCGCCGGTCATTTTTGCCAGATACGGAATAGCAACAGAAGTATCAAGGCCACCGGAGTAGGCCAAGACTACGCGTGCGGACATGGTAAATCTCCTCGATCTATTGGAAACAATTCATTTAAGTACATAATATACGACGGTGGTAAGAATTTCCACTCCCACCGTCTAAAGATTCCGCGTGGTAAGCGTCACGGCCAAATCTGCGCCTGTGACACCCTCGCGCGCCAAGACGAAAATGGTGTCATCACCGGCGATACAACCAATGACATCGTGCAGCCCTACCCTGTCAATAAAACTAGCCAGGTACTGGGCCGCGCCCGCTGGCGTGCGCAGCATCGCAATATTGCCGGAAGAATCATGGGATACCACCAATTCATCGAGCATGCGTCGCAGCTTTTCGCGGGGCCCTCCCACCTGATCTTCAAATTGCTCCAGCTCACCGCCGACCATGTAATAGGAACGGCCGCCATCACGCTTTACCTTCTTCGCTCCCAACTCATCCAAGTCACGGGACAAAGTGGCCTGCGTGATGTCAATGCCGTCTGCGAGAAGCAGCTCGGATAGCTGCACCTGGCTGGTGACGCGATTGCGGTCCAAAATCTCTAGAATCTTGGCCTGCCGAGCATTGCGGGTGGTCGGGGTGTTCATTACTTAGTTGATCTCCTTATTTACTTCGAGCAACCAGACGAGAAGCGCCTTCTGCGCATGCAGGCGATTTTCCGCTTCATCGAAGACTCGCGACTGCGGACCATCGATCACCTCAGTCGTGACCTCGTTTCCACGGTACGCCGGCAAACAATGTAAGAATATTGCATCCTTATGTGCTTTGCTCATTATGGTCGAGTCAACCTGATAAGGCAGGAACGGCGTGTGCCTATCACGACCATCATTTTCCTGTCCCATAGAAACCCAGGTATCCGTAATCACGACGTCTGCGCCTTCTACTTCATTGACATCATCAGTAATGGTGATATTGCCCCGCTGACGCGCGCGGTCAATGAATTCCTGGCGAGGCTGAAATCCCTCTGGCGCAATGATGGAGACGTCCATACCGGCCGTGGCAAAACCGATCATGTACGAGTTGGCCATATTATTATCGCCATCGCCTAGGTAGACGGCCTTTTTACCCGGCAGATCACCTAGATTCTCGCGACAGGTCAGCAAATCAGCCAGGATCTGGCAGGGATGTAGGTCATCAGAAAGCGCATTAATCAAAGGTACGGTAGCAGTCTCTGCCATCTGGAGCAGATTGTCGTGCTCAAACGTACGCCACACAATGGCCTCCACGTACCTTGAAAGCACCGCCGCCGTATCTTGAAAAGATTCCCCCTTGCCCATCTGGGTTGTAGAAGTGTCGACGGTAATACCCCTGCCGCCCATATTCGCTACCGCGGTTTCAAAGGAAAAGCGGGTGCGCGTAGACGTTTTATCAAAGAGAACCGCCACGGTCTTGGGGCCTTCTAAGGGGCGCTCTGCAAAGGGCTCCTTCTTTAGCTTTTCAGCTAAATCTAAAACCGTCGCTTGTTCTTGTGGGCTGAGATCATCGTCAGCTAGGAAGTGCCGCAAGCTCATGCCAGTTCCTCCAATATGGTTCCGAGAGTTGATAGTGCTGTGTCGAGTTCATGCTGGGAAATGACCAAAGGTGGGGTTAGTCGAAGAACATTCTCGTTGGGAGCGTTGAGAATAAGCCCGTGTGCGAGCCCGTCCCGCACGGCCTGCTTAGCCACCGGTGTGCTTAATACAAGGCCCAGCATAAGACCTCGGCCGCGCACACGATCTACAATTGAAAATTTTTCACATTTCTGCCGCACATAGTCCCCCTTGCGGGTCACCTCTGCGAGCAATTCCGCATCTACGGTGTCAAGAACTACGTTTGCCGCAGCGCACGCCACGGGGTTCCCGCCAAAGGTGGTGCCATGAGAGCCGGGCCCAAAAAGACCCTTGGCACGCCCTCGGGTAATCGTTGCGCCGATGGGTAGTCCGGCACCTAAGCCCTTCGCCATAGTGATAACGTCCGGTTGAATTCCTTCTACCTCGTGGGCAAAGAACGTCCCGGTACGGCCTACGCCTGTTTGTACCTCGTCAACGATTAATAGGACTCCGTATTCATCGCACAGCTCGCTGACCTCTTTCATGAACCCCGCAGGGGCCGGAATGACGCCAGTTTCTCCCTGAATAGGTTCCAGGATTATGGCCGCAGTGTCCTGGGGATCTTGTTCCACCAGCTGACGCAGATACTCCACATCCCCGAACGGATAGAACTCCACTCCTCCCGGCAACGGGCGGAAAGAGCGCTGTTTATCGGGCTGACCGGTCAAGGCCAGTGCCCCCATGGTTCGTCCATGAAAGCCGTGCTCGGCAGCGAGGATTCGCCGGCGCCCGGTCAGGCGAGCAAGCTTAAATGCAGCCTCATTGGCTTCGGCGCCAGAGTTACAGAAGAACACTCGGGCGCTATCGTCTCCCACCCGCTCAATCAGCTTCGCTCCCGCATCCAGCACTGGCTGAGTGGCGAAGAGGTTCGAGGTATGCGCCAAAGTGCGCGCCTGGTGGGATACCGCCTGTGCTACGTGCTCATTGCCGTATCCCAAGGAATTAACCGCAATGCCTGCTAGTAGATCAATATAGGACTTACCGTGCTCATCGTTAAGCGTCGCCCCTTGGCCGGAGACGAGACCTATGGACGGTGTGCCATAGGTATCAACGACCGTCTCCGACCACCGCTGTGTCAAGCTCTGTGGCTTGTTCATGCTGCATCATCCTTCCTGAAGATGGTCCCTTCGGGGTAGTCGTGTTGCTTATAATCATCTGGCAGCACCATGGTTCCGACTCCACCCGGGGTTAAAAGCTCTAGCAGCACCGAGTGGCCAATCCGGCCGTCGATAACGTGCGCGGCCGATACCCCGCCTTCTACTGCCTTGAGGCAAGATTCCATCTTGGGAATCATGCCAGAGTCCAGTCGGGGAAGAAGCCTGGAAAGTTGACCACGTTCGATCTTGGACACGAGGGATTCGCGGTTTGGCCAGTCAGTGTATAGGCCTTCCACATTGGTGAGAATGACCAAACGCTCTGCCCCGATTGCGCTAGCCAAAGCCCCAGCCGCGCTATCGGCATTGATGTTATAAATTGCGCCGTCCTCTCCCGGTGCGATGGTCGAGACCACTGGGATGCGCCCAGCGTCGATAATGTCCATCACGGCCGTGGGATTGACCTCTACGATGTCTCCGACCATCCCAATATCGGTAGGTTTTCCATCGACTTCCACCAACCTTTTGGTGGCCCGAAATAGTCCCGCGTCTTCGCCAGAGGTCCCCACCGCATATGGGCCGTGCGAATTGATGAGGTTGACTAATCCGCGACCTACCTGCCCAAAAAGCACCATGCGAACTACTTCCACGATCTCCGGAGAGGTCACGCGAAAGCCGCCTCGAAACTCCCCTTCTATACCAAGCTTGTGGAGCATGGAGTTGATCTGTGGCCCACCACCATGCACCACCACCGGCTTAACGCCCACGGTGCGCAAAAAGACCATGTCCGCAGCAAAGGCAGCTTTAAGTTCTTCGTCCACCATGGCATTGCCGCCGTATTTCACCACTACGATGGTGTCCCGATAATGTTGGAGCCACGGGAGGGCATCCGCTAGGACGGTGGCGCGCTCTTGATCACTAAGCCCACTAAACATTTTCATCTCCTCCCTAGGAGCTATACGCCGAATTGATTTCCACGTAGGCGTGAGAGAGATCCGTGGTCCGCACGAACGCAGACCCAGTACCTCCCGTTCCAAGGTCCACGTAGACATCGATATCAGTCCCGCTAAGGTCCACCTCGCGCGCGCCGGGTACACCCGTCGAGGCACGACACACCGGCTGGCCATTGAAATAGACCGAGATATTTTCCGGGTCCATTTCTGCATCTGCCATCCCCACCGCCGCAAGGACGCGCCCCCAGTTCGGATCAGAGCCGAACATGGCGCACTTGAACAGGTTGTCGCGGCCCAAGGTGCGCGCGGCGTTGAGGGCCTGATAGTCGGTGGCAGTGCCTTCCACAGTGATCTTGACGCGCTTGGTTACACCTTCTGCATCTGCTTGCAATTGCTCCGCAATGTCTGAGCAAACCGCCAGCACCGCCGTTTCAAATTCTTCTTGGCTGGGCGAAACACCCGAGGCCCCAGAGGCCATGAGGATCACCGTGTCATTAGTAGAAGTTGATCCATCCACGTCGAGGGTGTTGAAGGTCTGCGACACGGCCTTGTCCAGGGCACTCTGGAGGGCAGCGGCGCTTGCGGCGGCGTCGGTAGTAAGGCACACCAACATCGTCGCCAGCGAGGGGGCCATCATGCCCACCCCCTTGCCCATGGCCCCAACGGACCAGCCGGCCCCAACATAGGCGGCTTCCTTAGTTACGGTATCGGTGGTCAAAATAGCCTCGGCCGCTGCGTGAGCATGGTCCGCGCTGCCGCCTAGGGCCTTCGCCACAGCGCCTGCACCAGCCAACGCTTTTTCCATAGGCAAAGGCTCGCCTATAAGCCCGGTCGAACAGGCGGCAATATTTCCTTCTGGAAGGGACAAGGAGTGGGCAACCTCGGCTACCAGCGCGGAGGCATCCGCATCGCCCCGCGGGCCATTGCACGCATTGGCGTTTCCAGAGTTAAAGACAATAGCGGCAAGCTGGCCATCGGCCACCGCCTTGCGGGAGAGTTTCACCGGCGAGGCCACAACACGATTACGGGTAAATACCGCCGCCGCATCAAAGCGTGGTCCATTATTGACAACTAATGCCATATCGGGTTTGCCTGAGGGTTTAATCCCCGCTGTGGTAGCGCCGGCGCTAAAGCCGGCCGGGCCAGTAATTCCTGCTGCATTCATAATTTTCTCCTAGTTTTTATGGGGCCACGGCCGCTTGCGGCAAGCCCAAAGTTTCATCCCAGCCGAGTATTAGGTTCATACATTGCACGGCGGCGCCGGCTGTTCCTTTGCACAGGTTGTCCAGTGCTGCGGTAACCACGAGGCGTCGGGCGCGTTCATCCACATGGGCTTGGAGGTGAACCATATTGGTACCTACAACGTTTTGGGTCTCGGGCTGCTGACCGGCGGGAAGCACGTGACAGAAGGGCTCTTGGGCATAAAACTCACCGAATGCAGTCTCTACTTCCCGCTTGCCGACGCCCTCTTTCATCCCCGCCGTTATGGTCGCCAAGATGCCTCGGGTTAAGGGAGCTAGAACCGGAGTGAAGCTGACGTCAAGCTTTTCCTGCGCAAACGGCTGCAGATTTTGCACGATTTCCGGGGTATGTCGGTGCGTGCCGCCGGGCTTATATGCCTTCAGGTTTCCCATAGTTTCCGCGCCGAGTTGCGCCACGGAGGCCTTCTTCCCGGCTCCGGAAACACCGGTAATAGCAATCACCGAGAGGCTCGGCTCAATGAGTTCGTGGGCAACTGTCGGCAAACCTGCGAGGGTTACCGCCGTGGGAAAACACCCCGGCACAGCTACCCGGTTGGCATCGCGCAGCACTTCCCTATTGCCTGGAATCTCGGGGATTCCATAAGGCCAATGCCCGGCGTACTCTCCGCCATAAAAGGCGTCCCAGTCCTTCTTATTGCGAAGGCGAAAATCGGCCGCACAATCGATCACTGTGGTCTGCGGCCCCACGTGCTGAGCAATCGCCGCAGAATGACCGTGTGGAAGGCCCAAAAATACAATGTCGTGCCCGCGAAGATTTTCAGCGGTCGTGCCCACAATGGCACGGTCTGCCAGCTGCGGGAGGTGCGGCATAAGCTCAGCGACCTTCTTCCCTGCGGTGGAATAGGCAGTTAGCGCCCCAATGCGTAGTTCGCCGCCAAGATACGCCGGGTGCGACAGCAGCAGGCGAAGGATTTCGCTTCCCGCGTACCCGGTCGCACCTGCTATTGCTACTGAAATCGTCATAGAAGGGACTATAGCAATAAATACACCCAACCGTATGTTATTCAGTCAGATTGTCCGATTCCGCAGGTAAATGAACGTCGAGTAATGAAAATAATGTATGAAAAAGGGGGAAGTGAGTTAAATCTCACCGCCCCCTGAGCAGGGTTTAACTACGCGCGCATTTCTGCGCCCAGGCGCTGCTTAGCCAATTCCGCCGCCGCCATGCGGTGCTCGTTGACTTCGTCATCCGTCAACGTGCGGTCCGCGGCGCGGAATAGAAGCTGGAAGGCCAAGGACTTCTTGCCATCTCCTAGCTGCTCACCACGGAAAATATCGAAGAGTTCGACGGACTCGATGAGCTCTCCTGCTCCCTCTTCCACGATGGCGCGCACACGCTCGGCGGGTACGTCTTCATCCACTACCAAGGCAATGTCTTGGTGCAATGCGGGGAACGAGGACAACACCGGTGCGGGGAACTTTTCTTCCAACGGCATGGCGCTAATGTCCAGCTCCATAGCGCACGTGCGCGCAGGTAGGTTCAGGGCCTCCAAGACCTGCGGGTGCAGCTCACCAGCATGGCCCAGTACTACGTCGGTGCCAGCCACCTTCACGGCTGCACAGCGGCCAGGATGCCACGGCAGAACCTGTGCTGCCTCCAGCTCAATATTCACACCAGCGGCGCGGGCGACCTGACGGGCGGATTCGATAGCATCGGCGTAGCTATATGCACGGCCCTCGCCCCACGGTCCTTCATGCTCAATATTGCCCGTAGCCACCGTAGCAACGTGAAGCGGCTGCTCAGGCAGGGTATCAAGGAGCTGAGAAACCACCTCTGCAGAAGGTCGCTGTTCTACGGAAGGCATAGGGGATGCCGCAGCGCGCTTGAACGCCACCTGCTGCAGCCCATACAGGGCGAGATCGCTGCGGCCACGAGCCACATTGCGGGCGATGGCCTCCAACATGTTCGGCAACAGCGTCGTAGACAAGATGGCCTTATCCGCCTCAAGCGGATTTTGCACTTCTACGGTGCGGCGGCGAGCATCATCCTTGTCGAGGCCCCACACATCAAACGTATTATTAGCCACGAACGGTGCAGGCAATACCTCGGCATAGCCGGCATAGGCAAGACCATGTCCGATAGCCCGACGACGCTTCTGCGCCGGGGTTAGCCCGCGGCCGCCGGCCGGGGTAGGCAGCACGGCAGGAATATCCTCCAAGCCCTCAAGGCGCAGAATCTCCTCGACGAGGTCAACATCCATTGCAATATCGGTGCGCCAGGTTGCTGGTGTTACCTGCAGTTGCTCACCTTCATCCCCGACGGTGCAGCCGACTTCTTCAAGACGGGAAATAACGGTCTCACGGGAGTAGTCAACGCCGGCATATTCACTGGCTTTTGCGGTGCGCAGAGCAATGGGCTCGCGCTTGGCGACGTCCCCGATAAGCGTACGACCCTTTTCAATGGTGCCGCCTGCTAGCTGCTGGAGCAGCGCACATGCGGTGTCTAGGGCGACCTCTACGATCGCCGGATCTACGCCGCGCTCAAACCGGCGAGAGGATTCGGAAGACAACTTATGGCGGCGAGAGGTACGCGCGACGGTAATCGGATCCCAAATAGCAGATTCGAAGACAACGTCTGTGGTCTCCGCCGAGATTTCAGAGGTAGTCCCGCCCATCACGCCGGCCAAGGACTGGATGCCATTGTCATCACAGATGACCACGTCTTCTGCAGAAAGTTCTCGCTTTACATGATCCAGAGTCTCAAACTTCTCCCCCTCCGCTGCGTTACGGACAACGAGGTTCCCCTGAATCACGTTGGCGTCAAAGGCATGCATTGGTGCGCCCAAAAGCAACATCACATAATTAGTAATGTCCGTAGGCAGATTCACGCTGCGTTGGCCGCAGAGCATTAGCTCGCGTTCCAGCCAAAACGGGGTGCGTGCCTGCGGGTCAATGCCGCTGACCTTGCGGAGGCCAAAGCGCTGTGCCTTGGTTTCGGGGGCCACAGTGACGTCGATAAGCGAGCCCTGCGCCTCCGGCACAGCGGAGGTATCTATGCCAGCCGCGGAAGGATCCTGGGCAATATCGGCAAACTCCAGATCAAAAGCGGAGGCAATCTCGCGGCTCAAACCGCGTGCGGAAAGTGCATAACCACGATCTGGGGTGATGTTTACGTCAAAGTCGGTATCGTGCAAGCCGATAATCGAGCGCGCATCCTCGCCCACTTTATCGGCGACTTCATCGCCTAAGACGATGATGCCGTTGGCTTGCGCGCCCAAGCCGAGTTCAGCGCCGGAACACATCATGCCGTTTGAAATGTGATCGTAGGTCTCGCGTGCCGCGATCTTGAAGCCACCAGGAAGCTCCGAGCCGGGAAGCGCAACGACAACATAGTCATTCAGGCGAAAATTGCGAGCGCCACAAATGATGCCTTGCAGTTCGCCTGTGCCATTAGCCTGGCCTACATTCACCTGGCAGTAGCGAATGGGCTTTTTAAACTGAGTGAGCTCTTCAATCTCTACGACCTGGCCAATAACCAGCGGCCCCGTGCTCTCTGGAACAGCGGCGTATCCCTCGGTCTCAAAACCTACGCGCACGAATCCAGAATCGATATCGGCAGCGGAAACGCTCCAACCGGGGTTCTTAGCACCGAGGATGCGGGTAACCCAGTCTTGGGAAATAAGCATTAGTGTGTCTATCCTTTCTGGGTTTAGGCCTGTACGCCGAACGGTAGAGTAAAGCGAACATCGCCTTCGACCATATCGCGCATATCGGTCAATCCATTGCGGAACTGCAGTGTGCGTTCAAGGCCCATGCCAAAGGCAAAGCCCGTGTATTCCTCTGGATCTACGCCTACGGCGCGAAGAACATTGGGGTTGACCATGCCGCAGCCGCCCCACTCGATCCAGCCAGCGCCGCCCTTTTTATTGGGGAACCACACATCGACCTCGGCCGAGGGCTCAGTAAATGGGAAGTAGTTCACGCGCATACGCGTAGTAGTTTCCGGCCCAAAGAGTACTTTGGCCAAGTGCTCTAGTGTGCCGCGCAGGTGAGCCATGGTCAGGCCTTTATCAACGGCCAATCCTTCTACCTGGTGGAAAACCGGGGTATGGGTGGCATCCAGCTCATCTGTGCGGAATACGCGCCCCGGGCAGGCAATATAAAGCGGCACGTCGCGCTCCAACATGGTGCGCACCTGTACCGGGGAGGTATGGGTACGCAGCACCTGCCTAGAACCCTCGCCCGAGACGTGGAACGTATCCTGCAAGGTACGTGCTGGGTGGTCCGGCTTGAAGTTCAGAGCATCGAAGTTAAAGTACTCTGCCTCGATTTCTGGGCCGTCCGCAATTTCCCATCCCATGCCGACGAAAATATCAGCGATGCGCTCAGACAACGCGGTAATCGGGTGAAGGGCACCGGTCTGGGTGCGGGTGGTAGGAATCGTGACATCTACGGTCTCGGCTCGCAACTGCTCCTCGCGAGCTTGCTGTTCCAAGACATCCTTAACCTGAGCAAAGCGCTTTTCCATCTTGCCGCGGGCCATGTTGACGGCCTTGCCGGCGCTTTTGCGCTGGTCCTTGGGCAGCTGCCCCAGCGATTGGCGAGCCTGCGGAATATAGCCGCCGTCTCCTAGGTGTTCACGGCGGGCAGCAGCCAACTCATCAAGTGTTTCGGCTGCGTCGAAGGCTGCGATAGCCTTATCGGCCGCGGCCCCAAGAGCCTCTTCGGTCAATTCGATCTGCGGTGTATCGGACACGTATTTCGTACCTTCTTCTCGCGCGAAAACTAACGCGTGCAATCTTACTCTGTTGCGGCTAGCGCGACCGCGCCAGGGACCCCCTTTTCATTCGGGTCACACTAGTTATCCGCTTGCGCCTTAGCCGACTCATAAAGACAAATGCTTGCGGCAGTTGCGAGGTTAAGAGATTCTGCGCGTCCACGCAGTGGAATCCGCACCCGCATGTCTGCTTCCTCCAGCAGCTCGCCGAGCCCGTGTGCCTCATTGCCAAATAGCCACGCTGTTGGCTGAGACAAGCCTGCCTCCGCTAGGTCCACTTCACCGTCGGCAGCAGTTGCCACAATCTGCATGCCCGACTTACGCAGCTGACCCAACACGTCTTTAATATTGGGGTCCCGCGCTACAGGTACGTGAAACAGCGAGCCGGCCGAAGCGCGCGCTACTTTGCAGCTGAGGGGATCAACGGTCTCACCTGCGAAGATGACACCATCGGCGCCCATTGCATCCGAGGTTCTAATCAAGGTGCCGGCATTGCCCGGCTCAGAAGTCAGCACGGGAACGGAAACGAGGCTTGGTTTGCCGTTCAGGATTTTGCCCGCGGACCAGCGCACCGGATTGCAAAGCGCAAAGAGCCCCGTAGTCGTGGCTGTATCGGAAAGATGCTTAGCCGCCTTATCGGTGATGGGATGGACGTACACTCCCATGTAACCGCATGCAGTGATGATGTCACCAAAACGATCTGCCGCCTTCTCAGTAACAAAAACGTCGACTGCAGCGCCGGTAGATACCGCCGCGTCTACCGCATTCTCTCCCTCAATGAGGAATTGCTTCGCCTTCTTCCGGTTAGCCGCACGGTGCAGCTTAGCTGCGTTAACAATGCGCGGAGTGCGTTCAGTAAAGGCAGAGTCAAAATCCAAATTCATGGCTACTACCCTACCTGCCAATTCCTTCTTCTCAGACTCACCCCTGAGTCCCTTATAAGAACGAAAATTCCTGTTGCCGCACGGCAACAGGATCGCACAGGTAAGTTCTACTTAGCGAGGGGGACGCCGCGGGCGTCCTTGTCGTAATCACCGGCACCGGCGATGATCATGATGAACTCAATAAACACCCAAAGACCGAGGATGGCCCAGAAGGCGAATCCGAGCAAGAACCAGAAGGTAGCCCAGCCCAAGATATTGAGCACCAACTGTGACACGCCGAAAGTCGTACGGCCAGTGTAGAAGTTGTGTGCGCCGAAAGAGCCTAGGAAAAAGCACAATAGCAAGGTGGCGATCCACGACTTCTGCTGGCCCGGAGCCACATACTGTTGCTGCACCGGGTAAGCACCCATGTTGGGTTGCGGTGCATAGCCTTGGCCATACTGCGGCTGGTAGTTAGCTTGCTGGTTATAAGGGTTGTACTGCTGACCATGGTTATTGTAATCGGACGGGCCAGAGTACTCGCCATTATCAGGTTGGTAGTCTCCGTTTGGATTCGTCATAGGAAATGTTCTCCTGGGTCTCGGCTTTCACGGGGTCTGGGATAAATCTAGCATGTGAGGCCGAGCACCCTAGTTAAACAAAGGTAACGAAAACCAAAATGCCCGCATACCCCGGTTAACAAGGCCGGAGAATGCGGGCACGAAAGCTCTAATGATTAGGCAGCCTTAGGAGCGTTTACGTCCTCAGGCAGAGCAGCCTTGGCAGCCTCGCACAGTGCGGAGAATGCCTCGAAGTCATTAACAGCAAGCTCAGCGAGGATCTTGCGGTCAACCTCGATCTCAGCCAGGCGCAGGCCGTGGATGAGGCGGTTGTAGGTGATGTCGTTCATGCGGGCAGCAGCGTTGATGCGCTGGATCCACAGCTTACGGAACTCAGACTTACGGGCGCGGCGATCGCGGTAAGCGTAAGTCATGGAGTGCAGCCACTGCTCCTTCGCCTTACGGTACAGGCGGGAACGCTGGCCGCGGTAGCCCTTAGCGGACTTCAGAATCGCGCGACGCTTCTTCTTGGCGTTAACTGAGCGCTTTACTCGTGCCACAGTGATACTTCCTTAATTCAGATTGTGATGGCGGATGTGGGTTGATTCGGCGCTACTAAGCGCGGCCGAGCAGACGCTTTACGCGCTTGGTGTCAGGCTTTGCGACTGCCTCGGTGCCCTTCAGGCGGCGGGTACGCTTGGACGGCTTGCCTTCCAGCAGGTGGCGGCGGCCAGCCTGCTCACGGCGCAGCTTGCCGGAACCGGTCACCTTGATACGCTTGGCGGTGCCCTTGTGGGTCTTCTGCTTCATGAGTATTAAGTCCTTAAATCCTACGTGGAATCTGGTCTACTTCTTGCCCTTGCGAACCGGACCCAAGACCATGGTCATATTGCGACCATCCTGCTTGGGGCGCGACTCAACGACGCCAACTTCGGCAACGTCATCAGCCAAACGCTCCAAGAGGCGGAAACCGAGCTCCGGGCGCGATTGCTCACGACCGCGGAACATGATGGTCACCTTGACCTTGGATCCCTTCTCGAGGAAGCGGACTACGTTACCCTTTTTGGTCTCATAATCGTGATCATCGATCTTTGGACGGAACTTCTGTTCCTTCACCACGGTTTGCTGCTGGTTCTTACGGGCCTCGCGAGCCTTCTGAGCCTGCTCGTACTTGAACTTGCCGTAGTCCATGATCTTGGCCACTGGGGGCTTTGCCTTCGGAGCTACCTCGACTAGGTCAAGGTCAGCCTCGTATGCAAGCTTGCGAGCATCATCGGTACGGACGATGCCCACCTGTTCACCACCGGGGCCTACCAAACGGACCTCGGGTACTCGGATACGCTCATTGATGCGAGCTTCAGCGCTGATTGTGGTTCTCCTCGATTAGGGGGTGTATGAGTTAGTAGTTCACCTACCGGGACCACAAACGAAGCAAACCCGGTCTGCCATAGACAGCCGGGAGTTCTCACAGTGCCAAGCATGAATGCTTGGTTACCTTTACCTTTATCCTACGAAGCGTGTTCGCGGCATCGGGTGGGAGAAGCTCCGCTTGTGACCCACGAACCTCGACAAGGCGTCATGGGCGGTAGTGCCTTTGACACTAGCAGCTCCTCCCCCTCCTACCAAATTGCTACGTTCCTAGCGGGTTTTACAATGGGCGACTGCTTTAATGTCCCCTGCATCTACCCCAGTATCCACGATATCTACCAGCTGATGGGCGAGGTACTTAACCGCTGGTTCGGCATCGGCGTAGTCCTCCCCGTCCATCACGACAGATAGCGCTACTCCCACGCGCTTTCCATCCACCTCATGAACTCCAAACTGACGGTAGGTGTACTCGTTTTCTTCCTCATCCAGACCCCAACCACTTTTCGCACGGGTTCGCGGCTGCGCAGACAGACCTACCCTTTGCCAGGACACAATGTCTTTGAGCACCTTGTGGACGTAGTCCGCTTCTGGAATGCACGGCAGTTCAGCGCCAAATACTGCTTGGTCCTTTAACTCCCAGGTGGAATATCCAAAAGCGGAGTCATGAATATCTGCGTGTGATCCGTAGTCGTCGAGTAAAGCTTTGACCGCATTTTCTGCCGAGCCCTCGCGCCATTGCACCTGCGACCACAAGGCAAAAGCGGCATCATTATCAGATTCCTTGATAGCCAAGTCCACCAAGCTTTTATCCGCACCGTCTTTGAGCGCCGCAATGGCGATGGGCACCTTGATGGTGGACCACACTGGCCCCTCACCTTTATCGCCCGCCGCAAAAGTGTCTTCACCTGCGGAAATGGCGACCCCTACCTTTGCATGATACTTCTTTGCGGTTTTGTCCACCGCACGGTCAAGCTGAGCACGCACCTCAGCTGGATCCGGCACCGCAGAGGTAGTCGTTGACACTGGGGCATCTTCTATCTTGGGGTCGCTAGAGCAGGCACTCATGGTACACAGACCGAGAGCTGCGAGCAGGCTAACTACAAGGCGGATATTTTTCACGCTTTGCCCTACTTCAACATGCCCTTTAGGTAGCCACCGGTATAGGAGCCATCTACTTGCGCAACGTCTTCAGGGGTTCCCTGCGCCACAACGGTACCGCCGCCCGCACCGCCTTCCGGGCCCATATCAACAATCCAGTCCGCTGCCTTGATGACATCAAGGTTATGTTCAATAACAAGCACCGAATTACCCTTGTCCACCAAGCCTTGGATAACCAGCATCAGCTTGCGAATATCCTCAAAGTGCAGTCCAGTAGTCGGCTCATCCAGAATGTAAATCGTCCTACCGTTGGTACGCTTTTGCAGCTCGGAAGCTAGCTTGACGCGCTGCGCCTCGCCGCCGGAAAGCGTAGTAGCAGCTTGGCCGAGGCGTACATAACCCAAGCCGACGTCGACAAGCGTGGCAAGGTAGCGGTGAATGGAGTTGATGGGTTCAAAGAAGTCCGCTGCCTCAGAGATTGGCATGTCTAGAACCTCGGCAATGTTTTTGCCCTTGTAGTGCACCTCCAAGGTTTCGCGGTTATAGCGTGCTCCTTCACACACCTCACACGGCACATAAACATCTGGAAGGAAATTCATCTCGATCTTGATGGTGCCATCGCCCTGGCACGCCTCACAGCGCCCGCCCTTGACATTAAAGGAGAAGCGTCCAGCCTTGTAGCCGCGGACTTTTGCTTCCTGGGTTTCGGCAAAAAGGTTACGGATTTTGTCAAAGACACCCGTGTAGGTCGCCGGGTTAGAACGCGGGGTACGGCCAATCGGACTTTGGTCAACTTGCACCAGCTTATCTAGGTGCTCCACACCTTCGACGCGCTTGGCACGGCCGGGAACCTGGCGGGCGCGGTTAAGTTTATTGGCCAAAGTCTTAGCCAAAATCTCATTGACCACGGTGGATTTACCCGAGCCAGACACACCAGTAATGCATACTAGGACTCCCAGCGGGATTTCCACGTTGATGCCCTTGAGATTATTCTCCCGCGCACCCACTACCTTCAGGGTGCGGTCCTTATCGATCTCCCGGCGGTGGTCCGGTACGGCAAGCGCCTTTTTGCCGGAAAGGTACTGGCCGGTGAGGGACTCTTCTACCTGTTCGATTCCGGCTGGTTCACCTTGGTAGACCACTTCGCCGCCATATTCGCCCGCACGAGGGCCCACATCGACGAGCCAATCTGATTCCCGGATGGTGTCCTCATCATGTTCGACCACGATGAGGGTGTTTCCAATATCACGCAGGCGTTGCAGGGTCTTGATAAGCCGCTGGTTATCGCGCTGGTGCAAACCAATGGATGGCTCATCGAGTACATAGAGGACTCCGGCCAAGCCGGAGCCAATCTGAGTAGCCAGACGGATACGTTGCGCCTCACCGCCGGAAAGCGTAGACGCGCCGCGATCGAGCGTGAGGTAATTCAAACCGACGTCCAGGAGGAAACGCAGGCGGGCTTGAGTCTCCTTAAGCACTGCCCCGGCAATGATTTCCTCACGGTGCCCCAGCACCAGGGAGTCTAGGAACTCAGAGGCGTCTTCAATAGAGAGCGCACAAAGCCCGGCAATGGACTGCTCACCGTGAGTCGTGGAGGCCAAGCGGACGGCCAAGATCTCCGGCTTCAGCCGGGTGCCCTTACAGGTGCTACATGGCACGCGGCGGGTATATTGCAGCAGGCGATCCTTTTGGGATTGAGAATCGGTAGTTTCCAGCTTGCGGTGAATAAACCCGGTAGCGCCTTCAAATGGGGCGGTCCAATTACGCTGGCGCCCGTAACGGTTCTTATATCGAACCTGGACTTCCTCATCGGTGCCATAGATCAGCGCGTGGCGCTGTTCCTCGGTTAATTCACTCACCGGAGTTTTGGGGTCAAACCCCATAGCCTTGCCTAAACCCTCTACTAGCTTGACAAAGTAGCGGGAATTGGGGCTGGAGTGCCACGGTTGAATGGCATCTACAGCTGGAGCATCTGGATCCGGAATGAGCAGATCAACATCAACTTCCAATTTGGTACCCAGGCCATCACACACCGGGCAGGAGCCAAACGGAGCATTGAAGGAAAAGGCACGGGGCTCGTATTCTTCAATGGTCAACGTGTGGCCATTCGGACAGGCCGCCTTCTCCGAATAGGTATGGGTGAGTTCTTCCCTATCCACGAACTCAATGGTGACTAGACCATCTGCCAAGCGCAGCGCTGTTTCCACCGAATCCGTTAAGCGTTGCTTTTGCGAGGCCTTTACCTGCAGGCGATCAACCACTACCTCAATATTGTGCTTGATCTGCTTCTTCAACTTGGGCGGATCGCTTAGCTGATAGGTCTCCCCGTCCACTCGGACGCGGGAATAGCCCTGAGCGGACAAATCCTGGAAGAGATCAACAAACTCGCCTTTGCGCTTGCGCACCACCGGTGCGAGCACCTGAAACTTCAGTTTCTCTTCCAGCGCCAGCACGGCATCGACGATTTGCTGTGGCGTTTGGCGCTCGATTACGGCATCACACTTTGGGCAGTGTGGCGTTCCGGCACGGGAGAAGAGCAAACGCAGGTAATCATAGATCTCCGTAATCGTGCCCACCGTAGAACGCGGATTATGGTTGGTGGACTTTTGATCGATAGACACTGCGGGTGACAGACCGTCAATAAACTCCACATTAGGCTTGTCCATCTGCCCCAAAAACATGCGGGCATAAGAACTCAAGGATTCTACGTAGCGGCGCTGGCCTTCTGCGAAGATGGTGTCAAAAGCCAGCGAAGATTTACCAGATCCGGAAAGACCAGTAAAAACAACCATTTTATCGCGAGGGATATCGATATCCACGCCCTTGAGGTTGTGCTCGCGGGCACCGCGCACCACCAAACGATCAGCCACTGTGCTCAGACCTCCAGTACTAGGGATTGCAATCTTCCCTCGAATGTACCCGTAGGCTGGGACACATGACTAACGAGCTTCAGTTACATCAGATTTCTGTGTCCGAGATGGACAATAACTGCTACCTTTTGCAGGCGGGCGAAGAAGGCTTGCTTGTCGACGCCGCCGATGACGCCCCCGCACTCCTCGACATGGCCCAGAAGGCCGGCGTTAAAACCACCGCGGTACTAACCACCCACCGCCACTGGGACCACGTACGCGCACTCAAAGAGGTTCTCTCTGAGACCGGCGCTATCCACTACGCGTCCTTCCTTGATTCTCCGGCTATCCCAGCCGAGGTAGACGTTGAGCTCCGCGAAGGCGACTCCATCAAGTTCGCGGGCCTCGACCTCCCCATCATCATCTTGCGCGGCCACACCCCAGGCGGCGCCGCACTAGTTACAAACATCGATGGCGTAATTAATCTTTTCGTGGGCGATTCACTCTTCCCGGGCGGCTTGGGCAAGACCACCCCTGAAGGTGACTTCGTACGCCTGTATAAGGACGTCACCGCGCGCATCTTTGATGAGTTCCCGGACAATACGATCGTGCGCCCCGGTCACGGCAAGTCCACTACCTTGGGCGAGGAGCGCCCCAAGCTGGAAGACTGGTGGGAGCGCCGCTGGTGATCCAGTGGCCAATTTCCGCGTACAATGGTCTAGCACACGATAGGTCTAAAACAACGAGCTAAGGAGCTTTAAGGACTATGATTCGCAAGCTTGCCCGCCCCATGCTGGCATCTGTATTTGTATGGGAAGGCGTAGACAACCTGCGCAACGCGTCCGAGCATGTAAAGGAAACCGAAGGTTTCCTCAAGAGCGTGCGCAAGGCCGTTCCTTCTGAGTACCAGGGCTATATTCCCAATGACCCGGAACTGGTTACCCGCGCTATTGGCGGCGCTAAGGTAGGCGCCGGCTCCACCTTGGCTCTGGGCAAGGCACCGCGCACCTCCGCTGCGGTTCTGGCCGCCGCAACTCTGCCCAACTTGATTGCTAAGAACAACTTCTGGGCTGCAGATAACAAGGAAGACAAGGAAACTCGCCGCAACGGCTTCCTTACCAATACCGCTTTGCTCGGCGCCTTGTTTATCGCTACCCAGGACACCGAGGGCAAGCCTTCCCTTCGTTGGCGCGCACAAAAGGCTGGTCAGCGCACGAACAAGAAAATTCAGCAGGCGCTGCCTACCAAGTCTGAGTCCGAGCAGAAGCGCGAAGAGCTCTCCGCCCGTGCCAACGAGGTTTCCACCAAGGCCGGCGACTGGATCAACGAAACCTCTGCAAAGGCACAGGCTTATGTAGATGACAACAAGGATGACTGGCAGTCCACCGGCCGCGGGTTGCTCGATACCGCAAAGTCTTACGTTGACGATGCCAAGACTTATGTTGAAGACAATAAGGACGATTGGCAGGAGTCTGGCCGCGATTTGCTGGGCAACGCAAAGTCCTTCATTGAGGACTCTGTCGATAATGCCAAGACCTATGTTGAAGATAACAAGCGTGACTGGCTTGAGGCCGCACAAGCCAATCGCGACACCGCCCGTACCGGTGCTGTAAAGGCCGCTACCAAGGCTCAGGCACGTGCAGATAAGGCCGTCGCCAAGCTGGATGGTGCGAAGTCCAAGCGCGCAAGCAAGAAGGCTTCCAAGCATGCTGAGAAGCTGCAAAAAGAGGCAAATAAGAAGATTGAGGCAGCAATCAAGAAGCTGGAAAAGCGCTCTAAGTAGCCACAACTTCTGCGGCCGAATAACTCGGCAGTGACACACGGCCCAGCCTTATGCTGGGCCGTTGTTCTTTGTCATGGCAGGGTCTAAACTCATCTCTCCCCTTGCCGGACAGCGTGCCCGGCCCATCCCCATCAACGTCCAATTACCAAGGAGTCACGTGAACTCAGCATCCAATAGGCACGCGGCGGCTGCAGGTTCCTCGGAGCGCACAGCCATCGCTACTGAGCAAGATTATGTGGACGGACTATTTTCGCGCCTCGACGATGAGGTGGCGGCAGCCAATAAAAGGCTTAATGAGGTACAGGCGGATGTAGATCCCTCCACGCCGGACGCGGACGCCTTGGTGCGCCGAGAAACCGAATACCACGGGCTGCAGGCAAAACTTGATCGTCTCAATGTGGCCCAAATGGGCCTAGTCTTTGGCCGCATTGATATCGACGCTCCCGGCGATAATCCCACCCCCGAAGGCCTAGACCGCCGCTACATCGGCCGCATGGGACTAGATGCACGCGAAGATGACTATCGCACACTGCTTTTAGACTGGCGTGCCCCCATGGCGCGCCCTTTCTATCTCGCTACCACGGCCCAACCGGAAGGCGTCCACACCCGTCGCCAAATTCGCACCAAGGGACGCACCGTCACCGGAATACACGATGAGGTTCTTTCCGGCCCCAGTGTGCGAGAAGAAGAAGCAGGCGTCGCGAGCGAATCGGCGCTCTACCACGCCATGCAACGGGCACGTACCGGCCACATGGCGTCAATCGTGGAGACCATCCAGCGAGAGCAAGACGAGATTATCCGCGATAACACCCGCGGCGTCATGGTAGTAGAAGGCGGCCCAGGTACGGGTAAGACCGCTGTTGCTCTGCACCGTGTGGCTTACCTGCTCTATACCCACCGCGAACTACTTTCTGCCACGGGTGTCCTCATCGTGGGCCCTAATAGCAGCTTTTTGGACTATATTTCACGGGTGCTGCCAGAACTGGGCGAGACTGGCGTGGTGCTATCAACCATCGGCGGGCTCTTCCCCGGAATCGAACCAGAACACGAGGAAGACCTCGTCGCTCGCGAAATCAAAGGTAGTGCCGCCATGGTGGAGATTCTCTCCACCGCGGTCAAGGACTATCAGCTTCTTCCTGCCGCCCCATGCGAGCTGGCAATTGATGGCCTCAGCTTAAGCGTTACGCCCGGCATGGTGAAAAGAGCCCGCACTCGGGCCCGGCGCTCGCGAAAGCCACACAATGAGGCTCGCGGTGCCTTTATTGAGCACCTCGTAGAAGACCTTGCATTGCAGATGGCTGAAAAGGTCGGGGCGGATCCGCTCGGCGGGAAGAACCTCCTTTCGCGCGCCGATATCGATCAATTCCACGATGACCTTGCAGAAGATACGGCCGTTACTGCATTGATCGATGAGTTCTGGCCCGAGCTCCACCCCACCGACGTGCTTGCTGGCCTATTCTCCTCACCTGAGCGCATTGCCTCTGCTGCCCGCGGGTACGACGATGAAACTCAAGAGGCGCTCTACCGAGAACAAGGGCGAGCATGGACAGATTCGGATGCCGCCCTCCTAGATGAGCTAGCCGTCCTCATCGGCCTGCCCAACCCTGAGGAAAAGAAGGCAGCCGATGATGCTGCGTGGCGCGAACAAGTGGCAGAAGCAGAAGACGCCCTAGATATCTTGTCTTCTTCCGAGTCCACAGATAATGACGATGACATGTTTGAAGCGGAAATTCTTTCTGCCCATGATGTCATCGACGCCGAGACCTTGGCACACCGTCAGGAGGTACGCGATAAGCGCACCACTGCCCAACGCGCCCGCGAAGACCATACGTGGGCGTATGGTCATATCATCGTGGACGAAGCCCAGGAATTAACTCCCATGGAGTGGCGGATGCTCTTTCGTCGTTGCCCTTCACGGTGGATGACCTTGGTGGGCGATACTTCCCAGACCGGCTCACCGGCGGGTGTTGATGATTGGGGCGAGGCTCTGGAGCCGTTCGTGGCGCAGCGCTTCCGCCACCATTTTCTCACCGTCAACTATCGCACCCCGCAGCCCATCACTGAGCTGGCTAATGGACTATTAGAGATGATTAACCCTGATGCCATCCCGGCTACAGCCATCCGTGATGGCGTGCAGGTGCGCCGACTTGCACAGGGCAGCTACACCCCTGGTGTACACAGGGAGGCAGACGGCAGGCTCACAGCAGTTATTGACGCCGCCACGGCAGAACGCTTTAAAGGCTTAGAGTTTGACCATGTGGTGGTACTCGATCCGCAGAGGATCGTCGATGCCTCCCCGCAGGGTTTGCAGAATCTCTATGTCTGCATCACTCGTGCTACCCAGTCGCTTACCCTCGTCGGTGACTGCGGCGAAGTTCTTTAGGCTCCCGTAAGCTTTAGGCCATGGCCTTATCTGACATTGCGCGCAAAACTGAAAGCTCGCTGAACACCTTTACTTTGAAGCGTTCTCTACGGCGGGGATGGAAGCCCCAGATTGTGGGCTATACCGGGTATGGCACCACCGAGCAAGTAAGGGTTGTTGGCCGCGTACTCATGCACGATCCTGATGAAGGCAAAAAGGATTCCTGGGGTGAACGCGGCTACCAGCAGTTTCTTACTATTCAGGTGGGAAACCACGACATTTCAGTGACTATTGGTGAAAAGACCGTCGCGGGCACAACCAATAGCAACGGGTACGTTGACATCCTCGTTCACGAACATGGGTTAGAACCTGGTTGGCATACGGCAACGATCGAGGCCGCCAACGCGCAAGCCGTGGAAGTCCAGGTGCTCATCGTGGATCCGAGCGCCAAGATTGGCATCATCAGCGATATTGATGACACGGTTTTAGTTACGTGGCTGCCACGTGCGTTGACAGCGGCGTGGAACTCTTGGGCTAAGCGCCCCAGCAAGCGACAGGCCGTTGCTGGAATGGCCGAGTTCTATGCTCAGCTGCAACAGCGATTCCCAAAGGCCCCAGTGTTCTATCTTTCTACGGGAGCATGGAATACTTTTGGCTCGCTGAAAAAATTCCTGTCCCATCATAATTTCCCCGCAGGCCCCATGCTGCTCACGGACTGGGGCCCAACTGAGACGGGCCTTTTCCGCAGCGGACAAGAACATAAGCGGGTTCAGCTACGCAATCTACTCATTGCTTACCCGGACATGCAATGGATCCTGATCGGCGATGACGGACAGCACGATCCATTGACTTACGGCGATGTGGCTAACGAGCACCCGGACCGGATTCACTCCGTGATCATCCGCAATCTAAGCCCGCAGGAGCAGCTGCTCTCGCATGGCTCCCTGAGCCCCCTGGCAGATGCCAATGAAGAGGGCCATTTCACAATCCCACTGATTCAGGGCGCAAACGGCAGTGCCCTTGCCGCAGCCTTCAACGCCGCGCACCCCACGGAGTAAGCAGCGCTTAACGACGAAACCCGCCTTGGCCTCTTTAACAAGACCAAGGCGGGTTCAATCACCACATTTAGCTGACAGTGTGAACGATCATCACGTCGCAGTCCGACTGGCGAGCAACGTCTGCAGGTACGGAGCCCAGCAGGCGGCCGGTCAGGGAGTTGATGCCGCGGTTACCCACGATGAGCAGGTCAGCATCGTTGTCATTGACGATGGACATCAGGGCCTGCACCGGAGTACCAGGGCGAACAGCGGTTTCGACCTTAGAAGCACCGAACTTCTCGGCGTGAGCCTTGGCGTCCTTCAGGTTAGCCTCGGCCTTCTCATCGCCCAAAATGGTAACGGAATCCTGGCGCAGGGTCTTGGAAGCCTGCTCCTGGTTCTCGTAGTAAGCACAACCGATGATCAGATTGGAATCGAATGCGGCGGCAATCTTTGCTGCTCGCTCTACAGCGAGGAGGGAAGACTTAGAACCGTCAGTACCGACAACGATCGAGTTGTAGTCGCTCATGATGACCTTTCTTTGTGGGAATGTACCCGGTGTGTTTATTTAGCCTGCAGGGGCATTACTGCCAGTGTAACAACGAGAAACGATTAACGTTCCTCGGTGGTATTAACTACGACGACGTCTACCGTTGACTTGTGGGTTAGTTCCGTTGGCACAGAACCGAAGACTCGACCACGGACGGAATTCACGCCGCGGTTGCCCACAACGAACAGGTCCACATCATAGTCCTGGCCTACTTCTAACAAGGCTTTTACTGGGTCTCCAGATTTTCCTACGATTTCAATGTGCTCCGCACCTTCCGATTCGGCGATACGGGTGGCATTGGTCAAATAGGTCCCAGCCATGTCCTCACTTACAACGGGCAGACCGGCTTCGTCGCCCCTCGGAGCGCCAAGCATGGATCCAGCGTGGTTATAAAAGGCTGAGATAATAATCAGCTTGGCGTCGTACGCCCGTGCCATGGACGCCGCTGCGCGAACCGCGCGCAGGGAGGTTTCAGAGCCATCGGTGCCGACGGCAATGTTTTTATAGGTAAGCATCATTCTCCTTGCAGTTGAACCATTTCACAGTGACAACTAAACGGCGCTTCTGGCACCTATTCAGTATAACTAGCGCAGCCGTTTAGAGAAGCACCCGCAGAATCAATCAGCACACTTTTAGGGGGAGAAAACTAAATCCCCGCTTCTTTCAAGCCGCGCAACTCCTTCTTCAAATCGGCAATCTCATCGCGTAGGCGGCCGGCCAGCTCGAATTTGAGCTCACGCGCGGCTGCACCCATTTGGGCCGAGAGGTCGTCGATAAGCGCCTGCACCTCATCGGTAGCCATACTAGAAATATCCCGCTTTTCCACCATGGCGGAAGGATCGGAATTAGCCTCCTCGTCTCCGCCGTCTTCATAGACCTGGTCAAGGATATCCGCGATCTTTTTACGCAACGGCTGCGGATCAATGCCATGTTCCCGGTTATAGGCAATCTGCTTCTCACGGCGCCGTTCCGTCTCCTCAATTGCCTCTTGCATAGAGTCGGTGATTTTATCGGCATACATGATGACCTCGCCAGACACGTTACGGGCAGCACGGCCAATGGTCTGAATGAGCGAAGTTGTAGAGCGCAGGAAGCCTTCTTTGTCCGCATCCAAAATGGCAACGAGCGAGACCTCAGGAAGGTCAAGGCCCTCGCGCAGAAGGTTAATGCCCACGAGAACATCGAATTCTCCCAAGCGCAATTGCCGCAATAATTCGACGCGCTGCAAGGTATCGATATCCGAGTGCAGGTAGCGCACCTTTATCCCCTGCTCCAACAGATAGTCAGTAAGGTCCTCTGCCATACGCTTAGTCAGCGTGGTCACCAACACACGCTCTTGCTTCGATATGCGAGTGCGCACCTCATCAATGAGGTCATCAATCTGCCCTTTGGTGGGCTTGACAGTAACCTTCGGATCCACCAGACCAGTCGGGCGAATTACCTGCTCTACGTATTCGCCATCCGAGGACGTAAGCTCGAAATCGCCTGGGGTGGCGGACATGTATACGGTTTGTCCGACCCGCTGTTCAAACTCATCAAAGGTCAACGGGCGGTTATCCACTGCGGACGGCAAACGGAAACCGAATTCGACCAAGTTGCGCTTGCGCGACATATCGCCCTCGAACATGCCGCCAATCTGTGGAACTGTAACGTGTGACTCATCGATGATGGTGAGAAAATCCTCTGGGAAGTAATCGAGTAGCGTAGCCGGCGCTGAGCCAGCCGGACGACCATCGACGTGACGGGAGTAGTTCTCGATACCGGAGCAGAAACCTACCTGCTCGATCATCTCCAGATCGTATTCGGTGCGCATGCGCAGACGTTGCGCTTCAAGCAGCTTGCCGCGGTTTTCTAGATCCTCCAAGCGCTCAGCCAATTCCTCTTTAATCGCTGCCACGGCCTTTTCCATGCGTTCGGGCCCGGCCACGTAGTGCGTGGCCGGGAAGATGCGAACCTCATCTACTTCCTCTATGACATCGCCAGTCACGGGGTGAATGTAATACAGGGAATCGATATCGTCGCCGAAGAATTCAATGCGCACCGCACGTTCCTCGTAGGCCGGAATGATATCTACCGTATCGCCCTTGGCGCGGAAGGTGCCGCGGGTAAACCCCACGTCATTGCGTTCATATTGGATATCCACCAGCAGTCGCAGGAACCGATCGCGGTCCAGCTCCTCATCAACAGAAATGATTACCGAGCGATCCAGGTAAGACTGTGGAGTGCCCAAGCCATAAATGCAGGACACGGAAGAGACTACGACCACGTCCCTGCGAGACAATAGTGCCGACGTAGCCGAGTGGCGCAGGCGCTCTACGTCCTCATTGATGGAGGAATCCTTTTCAATATAGGTATCGGTCTGCGCAATATATGCTTCTGGCTGGTAGTAGTCGTAATAAGAAACGAAGTACTCTACTGCGTTATGCGGCAAGAGCTGGCGCAGCTCGTTCGCTAGCTGCGCAGCCAGGGTTTTATTGGGCGCCATCACCAACGTGGGCCGCTGCTGCTTTTCGATGAGCCACGCGGCGGTGGCAGATTTACCGGTACCGGTAGCACCCATCAGCACAACATCGCGCTCATCACGGTTGAGTCTGTCATTGAGCTCTGCGATGGCGGAGGGCTGGTCACCAGCCGGTTCATATTCAGAAACGACCTGAAACTCGCCCGGGGTGCGCTCGACCTCGCTGACAACGCGGTGCTCGGAATTTGGAATAAGGGGATGTTCAGCAGCAAAAGCCATACCCACTACTCTACTGTTTAGGTGGCGCGCCTAGCTACGTTCAGGGCAAGGAGTTCTGCGCGGTGCGAAGCCATTCTTCCAACTCGCCAGTGGTCTCCCACAGCGCATAAACGGAAGACGTCTCGGGCCGCATCGCACTATTGATGCGGCGGCGCAGCCAAGCCTTTGACTGCGGCGTGTACAGGGGCGCGAGATCCTCGCGCTCGATGCCTTCCGGCAGTGCATCAGCCTTTAATTTCAACAAGGCGCCGAGTGCAATCATAGTTTCTGCGTCATCCGAGTCGATAGGCTCTGTGGAACATGATTGCTGAAAGCTTTTGAGATCGAAGGAACCATCCCGCAAGCTCGCGAGTAGTTCTCGCGCCGCGTGATTATCAAAAGGCCCAGTATCCCACGTTCCCACGGCGGGTAGCTTAAGCTGCCCAGGTTAACGAGACTTCGAAATGGCGTAAACTTTAGCTACCCAATGGTTAAATCTTCGGTGACTCCGCTTCAATGCGGTCCAGGACCTCAGTCGTTCGCACACGTAGCTGGTCAAGCGTGCCGTTATTATCAATGACGTGCGTGGCCGCGGCAAGCCGCACCTCATCCGGTACCTGTGCCGCAATGCGACGGCGCGCATCTTCCTCATCTATCCCCCGAAAAGCCACCAGCCGACGGACGCGCTCTTCAGGATCCACATCGACCACAATGACGTAGTCCATGTCTTTGTCCAGGCCATTATCCACCAACAGCGGCATATCATAAACGGCGAAGTCACAGCCATCTCCACGTGCCGTCGCAAATTGCCGCTGTGTCTCCTCTTGGATGCGTGGATGGGTAATAGAGTTCAGCAACTCAGTGTGCTCTTTGTCCGCAAAGGCCCGGCGTGCCAATTCCTTGCGGTTAAGGCTGCCATCCGCCAGCAGGATTTCCTCTCCGAAAGCTGCGGCCAACTCGGATAAAGCAGGCTTCCCAGGCTTCACAACGTCGCGTGCAATGCCATCGGCGTCGACCACTCGCCACCCGCGTTCACGGCACAAGGATGCAACTGTTGACTTACCGCTGCCAATGCCACCTGTAAGGCCAATGAGTTTCATGGTCGCCACCCTACGCGAAAAGGAGCCCCACCATACGCGATGGTGGGGCTCTTCATTGCAATTCAGGAGAAAGCGTCTCTTTTACTCTGCGTCCTCCGCCTTTGGAGAAATGTGCAGCAACACATCGCTCGAGGAAACCTGGCCAGGCTCGCCGGTGACAGTTCCAAACTTGGTGGCGTTAGTAACTACCACAGGGGTAATCAGGTTATAGCCTTTGGAGCGGATAAATTCCGGGTCAAAGGAAATCAATTTATCGCCTGCGGAAACGCGTTGCTTCTTTTCCACATGGACTTCAAAACCTTCGCCTCCCAGCTCCACGGTGTCGAGACCTACGTGAATGAGTAGCTGTACGCCGTTGTCCAAGCTCAGTCCTACCGCATGGCCAGACTTTTGAACGGTGAGCACCTTGCCGTCGGCAGGCGCAAAGACCGCATTGCCCGCCGGCTGGACCGCCATACCCGGGCCCAGCTTTGCCGCGGCGAAAATGGGATCCGGAACTTCCGATAGAGCGACCGCCTCGCCCTCGAGGGGAGATTCCAGCGCAATAGCATCTTTCCCAGCCTGCTTAGTGGCCACGCCGGCAGCAGCAGCGCCTGCGGAGCTGGCGGGAACGGCGCCGCCCTCGATCGCGGGGTCCGTACCATTGCCCTTAAGGAACTTCATCTCTGCGCGAGCAGCTGCATCGTCAACAGTCTCGCCTTGTTCGCGCGCAATGCGCTCCAAGTCAGCTTGCTTTTCTTCTGCCGTGCGGTAGCCGAAGAACAAGGTGAGCAAGAAAGAAGTAAGGAATGCAGTCGTAATACCAAGGACATAGCCCAAATGCGGGGTCATGGCACTGGTGGTCAACGCCGAGGTAAAGACGAAGGCTTCTGCACGGACGTCGAAAAGACCGATGATTGCGCCACCCAAGGCACAACCTGGCAGCAACCGATAGTAGCTGCGGCGGAAGCGCAACAAGATGCCGTACAGGGAAGGTTCCGACACGCCACCTAGGATGCCCGCTGCAAACGCACCGATGGAAACCTGGCGCATAGCATTGTTCTTCTCCTTGAAGGAGATGACCATGACCGCGCCGACGACGCCGAAGCAGGCGAAGTTCCATGCGCCCATCGGTCCTTGAATGAAGTCGTAGCCGTAGGTGGCGATGTTCTGGATCATGATGACGTTCAGCGGCCAGTGCAAGCCCATGGGAACGAGGAACGGGTAAAGCAGCGGAACAACTATAGCCAAGATGAATGGAGAGAAATCATTGATTTGATAAAGGACCCAGGAAATGCCGTTGCCCACGCCAATGCCGAACGGGCCAAGGAGGAAGGCCGTTGCCGGAATCATAATTAGCAGGGAGAAAAATGGTACGAAAACCATTTGTACCGCACTTGGGATAATCTTCTTCAGTCCCTTTTCCACCCAGTACAGGCCGATTGCAGCCAGAATCGGGGGAAATACCTGGGAGCCATAGGAGTTAATAACCAACGGCAGGCCAAAGACATTAGCGGTATCTCCTGCTTCGCCCAGGGACAAAAACTCCGGGGTAAGAAGTGCCGCTGGGATAGCGGCGGAGACCCACATGTTCGCACCCAGCTTCTGAGCCGCGGTCGCACCCACCATTACCGGGAGGAAGTAAAAGACCGACTGGAACATGGCGTGAGCCAAACGGAAGCCTTCCGGCTGCTCATCCAGCGGCGCACGGAAGTCCTGAATACCAAAGGTGTCCGCCAAGATCAGCAGCATGATGATGAGCGAGGCGCCCAACAGTGCCCAGAGAACTGGGCGGAAGGTATCAGAAAGAAACTCGAAGCAGTAATCTACCCAGTCGTACTTGCCACGAACGCCGTCGTACTCCTTCTTGGAGGACGCCGTTTTCTCACCGGAAGCGTGTACACCGGGCTGCTTGATGATTTCGTTGTAGTAGTCAGCAACGCCGCCACCCATGACTACTTGGTAGCCGTGGGCGCCTTGTGGCACGGTGCCTAGCACCGCTGGGTCGCTGTCGAGCTTTCCTTTATCAACTTTCCCCGCATCAGCAAGTTGGAAACGCAAGCGCGTCGCACAGTGCGTCAGCGACGTAATATTGTCAGCGCCGCCGATACTTTCAACGATGTGGGCGGAAGTGTCCTTGGTAGATGCCACTTCTTACTCCTCAGTTCAAATACCACTTATAACCAGTGCAGCACTGGCTATAACGTCATAGTTGAGTATAAGAGGATTCCCACATGAACAAAAGCCCGTTTTGTGGGCTTGCCAGGAGATTTTTGCCTCCCCCTTCTTAACTGCGCTGGTCAGCCACTTAAAAACCTCAAATGGCTCAGCAAACGTTTGCAGGGCCTGTCTCAAAGATCACAAAAGCCGCGCCCACCCCGTCTATATGACGAAGTGAACGCGGCCTTGAAGCTTAGCTCTAAACTCAGCAGGGAACTAAGCGGAAGCTTTAGTTGCCAGCGAGCTTGTCGCGCAGTGCGGCGAGCTGCTCGTCGGAAGCCAGGGAGCCGCCAACCTCTGCCTGAGTCTCGGATGCCGGAGCTGCATCAGAGGAATCAGAGGAGTAGTTGGAGGACTCTGCAGACTCAGCAGCCTCAGCGGCTGCGGCGCGGTTGCGCTCGATCTGAGCAGTGTGCAGGTTGAAGCGACGCTCGGACTCTGCGTAACGTGCCTCCCAAGCCTGACGCTGCTCGTCGAAGCCTTCCTTCCACTCGTTGGTCTCAGGGTCGAAGCCCTCAGGGAAGACATAGTTGCCCTGCTCATCATAGGAGTCAGCCATGCCGTACTTGGACGGATCGAACTCTTCGGTGTAGTCCTCGTCTGCCTGCTTAACAGACAGGGAGATACGACGACGCTCGAGGTCGATGTCGATGACCTTGACCATGACTTCCTGGCCAACGGTGACAACCTGGTCCGGAACCTCAACGTGGCGCTGAGCCAGCTCGGAAATGTGAACCAGACCCTCGATGCCCTCCTCGACGCGAACAAAGGCGCCGAATGGAACGAGCTTGGTGACCTTGCCCGGAACGATCTGGCCCACAGCGTGGGTGCGGGCGAATACGCGCCACGGATCTTCCTGGGTAGCCTTCAGGGACAGGGAAACGCGCTCACGATCCAGATCAACGTCGAGAACCTCAACGGTTACCTCGTCACCAACGGTGACAACCTCAGATGGGTGATCGATGTGCTTCCAGGACAGCTCGGAAACGTGAACCAGGCCGTCGACTCCGCCGAGATCGACGAAGGCACCGAAGTTGACGATGGAAGAAACAACGCCCTTGCGGACCTGACCCTTCTGCAGCTGGTGCAGGAACTCGGAACGAACCTCGGACTGGGTCTGCTCCAGGTATGCACGGCGGGACAGGACAACGTTGTTGCGCTGCTTGTCCAGCTCGATGATCTTTGCTTCCAGCTCCTGGCCGATGTACGGCTCCAGGTCGCGGACGCGACGCATCTCAACCAGAGATGCAGGCAGGAAGCCACGCAGGCCGATGTCCAGAATGAGGCCGCCCTTGACAACCTCGATAACGGTACCGGTGACAGGCTCTTCCTTGGCCTGCAGCTCCTCGATGGCGCCCCAAGCGCGCTCGTACTGCGCACGCTTCTTGGACAGGATCAAGCGACCTTCCTTGTCCTCCTTGGTGAGAACAAGTGCGTCAACCTCATCGCCGACCTCGACAACCTCATCTGGGTTGACGTCGTGCTTGATGGACAGCTCGCGAGAAGGGATAACGCCTTCGGTCTTGTATCCAATGTCCAGCAGTACCTCGTCGTGGTCAACCTTGACGACGGTGCCCTCGACAATGTCACCATCGTTGAAGTACTTGATGGTGGCATCTACAGCTGCGAGGAAGTCCTCTGCGGTTCCGATATCGTTGATCGCAACCTGCGGGGTGTTAGAAGATGGCATATTAAGAAATGCTCCGAATAAATGTAGGAAATCGAAATTGGACAACTGCGCGTCTCTCGAAAAAAGCTTGCTAAGCTGCCCAAAGCAGCAAAAGAAAAGTATTCGATCCCGCCTCGTGATTGCTTAAAGCCTTCCTACAACGGCTTAGAACAACCCGTGGCATAGACACGCCCGTTCAACCCTACATCTGTCCAGCTTAAAGGGCAAATACAAGACGCAACTTTTTCTCCAAGGAGTTCTTCCCCCACCGTGATTTCCCCATCACAAGCAAATCAGGTCTACTGGGATGGCGACGCCGCTAGCTACCATGCCGAGCACCCCGACTATCTTTCTTCCTTCTATTGGTGCCCAGAGATGCTCCATGAGGACCAAGTGCACCTGCTTGGCGACGTCTCGGATTCTTCCGTCCTCGAAATTGGCTGCGGGTCCGCACCGTGCACCGAGTGGCTCCAAACGCGTGCCCGCTTTGCCACTGGCTTCGATATCTCTCGCGGCATGCTCAACCACGCTGCTGGTGCACTTCCCTTGACGCAAGCCGATGCGCTGTCGCTACCCTATGCTACAGAGTCCTTCGACGCTGCTTTCTCTGCGTTCGGCGCTTTTCCCTTCCTCGCTAATCTCGACTTAGCGCTACAGGAGGTCTCCCGGGTTCTTAAACCAGGCGGTCGTTTTGTCCTCTCAGTCACCCATCCCATGCGCTGGATCTTCCCCGATGATCCTACCGATTTAACGGCTGATATTAGCTACTTCGACCGCGCCTATCTGGAACAAGACCGCGATGGCAACCTCACGTATGCGGAGTTTCATCGCACCATCGCCGATTGGTTCCAGGCCCTGCAGAGTAAAGGCCCGTTCCTTATCGAGGACATAATTGAACCCGAGTGGCCGCAAGACCTTAGGATCACCTGGGGCCAATGGTCTCCGGAGCGCGGCGAAATCTTTCCCGGCACGATTATTTTCGTCTGCAGCAATTCCCGCTAACCTATGGGCATGGTTTTGGACCGGATTGGCTTATTGATACGACGTGGCATTGCCTGGTGGATTGACAGTTTCCTAGCCGCTGCCATCGTCATGGTGGTGCGGTGGGTAGTAAATGCGGCAGCCGACCATCCGCTTACTGGAGAGACCTTAGAACTCTATAATGCCATTGCCGCCGCCGTGGTCTTTTACGTCTATCGGGTATGGGTGGAAGCCGCGAAATCCACCTCGCTAGGTAAGTGGTCCCTCCAGCTAGAAATCATTGCCACCCACCCAGGATTTTTCACCGCTTGCCTGCGAAACTCCTGGCTATTGCTAACAATGCTGACGCTTTCAGGTTGGTCGGGTGTTATGCCCCTGCTACTGGCAATTTTAAGCATCAGCATGCTCGCTTTTGGCCAAACTCCCTTCGATATGCTGGCCAATTGCCTGGTGGAGCGCCGACCTCAGATAGACACGCCTTCTTTTCGTGGCCAGAGGTAATAAACAAGGGCGAAAATAACCAACGCAGCAAACATCCACTCGGATGGAAAGAGGAACGCAAGCGCCGTGGAAACGACCATCACCCCAGCGGCCGTTAATCTCCTGACCTTAGGGTTTGGCGCCACACGGGCGATGCTCATGGCTGCCACAAAATACGCTACTGCGAAGAGTCCATACCCGATTCCATAGGCCCTATGCTCTTCAAGGAATTGGTCTAGCCCGAGGTCATTGATATCGGCTGCAAGGAAATTCACTTGCATGGCCCACAAACTTTCAAAAAAGCGGAGATTCCATTTATTTATTTTCTCTTCCAGAGTCACTGCGCAGTATTTCCCTTCCTAGTTTCTCCATGTGCACGCATAATTTTTCCGCACAGAGAAGGCTACCTAAAAACTTATTGCGCAGTTCGCCACAACTTCTGAACTTTGGGCTCGGCGTAGCCGGGGATACCCAGATTCTCGATAGCTTGTTTATTCCACGTCCCACGAACCTGGCCGTCCACCACAATGGCGCGGCGAAATACACCGCGGTTTCCAGGGGCAAGTATCTCGTGAACTTCTGAAGTCATCGCAAATGACCGATCTCGGTATCCCAGGATGTACTCGTCGAAGGCTCCCAATAAGAGCACCGAGCGCTTCTTTCGTGCTTCGGCCATATCAATTACCTCTATCGAGACAAAGTCCGGGGATTCTTCTCCACACCGCACAATGTCCGGCGGGAGGTTTTCAGCCGCTGGTCTAATTAGTTTTTGCGGTAGCTTTGTCCACCAAGCAAAGTCCCCCAACGTGACTTGGCCATGAGTGCGAAAATACCGAGTCATCAACTCTGTGGTAGCGGCGACTTTGTCGCCGTTGTAAATCTCCTCTAACCCCGGCAAATCGACCGGTGTAATCAGCTGATCAGCTCCGGAGTAAACGGCGTGACCGCCTTCCATTGCTACACGCACAACGTGCCAGAAAGGCACACCCGGCAACGCTGTGGCAGCACGTTCTTTCAGCTCGGCACGCGAAAGCGGACGATCAATGAGCTTGTTTACCTTTGCCACTAACTCTGCGTCGCCCTTGCGCCGTTTAGCACAGAGTTCAGTTATCCAGCCTATGTCCTTGACAGAAGCCGCAAAAAGCGTATGACGCATGGGATACCCACGCACAATATTTCCGGCATCTGAGTGGTCTTGCGCCCGCAAGGCCAGCGATCGGCGCACGGAGTGCAGGTCTTGGCCTTGCATAACGCCGAAAGCCCGGATCACTTCCTCCGCACTCTCCCACCGCTGAACGGTTAAGCCTTGCGAGGCAAGCCTAAGGCGCGCCTTTTCTCGGCGAGAGAAAGAAGCTGCGCTAGTGGGCTGCGGCATCCCAATCCTTGCCTGAACCAGCGGAGACCTCCAGCGGCACGTTGAGCTCGATAGCAGAGTCCATCTCCCGCTCGAGAATTTCACGTACCTGGTCAGCCTCGCCAGGAGCGACCTCAACTACCAATTCATCGTGGACCTGTAGCAGCACGCGGGACTTCATGCCCTGCAATGCGCGGTCAACGCGAATCATTGCCACCTTGATAATGTCTGCCGCGGTACCTTGAATCGGTGCATTTAATGCGGCTCGCTCTGCGTTCTCGCGCGCTAGGCGGTTATCGGAGTTGAGCTCGGGCAAGTAGCGGCGGCGGCCGAAGAGGGTGGCTGTATACCCATCCTTACGCGCCTGGACCACAACTTCATCGAGGTATTTCTTTACCCCGCCAAAACGCTCGAAGTAGCTTTCCATGATGGACTTCGCTTCCCCAGCCGGGATGCCCAATTGCTGGGATAGGCCGAAGGCGGACAGGCCATAGACCAAACCATAAGACATTGCCTTAACGCGGCGGCGCAGCTCCGGCGTGACTTGGTCGACGGGGACGTCGAAGACTCGGGAGCCGACGTAGTTATGCAGGTCTTCGCCGTCCTTATAGGCCTCGATAAGCCCGGGATCTGCCGAGAGGTGTGCCATCACACGCATCTCAATCTGCGAATAGTCCGCGGTCATGAGTTCTTCGTAGCCCTCGCCTACGATAAACGCGGAGCGAATCTGTCGCCCAGCTTCGGTGCGCACCGGGATATTCTGCAGATTTGGCTCCGTCGAGGACAAGCGGCCAGTCGACGTCACTGTCTGATTAAACGTGGTGTGGATGCGACCGTCCGGCTGCACGGTCTTGATTAGACCTTCGAGGGTGGTTTTCATCTTTTGGTACTCACGGTGAGCCAAAAGGTGGTCTAAGAATGGGTGGGGATTCTTAACCGCGAGCTGTTCAATCTCCTTAGCCGCGGTAGAATAGCCGGTCTTTGTCTTCTTGGTCTTGGGCAGATCAAAAGTCTCAAAGAGTACGGTTTGTAGCTGCTTGGGTGAGTTGAGGTTGAGCTTATCGTCACCGGCAAGCTCGCGGGCGGCACGCTCTTGTTCGGCGACCTGCTCTACGAAGGCATCCTTTTGTGTTTCGAGAATGTCTACGTCAACAGCAATGCCGGTAGCTTCCATGCGCGCCAAAATGGTCACCAGGGGCAGCTCCAAGTCGGTATAAAGTTCGAAAGAATCAATCTCTTGGAGCTCTGCAGTGAGCCTTTCCGCCAATTCCATAATGGCTGCGGCTTGGTCCACCAAGGTGGAATCATCCAACAGGGAAAGCTGCTCCGTGGCGGCGCCGAGGGTCTTTTGGAGGTGGCGTTGGTAGACGTCGGCAAGCGCGTAAGTGCGTTGACCGGGCCGCAGCAGGTAGGCGGCAATGGCCGTGTCGTGGGCAATGCCGGCTAGCTCAATACCCCGACCGGCAAGCATATGGAAGGCGGCCTTCGCCTCGTGGAAATACTTCGGCGCATCGGAGGCCAGCCACTGCGCTAGGGCCTTATCGTCCGCGGCAGAAAGGTCGCCCAACTCCACTTGCAGCCCGTGGCGTTCCTGGTCTACGAAGGCAATGGCAGAAGCATCGCCCTGTCCTGGGTTTCCCTCGCCTTGGACATAGACCGCAACATGCTCTCGGCCTGGCAGCCACTGGGACAATGGCTCATCGTCGATGACTGTCTCTAACTCTTGGATTTCCTCGGTCTGCTCCGCTGCCTCAGCGCCGTCATTGGGAATGGCGGCCAGTACGCGATCGCGCAGGTTGGTGCCAAACTCGAGGTCATCGAACTTAGCGGCAACGTCCGCAACCTTCGCCTCCTGGAAAGCCAGATCGTCAGGGCCAACCTCTAGGTCCATATCCGTGATCATTTGGGTGAGCTTGCGATTCATCTGCACCTGATCGATGCGCTCGCGGAAATTATTGCCCACCACGCCCTTGATTTCTTCGGCGTGCTCAACCAGTGATGCCAAGTCCCCGTATTTAACAATCCACTTAGTCGCCGTCTTCTCGCCCACCTTGGGAATGCCCGGCAAATTATCGGACGGATCACCGCGCAATGCAGCAAAATCTGGGTACTGCGCAGGTGTGAGACCATACTTCTCTTCCACCGCGGCGGGCGTAAAGCGGTGGAGAGTGGATACGCCCTTCATGGGATAAAGCACCGTAGTGGAATCGTTTACCAATTGCAGGTAATCGCGGTCACCGGTGACGATGAGGGTCTCATAAGCCTGCGCCTCGGTCGCCAGCGTGGCGAGGATGTCGTCGGCCTCGAAGTTCTCGCGGGAGAGGGTGGTAATCCCCAGCACCTCGAGCACCTCGCGGATGATGTCAACTTGGCCCTTAAATTCCTCCGGCGCGGCTTCACGCTGCGCCTTGTAGTCCGGGAACATTTCGGTGCGGAAGGTCTTTCGCCCTACATCGAATGCCACCGCGATGGCATCGGGCTTCTCCTCCGCCACGATATTGGAAAGCATCGATAGAAAGCCATATACGGCATTGGTGTGCTGGCCGCCCGAGGTAGAAAAGTTATCCACCGGCAGGGCGTAGAAGGCACGAAAGGCCATAGAGTGGCCGTCAATGAGCAGAAGTCGAGGCTGTTTAGTAGTCACCTGCCCCATCCTAGAGAAGCGAGCCGATATACGAACACCCCGGTGCACATTTATTGGATGACGTGGGCATTCCCCCGCTTCCCCTACCCAATTAGGAATTCCCCTAGTCCCTGCGCTACTATTTTCACAGTCACAGGCAGCAAGCCTTGGCACTGTGCGCCCCTGTAGCCCAATTGGCAGAGGCAACGGATTCAAAACCCGTCCAGTGTGAGTTCGAGTCTCACCAGGGGCACTTTTCGTAACAACCCTCTGACCGGGAACCTCCTGGTAGAGGGTTGTTTCTTCTTGTTACGAAACAGCAGTCATTGCGATCATAACGATCATTGCGATCAGAAAATGTTGTCAGATGTTGTCACGGAATCAGGCCCACAAATCAGACATTTTCGCAGACACAGACCCTAAATCATCGTCAAAGAGGTCAGCATAAGTATTTAGTGTCATAGCCGCGTCCTCGTGCCCCAACTGACGGCTCACCACCAAAACGGTTGCCCCCGCACTAATCAGTAGAGACGCCGCGGTGTGCCGGAGTCCATGTGGGGTGATGTGTGGGAACGACGGGTCTTCGGCCTGTAGACGCGCCACAGCCTCCGTGAACCATGATCCTGAGCTCGGAAGACGCATGGGAGTAGTCGGGTCTCCAGGGCTGTGGAAAAGATACTCCCCTGGTCCCACAGCTGCTACACGTGCCCTAAGATCGTCGGCCACCACATCAGAAAACGCCACAGTACGGGTTTTGCGTGTTTTTGGTGGACCGACGACGATTTTCCCACCCACGGTAGTGGCAGAACGCCGGACAACCAGCCTGCGAGTATTAAAACTGACGTCCTCAGGGGTAAGGCCAGCCAGCTCACCGAAACGCAGCCCTGTGGTGGCTAATACTCGAACCGCATCCCCGTGCCGAGAACACTCGTCAGCGAGCCGTTTAACCTGGGAAACGGTCAAATACACTTTTCGGGGAGGGTTTTTCTTGGGCAGCACAATCCCCTGGCAGGGTGATTTGGGGATATACCCTTCTTGAACGGCGTACTCCAGGATCGCGGAAAATAATCCATAAATAATCCGTACAGTTTTTCCGGATAACCCGTCCTCCGCATACAGGGAATTCACCCACTCCTGCACACCTGACCTGCTGAGTTTCCCCACAGCCGAGTTCCCCCACCGCGGGGTGATCCGGTGTCGGATGTACGTGCCGTTGCTACGAGCAGAAGACTCAGCCCAAGATAAGGACTTGGCCTCGTGCCACGCAGCAATGATGGTAGACATAGGAGTCCTGCCCCTCTGCGGGTCCACCCACGAGCCTTCCACCTGGTCAACGAGCATTTTCGCGGCCCACACTTGTGCGGATCGTGCGCTAGAAAAACCCCGCTTTGTACGCTGTTTCTGACTCTCCGGATCACGCCACAACACGCGGTACCGGAGTCCATTTTTGGTTTTGTATTCGCTGATAGAAGCCAATTGTCGCCCTTAGAACGGTTCGTCAAAATGGTCAGCGTCGGGGTCCAAGCCACGCAAAACATTGGAGAGTTTCACCGCGGCGGTAGTGATTTTTGAGGCGTAGGCATCGGCCAGACGAATATCTACCCCCTGTTCGGGGGTAAGTTTCCTCTTAGCATACCCGCTGACCTGCTCTTCTGTAATAAAGCCAAAAGACACAAGGTGTGATACCGGGTCCGACTCGGTCACCTCTGCAAGCTCAATGACCTCTCCCGCAGTGAACCCTGAGCGGAGTCGATTAATGAGCTGTGCCCTGGATATGTGCAGGTCAGAAGCTATATCTTCTTGGGTAACAGCTCGATAGGGGTAACAGAATTGTCTGATGTGTAACAGCGTGACCTCGCGGCTTCCGTTTACCAGACGGCGTGAGTTTCCGACGTGTTTTTCCATGAGTTATTTGTGATACTCCTCACATATGGCGATACTTTATTTGTGTAAAAATCAACCCTTACCGGGCGACACATTAATTGAGTGTACACATACTGAAAAATAAAGGTCAACATTTTGTGATTCTGGTATTGCACTACGACAAATATTTGGTACTATGGAGTCATACCGATCAGGAAGGAAACATTCCAGAATCGGTACACCACACATCCACCACTGCTCAGAAAGGAAAAGGAAAATGAGCAACACCACCTACTACGGATCTCTTGAAGAAATCGCAGGGTCCACCCGCGAGGGCCTCGGAGAATGGGCAGACGAATACGACGTGGACGCAATCGTCGCAGAGGCCTACGAATGGGAGTGCGTCACAGACGACCGCGACGGAGATCGCTGGATTGTGAAAGAGGGCTTCCGCATGAAAGACAAGTACGCCGACGAGGACACCGGCTTCGACGCTTACTGGGCCATGGTCGAGGAGCACCACATCGACACCCAGGACGAGGACGAAGAAGACTCCGACCCGCAGGACGATCCCGCCCCGCAGCTCCAGAACCCGTTCCTGGATATGCTCCAAGCCGAGGTCCTGCCGGGACAAAAGTAAAGGAAAAACAATGGCAGTATCACAGCTAATGCAGCAAAAATACCCAGATTCAGTTTTGCTCACCACAGCCCAGATCTCCGCCGCCACCGGAATCTCCACCACCACCATCCGCCGCGCAGTACGAGAAGGAAAACTCCCGGCCTTCGAAGCTGGGAAAATCATCCTCGTAGAACCGCACGCAGTAGACGAGTGGATCACACCCTTGGGGGACGCAGCATGACGATCGAGTCAGACGCCAGGGCGTGGAGGGCCAGGGCCCAGAAAGTCGGCCTCCGCCCCGTGCAGCTCCACTATGACTACCACAACTGCATCACAGGCCTAACGCTAAATCCGGGCCTCGTCCTGCAGGTACACGTCAAAGTGTATCCGCGGATCAAAATGGGAAAACCCGGCTGGAAGAACCAGCTAGAGAAGGTTTTCAAGGAACAACTAGGTCTCAGGCCCATCAGCTGGCCGCAGTCTCCAAAATCAAAATTGGTCGGGGCCGTGCCTACCACCGTCAGCATGGTTGACGAGCTTGGAGAACTAGAGGCACGAGGCGACGCCGCCGCCTTCCAGCCCCTGGTCGATAGCTTCGGCACCCCCATCTTCTAAATCACACCACACCACATAGGAAGGATCATAATGTCTACACCTATAAAATTCACTCGGTTGAGTGATATTCCAGACCCGAACGCCACACCAATCCCACAATTCGACACAATTGACGACGTTTTCAAGGCCGTCACGCCGTTTATGCGCCACCAGATGCATGAGTGTCTGCAAGACGCACTGACTCACGCCCGCGAGTTTCGTCAAAAATCCGTCACCCAATCGAACACATTGACAAGAATGTTCGAACGTGAGGAGGCCGCAATCAAGGCCCTGGGGCGAGCTCTGTACCCGTACGTGCAGGACGACGAAGACGCAGGCAGGCCTATGTACCCGATCGCTGAGTATCACGAAGCTCAGGCCAAGAAGGGCGGTGCCCACCGTGGCTAAGGTAATCGTAAAGGACGTTCCAGCAGGTAACTACGTAAAAATCCACAACTCTGTGGCCCAGGATGGATTCTTGACCCCCGGTGAAAAAGCAGTTTTCCTGTACTTAACCAGCCTCCCCTCTGGGGCTAGTGCTAGTCACGACGATATTGCTAATGCGCTGCAGGTCAGCCGCAATACTGTTCGCAGCTACGCTAATGCCATGAGAGAAAAGGGGGTCATTCGGTACGCGCATTCTGGTGGGAAATCCGGTCATGCGTACATCTCCGTATACACGGTGGAGGCTGATCCTGATAAGTGGATGCGTGCAGATTCTGAACGTGCAGATTCTGAACGTGCAGATTTTGTACGCACAGATTCTGACCGTAACTACGATCAAAATTTGCACGCACCTACGGTCAAAAATTGCGCGCAAATGGGGTCAAATTCTGTGCATGTATATAAAGACTATAAGACTAAGTTAAAGACTAATAAAGACCAGTCTTCTTCTTCGTCTTCTGAAAATTCTGGAACTTCGGAATCCTCTCGACCTGACACCACCTCCGACGAGAATTTTCACACCGCATGGGACTCCCTATCGGATTATCCCCGCATTGGCAAGCTCTCTACCTGCAAAGAGATTTATTCTCAGCTGGTCAGCGAGGGTAACGACCCAGAGAAAATCGCGAAAGGCGTGGCTGCAGTGGCCGAGAACTTCGAGGGTGATGAGAAATTCCGGCCTGGCTTGGAACGTGTTTTGAAAACAGGTCAGTGGGAGAAAGAGCTGGTCAAGGCTAAGAAAAAGGAGGCTAAGGATCAGGAAATGGTTGATCTTATGGCCGGTATCGAGCGGGCGATTCGTCGTCAGGCAGGAAAGGAAGACTAATGTCGAAATTTAAGAAGAGCAAGGAAGAGTCTGAGCTGCTAGTGGCCCTTATTGCGCAGGTTATTGAGACCCAGTGGGGCAGGCAAATTCTTCCCGAGGGCGATGGTCCTGCGGAGAAGCTGCAGCGCGAGGCTTTGGTGGAGGCTGTGTGGCGTGATACGAACCCGGTGTGGGCATGGCAGGAGGCTTTGAAGGCCCTGGTGGTGGAGGGTACTGGGTCTGGTAAGCCGCCGCGTTTTGGGGACGTTCGTGAGCGTGTGAAGAGCTTTTTGAGTGATCCGAAGTACCGGCGTCGTCAGGAATTGCTCCAGTGGCACCGGGATCGTAAGTCGGAGCAACTCGGCTACAGAGTCTAAAATCAACCCCTAGCGTCCCGCCTGACGGAGTTTCAGGACTCTTGTGGACACGGGTACCAGAGAAGGGGGTTAAATCAATCAGAATGGAGAATAAACCATGCTATCAGCGTCTCAGCTGCGTATGGCACGTAAACATATCGTGGAGGGAAAAGGTTTCTACGCCATGGCCCTCCAACCGGGAAAATGCACCGCACCCTGGGATTTTGAACACACAGCCGGGGATAAATACCGGACCGCAGAGTGGCACTTGCAGTTGGATTCAGGCCAGTGGATGACGGGGTTCTTGGTTTTCGAAAACGACGAGGACCTGCAGAAACGCTTGTGGATCATCCAGAAAAAGTGTCTACTTCGCCCCGTGCGACTCTACATCGACGACACATGGGAAGAGGAGTACGAGCCGACAATCCCAGCGTTCCTGGGTTGCAATGCGACACGCGGTCTGATCAGCCCAAAGCGCGGTTTTTATGACCACCACTGGCCTGACGGCGGAGCCCCAACGTGGCAGCAAATGGTTCGGCCACTGAGCCTAGCAATCCCGGTCGATAAGAGTAGAACAGATTTTCTAACACTGGCTTATCGACACCGAGCCACCATCACCGCCGTGGACGTTTGGGAGGACGGGGAATGGAGACCCGTGTGGTCCTCACTCCCCCACCGCGCCGGGTTCGATCTAGCGCCACCGAATGAATATTATGCACAGGGGTATGCGGAGAAGAACGACGGCTTTTGGGACGATCCATACGACTGCGGGGATCGTGAGATGTTCGGACTGATCGGAGACCAGATTTTGTCACAGTGACGCTATAATCACCACCAGTAACACCACTAAATTTTTTCACCACCCCCATTTTTAAGGAGATTCACACCATGTCCAATCGTCTATCAGCAGCATTCACCGGATTCCTAATCAAAGATCCGGAGCTGATCACGACCAAAAAAGAGAATGACGATCGTCCGCTCGCCAAAGTAACTCTTTTCTACACGGAAAACTCCCCGGTCAGGGACCAGAACGGAAACATCACAGCCTGGGAAGAAACGGCGTCGGTCGCAGTAACAGCCTTTGCTCGCGGTAACTGGGCGAACAATATCGTCAACGCCTTGCGAAAAGGTGACCTCGTGACAGTGTCCGGATCGTGGCACTTTGACCAATGGACTGACGAAAAACACCGGAGCAGTACAGGGTCCCACGCACGTCTATCACCGTTAATGCCGACGACGTCAGCGTTAGTCTCAAGAACCCTGCGGTCAGCGTCGTGAACGCGTCTATGGTCAAGGCCTCCAAAGAACAAGGGAAGCCACTGCCCGCGGTTGAGACTCGCCCGAAGACGGAGGCCACCACGACCTCAAAGTCGGAGTCTCTGTACACCACTACTACCAGTGATCCGAAGACCACCGCCACCAGCATC
Source organism: Corynebacterium nasorum (assembly GCF_022345765.1). Taxonomy (NCBI): domain Bacteria; kingdom Bacillati; phylum Actinomycetota; class Actinomycetes; order Mycobacteriales; family Corynebacteriaceae; genus Corynebacterium; species Corynebacterium nasorum. Next base: position 8,064 of record NZ_JAKRDR010000015.1, on the reverse strand, counting down.
GATCCGTCCACACCACCGGAGGGGATCGAACCGCATGATAATGATCCGTGGGATCAGGCCCAGAAGGAGAAGAATTCTGATAACGGGAAGGACGAACCAGAAAAGAATCCTTGGGCTTAATTGAATTGTTGGAGTCGTAGCCGGGTCACACCACACAACCGTTTTGGCTACGGCTCCATCATATGACACCAGCATTAAAAATGCAACATTGAATTGGAGAATTAAAATGGAAGACTTCTACGACGCATGGGACACCCCCACCGAAGACTTTTTTGACACCTACTCCGATTCCCTATACACCACCACTACCCTAGAAAAATCCGGACCAGAAACCAGCAGCACCACCACAGCCGAAACGCGACTCCTCGGAGCAGCACTCACCTCGCCTGATTGTCTCGACACACTCGTCGAAGAACTCGAACCGTGGATGTTATCTCCTGGGTTGCACCGCCATATCTACGCCACCGTACAAAAACTACACGCCGATGGTGTAACGCCCAGCCCCGAAATCGTAGAAGACCAAGTAATCAGGCTCTACGGCGACGTCCACGCACACCTACCCGCCCACCTACGGGATTACGCGTCGCAGGCCACTGACCTCGGAACGTTACAGTCTTTGTGTGACATCGTAGCCAACGAGGGGAAACGCCGACGCTACGCAAAAACCTTCAAACAAGCACGCGAAGACCTACTAGACCCCACTCGCGAAGTGGACGACACACTCGCCACCCTCCTCTCCGACGTCGAAGAAACAGAAGCTGACCAGCAGAAAACTGGCTACAACGCCTCGCAGGCCATGGACGCGTGGGAAGCGTCATATGAGGACGATACACGTGGCCTTAAGTTCCACATCCCCCCACTGGACGAACTGTTTTTTGGTGGCCTCAAACCAGGTAATCTTGTTGTCATAGGTGCCGCGCCGGGTGCCGGTAAGACGACGCTCGCCATGGACTTTATGCGACGCAATGCCGCTAGGTCCGTGCCTGGGTGCTTCTTCTCGTATGAAATGGATGTAACGGAACTAACGGAAAAGCTGATTTCCGCGACCGGCAATATCCCATACGCAAAACTGCGAAAAAAGCAGCTTAGCCTGCAGGAACGAGAGGGGGCAAAGAGCGTAGCCCAGAAGTTGTCCCAACAACCGTTCTGGGTCTTTGACGAAACGCTGACACTGGAGCAGGTCATGGCCGTTTCCCGTATCTACCAGCGCAAAGAGAAAATCAAGTACATCGTCGTAGATTATGCAGGCCTTGTGCCAGTAACCAACGGGTCGCGGCTCACTGAGCTGGAGGCTCTAAGTCGTGTGACGCGTGAGCTCAAGAAACTCGCCAAAAGCCTGGGAATCGTTGTGATTCTTCTCTCACAGATGAACCGTGACACTAACAAGTCCGGAACCCCATCGATTTTCGGTTTCCGCGGGCCAGCCTCCCTAGAGCAAGATGCCAATGCCGCGTTGTTGTGCTGGCGATCTCGTGATCCGGAAGACTCCGACACTAGCTTGCATATCAAAGTTGGAAAAAACCGCGGTGGTGTCGAGGGCGAAGTGGCAGTGGACGCACAGCTTGGATACTCCCGTTTCGGCGTTGGTGGATTTCCTGGTCAAAACATCGACGAGTCCATGGTCGACGCGTGGGCTGAGGGTCGAGACCTGTGGCTCGGGGCTGCTGACGATGAGGCTAAAGAGGCCGCTCGCCAGAAGATCCTCGACCGCTTTGGCCCTCAGCAGTTGCAGTGGCTAGAGGGTGGAGAGAAGCTGGAGGCTATGGAGGATATGGGGGCTGATCTTGATGAGCAGTAGCCATATCCGCCCAGGTAAACCCTATATTTACACCAGCCCCGTGCCCAGTATTCTCGAAGACCAGCACACCGGATGGCTGTACCGCTACTACGACGCCACGGGAGATCTGCTGTACATAGGGTCACGATACAGGGCGACGGAGGCCGCGATAGGTGGCACCATCACTGGGCGGCTCGAAAAACGCAGGAACCGTAGGCGGTTGATGTGACCACGGTCATGATCGTCCCAACATTTGGGGAGAAGCCGTCAGTTCTTGAAAAATCCGCAATCATGGCAGAAAACCCATTGTGCAATAAAAATGTGCCGGTTGAGGCCAAGTCATACCGGTACGAGCACCGTGATAGGTACAAGAATTTAAGCTTGCGTTCCTTCCTGATCAGCGCATACACGTATGGTCTCGACTGGCTACCTGGCTGGCTCGGATCAGTACCGGAGTCCCATTATTATGACGATCCGTGGATAACAGACCCTGACGCTAATAGGAGGTGGAACCCTTTTGCCGTTAGGGCGGGCGGAAGGTTTGTGAACGAGTTTAGTCCGACAAATCTACATGTCAGCGCTCATGCAGCCACGTGAGGTCGAGGTACGTCAAGGTATCTGCGCCCTGGCAATGTAGAGCTCGCTTGCGCATAGAAGTAACCCGCTAGGTCACACCGGCCTAGGGGGTTAGTAAAGAAAACTGGAGAGTTATGCTGCAATGTCATCATTACTGCTGCAAGACCCAGTATATCACACTGATAGGCGGCCACAATAAGAACTTTAGTTGTTTTCACGATCGGGATGTGGGATCATAACATCCGACCCTCTCAACAACCAAAAACTAGGAGCAAAATGTTCGACCTTTTCGCCAAAACCCGCACCGACGCAGTAGACGATTTGCTCACAGTATCCAAGCGTTTCACAGAGGTGGCAGTGCGTTATATCCGTGATCTACTAGCACTAGAAGGCCACGACGTACCCGATTCCGTGCGAATATGGCAGCTGGAGATCATCATTGAGCAGGCTGTACTCACCACCGGAAGACACACGGATGGCCACAGCCAGGTCGTGTACCTCGCCATGGACGATGGTGATGAGATCGGCTGCATGGTGAGTGTGGCTTCGGACGAGAAGTATGACAGCTATGGGCACCAGATCTACCTTGACGAGGACAGGATCCTGGCCCATATCAAAGCTGGTGACCTCGCAGTCAGCGGGTTACACCTATTGCAGTGATATACTGCACCTATGAGTAATGAACGTGAAACCCAACTAAGCAAGCACACGAAAACTCCAGCCCAGCTACGCCACTCCCACTACTGAAGAAAGAAAGTCGCACGCGAGCGGCGCAGAATTACTGTAACTCCGAGCTTGGTGGCATGGAGAATTACAGGCGAACAACCTATTATAATGCTACTTGCTGGGAGCAATGCTGAAGCCCGTTAGCTCTAGACCCGTAATTGGCATTCTATTTTGCCTATCACAGAACAATAACAAACGGATTTACTGTGGTGCCTTAAACGATTATCCGCAGGTCAAACCGTTTTTACACGATAAAAAACTAAAAATGGGGTGGTGTATTCCTATATAGTTTGTCGACCTCGCAGGTGGATTAGCTGGGGTTTACCCTGTTGGCTGTTTCGTTTTTGGTGTTTAAGCTGCTACGCCTTCCTACGGCAGGATGGGATTGAAATGCCCCGGATTTTGCTCCTAGACATTTGCCTTAAATTCTATTATTCCCTGTAGCAGGTTCTGCTTCCACAATTCGGTTTCCACCTCGGCCGAGGTTCGATATTCCAAGCTCTGACGGAGCCTAGTCTAGTTCCACCAGAGAGTGTCTGATCGTTTGTGTGCGGGTTCCTAACCTGCATGAGGAGATGGACCAGGATGACTACTGTGGCGAGACGAGATCCGGCTGATAAGGCCAAGATTGATGCGATTGAAAAGAAGCTTCTTGCTAACCCTGACATCGCGAAACTGATTGATGACCTCGGTACGTCCACCACGGAAGCTATTGACCTAGTTCGAGGCATGCTGCAGGCGTCGATTACCAGGGGACTTAACGCTGAAATGGATGCCCACCTAGGCTATGAGCCTGGCGACAGGAGTGCTAAAGCTGCTGCTAGAACAGACAATCGCCTTAACGGATCGTATCCAAAGAACGCGGATTTTGACTACGGGCCAGCCATCGTCGATGTCCCTAGAGATCGGTTCGGAACATTCTTACCGACCATGGTTCCTAAAGGTTCTAGGCGTTTGACTGACGTTGATGACATGATCGTCAGCTTGTATGCCGGCGGGATGACAATTGTGGACATCCAGCACCATATGGCAACTGCGATGCGGGTTGATAATTCCCATGAGACGATTTCCGCAGTCACCGATGCCGTCCTCGATGAGGTCGCGGTTTGACAAAACCGCCAGTTAGACGAGTTCTACCCGGTCATTTTTCTCGATGCGTTGCGCATTAAAGTCCGCGACAGCGGCCGAGCAGTCAACAAATCCGCGTACATGGCTATCGGCATGGGCCTCGACGACATGAAGCACATTTCGGGTTGTGGATTGCCAAAGAAGAAGGCGCTTCATTTTGGGCGCAGGTATATTCCAATGTTTCCAACCGTGGGGTCAAAGACGTCTTTGTCGTCTGCTGTGACGGGCTTAAAGGACTGCCAGAAGAAGTAGAGGCAACCTGGCCGAACTCTATGGCGCAAACCTGTATCGTGCACCTGATTCGCGCAGCTAACCGATGGGCGTCTTATCAGAACCGCAAAACCGTCTCTCGTACGCTTCGCGATATCTACACCGCTGCAGATGAGTCCACAGCATGGCTACTTTAGACGAATTTGAAGCCTCTGAACAAGCTCAAAAGTATCCACGCTCAGTCAAGGTTTGGCGGGGTGCTTGACAGCGTTTTCGTACCATTTCTGCAGTTCCCACCAGCAGCAAGGAAGGTAATCTATACAACGAATTTGATTGAATTACTCAACAATTAACTGCGTGAAGCCCCCGAAACAGGGTGCAGTTCACCAACGATGAATCAGCACTCAAGACGCTGTGGCTGATGATCCGCAACATCGAAGACAAACGAGCTCCAAAGCGGGCGAAACAAGGCAAACGAGTCTCAGCGACAGCCGGCAGACTCATGGAAAGAGCCCGAGTTTCCGGCCGGAAACAGGCCATCAACCAAATGGTTGTGGCCTACCCCGACCGCTTCGACAAATGCCTATAAACCTAACCTCACGCGATACAGCTTGACAGTTAACTATGCAACCAAAGGCGATGGCGAAATAGTAATAGGCGTGGTCCCCAATGACCTTTAGTTGCGAATTCAGCAACGTGACCGATTACCTAATATCTTCTTTTGGCGACTTCACAAAATTACTACCCATAGCAGCCAAGCCGATAACGACTACCAAGAATAGGATAAGACCGAACGGAAGAGAGGGAAAGTGCACCACCAATCTGTGCGCAATTAGAGAATCCATATACGTGCTTAGGAACCAAGCTGATCCCAGCGAAAGCAACACTGCGAAGGCCGAGGGCACACAATTAGCCAATTTTCTAATGCGATAGGCTTCAGCGGCTGGTACTCCCTGTTCCCAAATTGTTCGCGCATACCGAATGAGTCTCCCCTGCTGGGCTAACGCCAAGCCGAAAATAAGGACCGCTACTCCAACAATCACATAAGCAAATAGCGGTATAAACTCGCTAGTACCCGTACCGTTTGGACCATAAAGCAACCGATCAGGAAGTTTTTCTGCCCACTGCTTGGCGCTCACAACTGATACTCCCTCAGTAACTCCGATGTCGGGAGGGGCCGAAAATATTGCAACCGAATACGTACCCCCCTCATCGCTTTGCCAGGCAGGATCCGACTGAGAGTTAAAGGTTTGATCCCATGGTCGCATCCAAGTCTGATCAAAGGGAGATCGAGGCGCTTGACCGACTACGTCCTTGTTTTTTACCAAAGAATCGATAGTTCCATCTCGATCCTCCACTAGAGTGTAAACAGCCCCTTCTTCCAGGCTGGAAGGCTTAAACTGTCCCGCATCTTCAATAGCAGGGACCCAATTTAACACGCCCAAACAATCCTTCGAATGCTCTCGACAAGCCATTCTTACCTCCGCAAGGCCATCTGTCCCCTCAGAGGCCGGAGCCGCCACAAATACATCGTCAACATTATCAGCCAATGCCTGTCGGGCAGAAAAAAGGGCCGAATCGTTCGAAATAAATAGAATTATTGGGAGCAAGACAAAAATGCAAGCCATCCGCAAAACCGTCGTGGGAATGAATGAACGCAAAAGTCGAATAGCCAACACGAATGGGGTCCAACCACGACGACGTAACGAAAAACACTCAATCAAGTACAGAATTAGTGCATAAATAATTACCGAGGCAGCACTAACCAAGAAAGGAATGCCATAGATGAAGAGTAGAGGCCAGCGGCTCCCTGGCGCAGCATGTGGTATAAGGAAAAAGATGGCGATCCCTATCACACAAGCAATAATCCCCAACGGATAATGAAACAACTGTGAAGCTTGTGGACTACTTGGGCCTGCGCTTCCATCAACATGCTTCTCCCTTAACTCAGCTAGAGAACCCGTTTCTTGCCATAGGGGAAAAATAGCCAGCACCGACGTAGCTAACCACGTAACAAAAGCCACGAAGAATGGTGACGGGAAGCCAGAAGGCAAAGTAATACTAACCCCAGAATATATAAAAGAAAAGAGCGGCTGAATACACATTGGCACGAGGAAAGCATTAACCAAGGAAAAGCATGCAATCACAACTACAGTTTCACACACCAACGCGTAGCGAATCTTCGACAAAGGAAATCCAAACAGCCGAAGGGCCCTATAGTGCGCTCTTCTCCCCATAATGACGTGCCTAATACAATACTTAAGCGCTAAACTGAATGGGACCAGAGAAACGACAGCCGAATACATCAGGCCCATCGATAACGACTCAGTAACTTCCTTCGCCCCTACAGTTGAGATCAATAAGGCGATAAAAAAAGTAAGGATGAAACAAGTTGAAAGAAATGGGACACTCTCCACGGTCGTGTCCTTTCGAATCTTCGATGCCAACGAGCGATAATTCACAGAGAACCCCCAATTTCAAGACTGCAATCAGCAAACTCAGCAACGCGTTCATCGTGGGAAACTATCAAAGCAATTGCTTGACCAGATTGAGCATATTGCGCAAGGCGATTCAGGACAATATATGCGTTTTCCTCGTCAAGTGCGCTAGTCGGTTCGTCTGCAAGAATAAGTCGAGGTTGTTTAGATAGCGCTGCTGCAACGGCTGCACGCTGGCGCTGGCCCCCGGAGAGCTCGCTAGGTAAACAATCAGATACCTCAGCAATCCCGAAATTCGTAAGCAGAGAACTGCCGTCCGTCGAGATTGATGAAACACCAGAAAGACTCCGTGCAAAAGCTAGATTTTCTCCTACGGTTAGACAAGGAATCAAGCCCGCGTCCTGGAACACTACGCCCATAGATTGAGCCCTGAGCGCATCACGTTGTCGTCTCGAAATTGACCAAAGACTCTTTTCACAAAGCTTGACCTCCCCTGATAAAGGGGGTTGAAGCCCAGCGATTGTCTTGAGGAGAGTAGTTTTACCCGCCCCCGATTTTCCTCGAATCCAGTGGACACTTCCTTCCGAAAAGTGTCCGTCTATACAAGCAAGTGACTTTCCTCGCCTCGACGATATTTCTAAGTTACAAAGCTCAAGCATTCTTTACTCCTAATTCTGGGAAAGGGATCCAATCCCCCGGTTGACAAATTTCCTTGGTAAATGCGTGAAGCACTCCAGCTGTTCCAAATGCAAAGTCAAGAGTGAACCTTTCATTGCGGTCTCCAAGGCAATAGACAGCTCCGTCCATCTCCATGCATTGTTTTTTCAAAAGTATTTCTTGATTTCGAAGCAATTGCCCTCCCACTTGAGAGCCGAAAACCTGATTAGCTCTCTTTAACGACCAATAGCAGCCTGCACGACCGTAAAATAAACCCGCTGTGGCGAAGTACCTTGAGGAACAGGCTTCTATTAAGCCCGAAAGTTGCTCATTGGTGGCAACCATTCTGCGTTTCTTTGCGAGCTCGGTTAATGCCCACAAAACACCAGCGCTTCCTTCTGCCAGATACGGGAGTAGCCTGTCCCCATCATCGGCGGAATCAAGCGGTGGATGCGCCACGCTTGAATAGTTCGTTAAGTATTTCACGTGGGGTTGCGCCGCCGAGGATTTGTCGGGGTGTTTCGTTGAGCTCATTTTGCACCCACGCGACAT
>NZ_JAKRDR010000014.1:0-66150 GCF_022345765.1 Corynebacterium nasorum | reverse complement strand
CAAAAAAGGTAAACACAATCACATGCCAACCAATCCATCTCAATGCAGCCGAAACACCAAACAGCATTCAAAAAGGTACGTGTTCCACATACCCAACCGGCACACACCAACCAACAAACCATTAAGCCTGCTGGCAGACAAACCAATCAACACACAACCATGCACACAAAAAATAAAAAGTACATTGGCACACTATTGAGTTCTCAAACATCACCACCACACAACAACGACACACTTGCGTGTGTAGCTCGTCGTGAGCGAAAAATTTATTTTGTCAGGGCCTGTTTTCCTATCGCCGCTTCAGCCAGGAACTTTCTTGTTCCTGTGGGGCGCTGTCGGTCGCGCTGACTCGTATTAAGTTACACAGCGACTCAAACAAACACAAATCCCCAGGACAATTACTATTTTGGGAGCTTTAAGATACGCCCATCCAACGACTCATTCCGCCGCCGTGAACATTCGCTCGGCGAATGTAGCTGGGGAGGGTCAATGCCCATACTGCATAGAAGGCCACCGCCAAGAAGAACTTGGCAATTGCGGGGATGGGGGTCTGGACGTAAATGACGACTATTCCGGCTATGAGGACCGCATAGAGGATGAATAGGTACCAGTTCTTCTTTCCCAGAAATTCCAGCGTGACCAAAACCGGGGCACAGGTCGCACTAAGCAATGCGATGGCCGTAACGAGTTCACTGTCATTCGTCAGTGCTGCGCTGATACTGATGGCTGCGAGGACAGGTATCAGGCCGAGCACTGCAGTATGCAGGGCCCAATCTCTACGACTTCCTCCCATAACCGTGTATTCGCGGAGGGATTTTCTTAAGCTGCCCAAGACCGCCCCGAGCAGCACAACAGTCAGTACCCAGATGAAGATGCCGAGGAATTCGAGCACTGAAGCCGCGTCCTCATACTGGTAGAGAACTAAGCCAATCATCTGCGCCAAACACGCCCCACACCAAGCTTTGGCCTGCGGGCGATAGATCGTTTGCCCGGCCAAGGTGCGGGGGAACCAACCAAATCCGCTCGAAGGTTGCACGCCAACAGTGGTGTACCCGGAGCGTTTCGGAGTGGCGCTGCGATACATGGCCCATAGCGTCGCGACTGCATAAACAGGCAATGCCCACCACAGCTGCACAGTGAGAGCGCCCACGGCTGCCGCTAGTGCGAGTAGCGCGACGAGAATGCGACGATGTTCGTTCCAGATTTTCGATCCCAAGCCCACTAGTTCATATTTCTGAAAATCAGGCTTTAGGGAGAGCACGAGCCCCAAGGAAGCGATTACGGGGAGCACGCTCCATGTTCCCTCTGCCATGACTGGCATGACCAATAATGCGAACAGGAAAAAGGCCCAGAGCCACCAATCGCCTAGGTACCACAGTAGTTTCATGCTCTCTCCTCTAATGCCAGCACCGCACGCTCTAAAGAGACCTCATTGACACGCAGGCCGTAGGCCTGGGCAATGCGGAAAATGGGATCGGTGGAGGCGGAGCGGGCGTCGATAAGCACGCGATCCCCTAAGGACGTGGTTGTCCTAGTCAGCTCAGGAAGGCCCAGCTCCTCGGCCGCTGCGGTGAGAGACTCGGATGGACCAGTGAGCTCCAGAATCCCCTCGATGAAGTCATCGATTGGACCGGAAATTGGATTATCTCCCATGAGAGAAACGGTATCGAGAAGGCCCGCCACCTCATTGAGGTGATGGGTGGAAATGACCATGGTGCGGCCGTGTTCCTCTCGCAGCACCTGATAAAAGAGCTCCCGGCGCTGTGCATCGAGGCCGAGATAGGGTTCGTCGAGAAGCATGACTTCGCAGCCAGATGCAACGGCGAAGATGAAGCCCACCGCAGACTTTTGCCCGCGGGAAAGGGAAGAATAAGCCTTGGCCGGAACATCAAAGCGAACCAGCAGCTCATTAAACCGCTCATCGTCCCATCGCGGCCACCGTGCCTTTCCTATGACGCCCAGCTTTCCGATGCCCCAGGAATCCGGTAGCGGGTTATCAATCCCCATCAAAATGACTCGGTTGAGAACCGATTGATTATCAAAAGGGTTCTCCCCGAAGACCGTTATCCCGCCTGATTGGATTTGGCCGGCGATCTTGCGCAGGAGCGTGGTTTTGCCTATGCCGTTGGGGCCAACTAGGCCGTGCGTCAGGCCATCGGCAAAGGTGAAATCTCGTGTCTTAATCATGAGTACATTCCTCGGCTTTCTGCAACGCGATCAAATAGGTCATGGAGTTGGGCGCGGTGGTACCCCAGCCGCACAGCTTCATCCACAAGCGGGGCCATGTATTCCGCCGCAAAATCGGCCCTGCGGCGCTCGCGGATTTTCGCCAGGGCACCGTCTGCGACAAACATGCCGATGCCGCGACGCTTATCCAGCACACCAATATCCACTAGGAGGCTTATCCCCTTGCGAGCGGTGGCCGGGTTGATGTTGTGGAAGTCAGCAAGCTCATTAGTGGACGGAGCCCGGTCCCCCTCGCCCAGGGTTCCGTCCACAATGGCGTCTTCCACCAAGGAAGCAATCTGGCGGAAGAGTGGTTGGGTGGAATTATCCATTAACCCTCGGTTCGTTGGTTAGCTACTTGTGTAACCAACCATATCGGCAACAGTCCACCGCTGCAATACTTCCGAAGAGAAAACTTTTTTGCCCCTACTGCGCTGGGATTTTGTCCAAGGTTATCGACGTTTTGTGACTAATGGGGCACACTGGAAACCACAAAGAATTTTATTTAGAACAATTAGAACGGAACTTAGGAGCCATGCTTGAACGCACACTTGTCTTTGTCGATACCTCATACTTGCTCGCAAGCTTTTATAACTCATGGGACACCGGAGCTCGCGCGCAACTAGAAATCGATCTACCCGAGGTGGTCAGCACGATGGGCGGGATGATCGAGAACCAACTGGGAACCCCGATCCAACGCCAATACTGGTATGACGGCATTCCCGATACCGGCCCGCACCGCTACCAACGGGCGTTGCGCACCTGCGAAGGCGTACAACTACGCACTGGCCAGCTCATCGAGTGGGGTGAGCGCCGCACCCAAAAGGCCGTGGATACCCGGTTGGTGGCGGATATGGTCATCGCCGCCATGAAGGGTCAATTCACTGATTTTGTTCTCGTCAGCGGCGATGCAGACATGATTCCCGGTGCCCAGGCAGCCGTGGACAATGGCATCCGCGTGCATCTTTATGGATTTGGCTGGGACTCCATGTCCTCCGCCCTGCGCCATGCGTGCGATTCCACCACCATTTTGGACCCGCGCGAGGACTTCGCCGATGCTATGGAATTGCAGGTATTGGAAGGCCCGCTTCCGCCAGTGGTGCGCGAAAACGCGCACAAGGACAGCGAGGAAATGCCGGAGCCGGACGAATGCGGCGAGCCCTCAGAGGTGGAAGCAGCCTTCGGTGCTACCGAAAAGCCCACCCCGGCCCCAACGCCCAAGCCGGCTCCGCCCAAGGTGGATGCTGCAGAGGATTCCCCCGCCGAGGAGGACTCTCCCGCGGAGAAACCAGCACCAAAGCCATCCATGATGGCTCCTCGCCGCAAACTGCGCTCTAAATATGTTCCGCTGCCAGAAGAAGTGTGGAGCTCGGCTGGATTCCAGTCCCCCTTCGACGTGGGCCAGCAATACGCCTCCTGGTGGTTCGATAACGCTGCTAGCACCGAACAGCGCGACCAGGCACACCTGCTTTCGGGCGGCGGGCTTCCCCCAGAGATCGACCGCCCATTACTGCAATTTGCCTGCGAAACCCTGCACGAATACACCCTGACCGAAACCCAGCGCGTGAATTTACGCGATGGTTTCCACTCGGGGATTCGTGGGGTTTTAATTAACGTTCGCCGGCAGAATTAATCGCCGGACTCGAGCTCTTTCTTCTTCTTAATATCCGCCCGGATGGCATCAAGGCGCGCAGTCGCCTTCATGTCATTGCCGGCGGCTTTAATCTCACTAATGCGATCACCGCCGGTAGCATGCTGCAATTCTTGCGCGCCCAAGGCATCGGCGTAGCGCTTTTCAATCTTGGCGCGCACAGAATCAAGAGTAGGCACGGAATCATCCGGGTTTAGCTGATTCATGGATTCAATGGCCTGAGCGTTCTTTTCTTGCATCGCTGCTTGATCCGCTTGAGCCTCCAGCTGGCTAACCTGGGCTAGCTGCTCCTTCAAGCGCGCCTCAGACTGCTGCTGCTGGCTCTTGGCCTGCGCGGCAGCTTGCTCTGCGGCAGCGTACTGCTGCTTGACGTCTTCCAGTTCCTGCTCCACTGCAACCAGCTGAGAAGCAACAACTTCCGCAGCCTGGTTATATTCGGCAGCCTTTTGCGGATCCTCCGCCGCATCTGCCAGTTCCAATGCACGCTGGGTTTGAGATTGGTAGTCCTGCTGGGACTTCACCAGGCGGTCCATCTGCATTTCCAGCTGAGACTTATGGCCGATGATTTCTGCGGCGTGCTCAGAAATCTGCTGGTGCTGCTCCTTGGATGCCTGAACAGCCTGCTGGATCTGCACCTTCGGATCAGCGTTCTCATCAATCTTCTGATCGAAGGAACTCATCATGTACTTCCAACCTTTGCTGAAAGGGTTAGCCATTATCTTCTCCTTTGGAAATAAAAAAGACGCTTTCTAGCGAGTTTAGCGATACTCACCAGAAAGCGCCGAGGAAGCTAGTAGGTATTAGCCCTGCGCATTTTGCTCTTCTACCTGGCGGCGGACCTCTGCCATGTCGAGTTCCTTAACCTGCTTGAGTAGGTCTTCCAATGCTGCAGGGGGCAGCGCGCCAGCCTCACGGAATACCAAGATGCCATCGCGGAAAATCATCAGCGTTGGAATGGACTGAATCTCCAGTGCGGATGCGAGGCCTTGGTTAGCCTCGGTATCCAGCTTGGCAAAGGTAGCATCCGTGTGCTCTTCGGAGGCCTTTTCAAAAACCGGCGCAAAGCGCTTGCAAGGTCCGCACCAATCGGCCCAAGCGTCTACGAGCGTAATGCCTTCGCCGGTAACGGTTTCTTCAAAGTTTTCTTCGGTGACATCGATAGTAGCCATGCTTGATCTAACTCCTTTACGTATCGCTTTATTTCCCCAACGTACCTGAATCATCCTTGTCACATACCCCTAGGGGGTATAAAATCGGTACAGAAATCAACCCAAAGGAAGGATCATTATGAGCACCAAAAACTACACCGTAGAGGGCATGACCTGCGGACATTGCGAAATGTCAGTAAAGGAAGAAGTCGGCGAAATCTCCGGCGTTAGCGAAGTCACTGCAGACCACACCACCGGCGCGGTTACGGTTAGTGGCACCGATTTCACCGATGAACAGGTAGCGGCCGCTGTAACTGAGGCCGGCTACACGTTGAAGTAGGCACCGCCATGTCCCACTTGGACCTTGGCGTCACGGGCATGACGTGCACTTCCTGCTCCTCCCGCGTCGAGCGCAAACTCAACAAGCTTGACGGGGTAAGCGCCAGCGTCAACTTTGCCACCGAGGCAGCGGCCATCGAGTATGACTCCCAGACGGTTAGCCCGCAGGAGCTCATTTCGGTGGTTGAGGGCGCAGGTTACGGCGCTTTCGACATGGCCGAGACGAAGGCGGAGGATCCCCAGCCTAAGAAGGATGATGGCGACGCGTTGCTGCGCCGCACCATTGTCGCCGGAGCTTTATCGCTGCCGCTCATGGTGGTATCGATGTCGCCGGCCCTGCAATTTCCCAATTGGCAGTGGGCCTGCGCCATCATCGCTACCATCGTCTACATCTTTGGTGGCGCACCTTTCCACACCGCCACGTGGACGAACCTTAAGCACGGTTCTTTCACCATGGACACGCTCATCACCATGGGAACTTCGGCGGCCTACTTCTGGTCGCTGTGGGCACTGTTTGTCGGCAACGCGGGCGAGCCGGGCATGAAGATGCACATGTCGCTGGATGCAAACGCGGCACAAATGGACCACATCTATTTTGAATCCGTAGGCATGGTCATTACGTTCCTGCTGCTCGGCCGCTGGTTCGAGGCGCGGGCCAAAGGCCAGTCTTCGGAGGCGCTGCGGGAGCTGCTCTCCTTAGGAGCTAAGGAAGCCTCGGTACTTACCGCACAGGGCGAGCGGCGCATCCCTATTGCACAGCTGCAGGTAGGCGATGTCTTCGTAGTTCGCCCAGGCGAAAAGATCGCCACCGATGGCATCGTGAAGGCGGGCAACTCGGCCGTCGATACGTCCATGATTACCGGCGAGCCAGTACCCGTTGAGGTGAGTACCGGCGATGCGGTCACTGGTGCAACCATCAACGCTTCGGGCCGCATTGAGGTGCGAGCCACCAAGGTGGGCGAGGATACGGTACTGGCCCAGATGGCCCAGCTCGTCACAGATGCCCAAACCTCCAAGGCACCAGTGCAGCGCCTCGTGGACCGCATCGCGCAGGTCTTCGTCCCTGTGGTGATTGCGGTAGCTGCGCTTACGCTGATTGTTCACCTCTTCTTCGGCGGGGTAGCCCCGGCCTTTATCGCCGCCGTATCCGTTCTCATTGTGGCCTGCCCATGCGCGATGGGCTTGGCGACGCCCACCGCGATTCTCGTCGGCACCGGCCGCGGCGCACAGCTCGGGCTTGTCATTAAAGGCCCGGAAATCTTGGAGTCTACGCGCCAAATCGACACCATTGTGATGGATAAAACCGGCACGGTCACGGCTGGAGAGATGTCCGTTACCGCCGTCCACGGTGACGTGCTCGAGCTGGCCGCGGCCGTCGAGCACAATTCCGAACACCCCATCGCCCGTGCCATTGCCCAGGAATGCAGCGTGGAACCGGCTACCGAATTCGCAGTAGTTCCGGGCGGCGTGGAAGGAACTGTAGAGGGGGTCCGAGTGGGTGTCGGCAAGCCGCAAGGCCCCTTGGGGGACTTAGAAGCACCATTCCGCGAGGCACAAGACTCTGGTGCCACGCCGGTGGTTGTCTCCGTGGACGGCCAACCTGCCGGAATCATTGAGGTCCGCGATACCATCAAGCCCAGCTCTGCCGCCGCAGTGGCACAGATGAAAGAGCTTGGGCTCACCCCTTACCTGCTAACCGGTGATAACGCTGGAGCCGCCCACGCCGTGGCGGCCGAGGTAGGAATAGAAGGCGTCAGCGCCGAGGTACTGCCGGAGGACAAGGTAGATAGCATCAAGGAACTGCAACGCTCCGGGCGTACCGTGGCGATGGTCGGCGACGGCATTAACGACGCCGCCGCCCTTGCCCAGGCGGACCTTGGGCTCGCCATGGGCGCGGGTACCGACGTGGCAATTGAAGCCTCTGATATCACCCTGATGAACGGCGATCTACGCTGCGCTGCTGATGCCATTCGGCTCTCGCGCCGCACGCTAGCAATTATCAAGGGCAACCTTTTCTGGGCCTTTGCCTATAACGTCATACTCATTCCTGTTGCCGCACTTGGCCTGCTCAACCCATTATTTTCCGGCCTCGCGATGGCACTGAGCTCGGTTTTTGTGGTTACCAACTCACTACGCCTGAAAGGTTTTTCTGTTCAGCGATAGTATTATCGCATGCTCAGCCGCACCGAACGTCTCGATCGCCTTCCCGTCACCTCTAAGCACAAGCGCCTACTCTTAGGTTCCGGCCTTGGATGGGCGCTTGATGCTATGGATGTCGGGTTAATCTCCTTCATCATGGCCGCCCTTGCCGTTCACTGGGATCTAGGTGCCAGCCAGACCTCCTGGTTGGCCTCGGCAGGCTTCCTTGGCATGGCGCTCGGTGCAACCTTTGGCGGATTGCTGGCAGATAAATTCGGCCGCCGCAATGTCTTTTCTCTCACCTTGCTTGTCTACGGCTTGGCAACAGGGGCATCCGCGCTAGCTGGGGGACTTACGGTTCTCATCTTCTTCCGATTCATCGTTGGGTTGGGCCTCGGAGCCGAGCTACCAGTTGCCTCCACGCTCATATCCGAATTCGCGCCTCGGCGGGTCCGCGGAAGGATGGTAGTCATTCTCGAGACATTCTGGGCCTTGGGATGGATCCTTGCGGCCATCATCGGCACTTTCGTGGTGAGCACATCTGAATCCGGTTGGCGCTGGGCCCTGGCCCTTGGCATGCTGCCAGCCGCGTATTCAATCTATGTGCGCCGCGGTCTACCAGAATCTGTGCGTTTCCTTGAATCCAAAGGCCGCCATGATGAGGCCGAAGCTATCGTTGCCAGTTTCGAAGCCGCGGCGGAAAATCGCCCGCTGGACGATGCCCTCCCAGAGCCCACACCTTCCCCCGCAGCGTCTATCTGGAGTCCGCAGCTACGAAGGAGGACCGCAGCGTTGTGGACCATTTGGTTCTGTGTAAACCTCTCCTACTATGGCGCCTTCATCTGGATTCCCTCTCTGCTAGTAGCCGACGGTTTCTCCCTAGTGAAGTCTTTTAGTTTTACCCTCATTATCACCCTTGCCCAGCTGCCTGGCTACGCGGTGGCAGCTTGGCTCATCGAGCTCTGGGGCAGGCGGGTAACCCTCGCGGTATTCCTGCTCGGCTCGGCAGCAGCAGCCGGCCTATATGGAGCAGCAGCTACGGAAGCATTGATCATCCTGGCTGGTTGTCTGCTCTCCTTCTTCAACCTCGGCGCCTGGGGAGCCCTCTATGCCATCGGTCCGGAGCTGTATCCCACTTCATTGCGAGGGCGTGGTACGGGAGCGGCAGCAGGCTTCGGTAGGCTAGCATCTATTGCGGCCCCACTAATCGTCCCGCCACTGCTTGCTGCGGGTGGGACGGCCTGGTTATTTATTGTATTCGCCGCAGCATTTGGCATTGCGGCTGCCGCCGCCTTCAGTCTGCCCGAGCAGAAAGGAATAGCGCTTGCTCAGTAGGCTCTCCCTCGCCGCGTGGACGGCCGTTATGGTCGCATTGACCACGCTCAAGCCTTTCTACCAAATCGGCTATTTGTGGAAACCGGAAAATCAGCGTGCGCGAGAACTGCGCTGGGTGCCGCTGGATGAATTCTCCGGCGGCAGCTGGTTTGGTCCGCTATTTGAGTACGCGGGAAACACGGCCTTCTTTATCCCGTTTGGAATGCTGGTGTTTAGTCTGTGCCGTTCCATTAAAACCACTGTGGCGTGGGGATTTGGCCTGAGCCTAGTGCTGGAGGTGTGCCAATATGCGTTTGCCCTTGGGCGAACGGATATTGATGACCTCATATTTAACACCGTGGGCGCACTCATCGGTGCGGCGTTCGCCCGCCTATGTGGCGAACGCTTCTTCCCCGTCTGGCGCTGGTTAGCGCTTGCCGCAGCTGCGGTTTTCCTGGTGTTGGTTATCCTCGGCCCACGATTGGGCGATCCCAATGCGGTGGTCGACCTGTAATTTATCCGTGGGCCATATTGACGAACTTGGAGTAGTGCAGCTGGTGTGCCACCTGCACGGTATCGATTGGACCGCCACGGTGCTTGGCTAGGATAATATCCGCCTCGCCGGCGCGCTCATTATCGCGATCCTGGGAGTCAGGACGGTACAGCAGCATGACCATATCGGCGTCCTGCTCCAAGGAGCCGGACTCACGGAGGTCAGCAAGCTGCGGCTTTTTATCAGTACGCGCCTCGGGTCCACGGTTCAGCTGCGAAATTGCGATGAGAGGAACCTCTAGCTCCTTGGCCAAAAGCTTGAGCTGGCGGGAGAATTCGGAAACCTCTTGCTGGCGGGACTCAACCTTTTTACCCGAAGACATCAGCTGCAGGTAGTCCAAGACGATCAAATCCAGCCCGTGCTGCTGCTTTAGGCGGCGAGCCTTGGAACGAATCTCCATCATCGTCAGGTTTGGAGAGTCATCAATAAACAGCGGGGCGTCTTGCACTCGGTTGAGGGTCTCATCAATTTTCGCCCAGTCCTCGGTGGAGACACGGCCGCCGCGCATATCGGCCAGCTTGACTTCTGATTCCGCCGAGAGCAGGCGCATGACAATCTCCGAGGCTGACATCTCGAGGGAGAAGATTACCGAGGACTTACCATGCTGCAAGGAGCAGGACCGCATGAAATCCATGGCTAGGGTCGATTTACCCACACCGGGACGAGCAGCGACGATGACCATCTGGCCTGCGTGGAGACCGTTAGTCAGCTTATCTAAATCGATAAAACCAGTTGGCACGCCTAGTTCCACACCGCCGGCTTGCTGCAGTGCTGCCAGCTCATCAATGGTGGGGTCAATGAGGTCACCCAAGACTCGATAATCTTCCGCAGTTTTGCGCTGGGCGACGGCGAAGACTTCCTGCTGGGCGCGGTCCAGGACGGACTCGATCTCTGCATCCTCGGTGCCGGAAAATCCTAGCTGTACTACGCGGGTGCCGGCATCAACCAGCTTGCGCAACACGGCCTTCTCCGCCACGATCTCTGCGTAATAGCGGGCATTTGCCGCCGTCGGCACCGTGGCCAGCAGCGTGTGCAGATAGGGGGCGCCCCCAACGCGTTCGAGGTTATTAAAGCGATCCAGCTGAGAGGCCAAAATGACAGCATCGACGTCTTTACCCTCAGAATAAAGGTCCAGCATGGCGCGGTAGATCAGGGTATGGGCCGGATAGTAAAAGTCCTCCGGTTCCAGTTCCTCAATGACTTCCATCACCGTATGGGGACTCAGCAGCATTGCGCCTAGGACGCCCTGCTCCGCCTCCCGGTCTGCGGGGGGCTGGCGGAATTCTCCATAGCGCTTTGGCTCTTCCTGCTGAAAGCGACGGCGTGGGGCCGGTTCCTCCTCGGGCGGCGGCTCCGGCGGCAGGTGTTCATCGTCAAAGCTGGCGTTGGTCATGTCTTCCCCCTTGTAGCTATTCGAGCGAGCGAGCGTAACGGAATTTCAGTTTAGTCTAGCGCCGGGACACTACCCCCTGGGTATAAAGCCGGAAGTTATCCACAGGATGGTGTGGAAATTGCTGGTCGCGGCATACTCGGGCCGCAATTGCCCTGCATATGCTTGTGGATAACTCAAAACCTCCGTGACCTGCACACATCATATCCCCTGCTCACGACGGGTTTTCGCAGATGTGAAAAGTGGCACATTAACAGTGGATAAGGGCCCTGACCTGCGGGTTAATAAAGCAACCGAGGTGTAAACGCAAAGTTAATGAGCTGGAGAGTTATCCACAGATTTCCACAGTTATCCACAAGCCGGTGAAAACGCGCTAAAGGCCCCAAGAACCTGCCACCTCACATAGCAGGAACTTGAGGCCTAAAGCGTTGCTGTTGTCTTTGGGTCTATATGGACCGTCGTGCGCCTAGTTAGGCAGCAACGACCGAGAAGTTCACCTTGCCGATAACATCAGCGTGCAGCTTCAGCTCGACCTGGTAATTGCCGGTCTTCTTGACCAGGCCCTTTGGAAGCACAACAATGCGCTTATCCAGCTTTGGGCCACCGGCCTTGGAGACGGCGTTGACAATGTCTTCTGCTTTAACGGAACCGAAGAGCTTACCGGATTCGGAGGTCTTAACCTCTACCTTGACATCCGTCAGCTGCTCGAGCTGGTTGCGGACCTCACGTGCGTGATCCAGGTCGCGAATCTCGCGAGCTTCCTGGGCGCGCTTGATGCCCTCAATCTGCTTCTCTGCGCCGCGGGTAGCCACGATAGCCAGGCCGCGAGGAAGCAGGTAGTTACGTCCGTAGCCGTCCTTAACCTCAACAATTTCGCCAGCGGCGCCGAGGTTCTCAACGGCAGCGGTGAGGATCAGCTTCATGATCCCTGCCTTTCAATTGAGTTAGTTGAATAGTTGCGGGTGACAGACTTAGAACGGAGGTTCAGAATCAGCGCCTCCGAAACCACCAGCTGGTGGCGCGGAGTTCCACGGATCCTCAGAAGGAGCCTGGTTCTGCTGCTGCGGCTGCTGTTGCTGGCCGCCTCCAAAACCGCCCTGATTATTGTTATTCGAGCGCTGCTGGCCGCCGCTAAAGTTATTGCCGCCCTCACGTGGATTGCGGTTTACCTGTGCGGTGGCGTAGCGCAGAGACGGGCCGACTTCGTCGACGTCAATCTCGAATACGGTGCGGTTTTCACCCTCGCGGGTCTGAAAGGAACGCTGCTTCAAGCGTCCGGTAACGATGACGCGCATGCCCTTAGACAGGGTTTCGGCGACGTTTTCTGCCGCCTGACGCCATACGTTGCAGGTCAGGAACATAGCTTCGCCGTCTTCCCACTGGTTCGTCTGCGAGTTATAGCGACGAGGGGTGGAGGCGACGCGGAAGTTAGCTACTGCCGCACCCGCCGGGGTGAAGCGCAGCTCGGGGTCAGCAACGATGTTGCCTACCACCGTGATATTGGTATCTCCCTGTGCCATGTCTTTACTCCTTATCGGTTACGTGGATTGTGCTTGATCCCAGTATCCGTTACTTGCTGTCGGTGCGCAGAACCTTGGTACGCAGGATGGTGTCGTTCAGGTTCAGACGGCGGTCGAGCTCGGCAACCGAAGTGTGCTCGCACTCCAGGTTGACGACGGCATAAATGCCCTCTTCCTTCTTGTTGATGGGGTATGCAAGACGACGCTTGCCCCATACATCAAGGTTCTCAACCTTGCCGCCATCCTGGCGGACGATTTCGAGGAACTTATCCAGGGACGGGGTTACGGTGCGCTCATCCTGATTAGGATCCAGAATGATCATGACTTCGTAGTGACGCACGGACCTCATCACCTCCTATGGTCTAGTAGTTTTCGGCTGCATCACCTTTGCGGATGCAGCAGGAGGGTACGTTGCGTCAAGCAACCCCACTACAGTACCGCAAGTGACCGGCGAAAAGAAATCTAACCGGTGGTAGTTGCGGCGAAAAACACAGCGGCTGTCGCCGGAATGATGGTGAGGAAAAGGATAGCCAAGATCCCTAAAACGATGGGCCCGCGCCGATCCTCGCGGTTATGAAACAGCCAAAAGGCACCCATCACGCAGAGAAAGCCTAAGAAGATGGAGGCCATCCCGATATAGGTAACAATCATGCGAATGCTCCTGCCAAAGGATCACTGCCACCATGCGCATCGCGCACCTTATCCGTGACCTTCCCACACATCTGGCGAATGATAAATACAGCCATGGCGATAATGAGGGCATCGCGGGAAATAACGGCGACGTCGAGAAGCTCGTGCGGAATGCCCTTATTGTCCGTGCCCAGCATGTGCCACATCAATAGCGGCCATACCAGGGCGTCGACAAGCGCCCAGCTAAAGACCAGACGCCAGCGCGGCAACGCCAGAGCTGCGGGGACCACCAGCCACAGCGAATACTGCGGCGACCACACCTTGTTGACCAATAAAAAGGCAGCCACGATGAGGTAGACCAGCTCTGCCATGCGCGGGGTTCGCGCGCTGCGCAGACCCAGCACCGCAATTGCTGCGCAAAGAGCCAAAAAAGCCACCAAGCTGAAGGTATTGAGAAACTCTGGGCTAAAACTCATGCCGGTATTGCGGCTGAGCACTGAGTAGATGGTGGTCCACTCCGCACCGCGCTCTTGGTTGAGGCGGAAAAATTCTCGCCACGCATCCGGGTATTTCATTGCCACCGGCGCGTTGACCGCAATCCAAGCTACGGACGCGCCAAGTAAGGCTAGGAAAAATTGCGACCAACGGCGGTTGCGCACCGCCAAGACCAAGAATGCCCCCAAGATGAAGACCGGCCATAGCTTGAAAGAGGCGCCAAGGCCGATAAGGACACCTGCTACCACCGGCCGCTTGCGCGCGGCGGCCAGAAGCGCGCCTACGGCAAAGGCGATGGAGGGGATATCCCAGTTGCTAAAGGCGTGAATGATGATAAGGGGGCTGGCCGCTACGAGGATGGTGTCCCACGTGCGATTGCCTACCAACAGGTAGACCATATAAAGCACGCCGACCCAGATACAGGACATGACCAGGGCGGTGAGGCCGAAGTACCAACCGGCCTCCGGGATTCCGGCCCACTCCACAAGGGAATAGGTATTGCGGGCGATCCACCCCATCATTCCTTGGAATAAGCCCGCGAGGACCGGGTATTCCATATAGCGGGTCAGGTCGCCCTCCTGCCAAGAATAGGCATAGGGGAAGCCGCCTTCATCGAGGCCACGGCCGCCGTAGAGCGGGATGATGTCGTTATAGCAGAAAGAGGTGTACTGGCGGTTTGCTGCCCAATTCAAACTAATAACCCCGTCATCACCGCGGGTACCGCCGGCACAATTGGCTTTGGAGAGGAATCCGCAAGCCAGAAATACCCAACCGACGGCGATGATGGCGCGCAGCGGGGTCCACCATTGAGTGGGGCGAACGCCGGCAAAACGGCCCATTGGCCCGCCGAGGAATTCAATTACTCCGCGGGCCAACGGCTCTGAGGAGACGGGAATGCGCTGGTGCGAATTCACTGTCACTGCCGCCTACCCTAGAAGGTCTGCCAGGTCGCTATTCGGACCAATGAGGTCATCTAAGGACGGAGCCTCTTGCTGGGCCGGTGCTTGGTTGTTGTTGCCATTGTTGCCATTGTTGCCATTGTTGCCACGGTTGCCACGCTGTGGACTTGGCGCTGGCTTCGGGCTCTCCGGCTTCTCTTGTGGCTGGACCGGCTTGGTCTCTTCTTCCGGCGCAGCCTGCTGCTCTGGAGCCTCGTAGTTTTGCGTATCGCCAGCGCCGCTATCCCAGCTCGGGTCATAGGCCGGGGCGGCCGTTCCGGCGCCCATATTGCCGAATCCCAGTGGATAGGCGGCCGGGAAGTTTTGGAATTCGGAGTTGGCCAGGGAGTTATCCAGCACGGCCTTCCAAATCTTGGTCGGCGCGCCCGCGCCGTACATGATGCCACCGTACTGATCGAAAATGGCGGAGGTGTTATCTGCGGTACCTACCCACACGGCAGTGGCCAGCTGCGGGGTGGCACCAACCATCCAGGCATCCTTGTTATTTCCGGTATTGCCCATCTGGGTCGTACCGGTCTTAGAGGCAGAAGCGCGGCCGCCCGCAAGGGCGCCATTGGACCACGCGGCTACCGGCTCCATGGCCTCGAGGACGTTATTGGCCACATTGGACGATACGCGGCGCTCGCCTTCATCTTCAGGGTGCTCGTACAGCACTTCGCCGGCGGCGTTTTCTACGCGCTGCACAAAGTGGGGATTATGCCACACACCCTGGTTAGCCAGGGTGGACATCGCGGTAGCCATATCGAGCGGGCGGGACTGGTACTGACCCAGGACGATGCCCTCGAATGGCTGCTTGCCCTTTTCCGTCAGCGTCTTCTCAATGCCCGGCAGGGACTTAGCCACACCCAGGGCATGCGCCATATCCGCGGTGTCCTGCGTACCGTTCTTCAGGTCCGCCTGCAGGCGCAGGAAGGAGGTATTCAGGGACTGCTTGGTAGCCTCGCGCAGGTTGCATACGCCGCAGCCACCGCCCACGTTGGTAACCACATCGGATCCCGGCAGCTGATAAGGAGCAGAAGAGTAATTAGTATCCAGGCTAATTCCCTGCTGCAGGGCAGCTGCTAGGGCCATGATCTTGAAAGTCGAACCGGTCTGCAGCGGGGAGTTGGCGTAATCCCAACCATTGGAATCGTGGCCACCGAAGTACCCGCGGACCGCACCGGTCTTTGGGTCGATGGTGACGGAAGCCGCACGTGCATCTTCCTGCAGGGGAGCCATCTGCTCATCGACTGCCTGGATGGTGTTGTTCTGCACGTTCATATCAATGGTGGTGGTAATGCGCAGACCACCGGTGGACACCTCGTTTTCGGTGATGCCTACCTCTTCCAGCTCACGGATGACCTGATCTTTGATGTGACCGTTGGCGCCCGGGGCCTCAGTATAAGCCGAGTACTCGGTTGGGTCGCGGGTCTCCGGGAAAGTCATCCCATCGCGCTGTTCTTGGGTGAGGTCACCCATGCCCACGAGGCCATCTAGGACGTAGTTCCAGCGGTCCTCGGAGCCCTCTTGGTTCACGCGGGGGTCGAGTCCGGACGGGGACTGGATGAGGCCGGCGAGCATGGCGCCTTCCTCCGGGGTGAGGTCCTTGGCGTCCTTATTAAAGTAGGCGTTGGATGCGGCCTGAATGCCGTAGGCATTGCGTCCGAAGTACACGGTGTTGAGGTAGGCGTTGAGAATATCCTTCTTTTCCCACTCATTGGTCATTTTCACCGAGTAGATAAGCTCGCGAATCTTGCGCACATAGGAGTACTCATTACCCACCAGCGTGTTCTTCACATACTGCTGGGTAATGGTGGAACCGCCACCAGCATCAGCGTTGCCGGTTACCTTACCCACCACGGCGCGGCCGAGGCCGGTGAAGGAGAAGCCGGAGTTATCCCAGAAATCGCGGTCCTCCGCGGCAAGCACGGAGTCCTGCACATAGTCCGGGATCTCATCCAGGTTTACGTGGGTACGGTTGCCTTCCGGCGGCACCAAACGGGCGAGCTGGGTCTGGTTATCGCCCGCGTAAATGGTGGAGACTTGGTTATTGGCCAGGTCCTTGGGCTCCGGAACGGTGTATTGCGAGTACGCATAGGCAAAAAGTCCTGCGGGCAATGCCACAAAGACCAGTAGGAACGCCAAAACGACCCACGGCCAGATGCGGCGTTTCTTCTTCGCCTGCTTTTTGCTGGGGCGAGCCACCTTAGTGGACTTGCCGGTAGATTCCTTCTCGGTCACTGATTCGTGTCCTCATTCATCCCTGATCACAAACTAAATAATTGCAGCTTACTGCCTAAGGCGGTGCGCCGGAAACTAACACGCGTTAAAAGCAGTAGCAGAACGCAACAAGTGGTTCCACCGGCACTGGCGACATACCTCCACCTCGTGCACCGTAAACTCCAAGCCCTCGGCTACAAATTCCGCTATTTCTTTATCACTACGGGCGCTCCCAGCACGCCGGCCGAGGTTCTCTCCATAGACCCAGCGGGTAAGCCGCAAAGGCTCGCCGCACACTGGGCATTCTTTATCCATGGTGCGCCCGTGGTGCTCAGCTGCGGCGCGCAGCAGAAAATCGGCATCGCATACCTCTTCCCGTGTGAGCTGCCCAGCGCGAAATTCGCGCAGATGGTGGGCGCGTTCCCACTCGTGGGAGAGCACATGCTTATAGGCAACGGAATTCACCCGGATCATCCTAATTACCTCTTCTTGATCGATCCACATGGTGTTATGCCACCGCAGGGCATAATTTTCGGCTTAGTCTTGCGCAGTCACTGACAACCACAATTCATGGATATAAAAGGAGTAAACCTTGTCCGAGAAGGTAAAGGTCGCCATCGTGGGCGTCGGCAATTGCGCCACGTCCCTCATTGAAGGCGTGGAGTTTTATCGCAACGCCGCTGCCGATGCAGATATTCCCGGTTTGATGCACACCCAGTTTGGCCCGTATCACGTCGGCGACGTGGAATTTGTTGCCGCTTTCGACGTGGATGCGGACAAAGTGGGCAAGGACCTTGCGGAGGCCACGCGCAGCTCCCGCAATTGCACCATTTCTATTACCGACGTCCCGAACCTGGGCGTTACCGTGCAGCGCGGGCCTACCCTGGATGGCTTGGGCCGTTACTACCAAGAGTCCATTGCGGAATCAGAAGCCCCGCTTGCCGACGTCCCCGCTGTCCTTCGCGAATCCGGCGCCGACGTCGTAGTTTCCTACCTGCCGGTGGGCTCCGAAGATGCGGATAAGTTCTACGCGCAAGCGGCCATCGATGCCGGTTGCGCCTTCGTCAATGCCCTGCCGGTCTTTATTGCCTCTGATCCAGAATGGGCGAAGAAGTTTGAAGACGCCGGGCTGCCCATTGTGGGCGATGATATTAAATCCCAGGTAGGTGCCACCATTACGCACCGCGTCATGGCAAAACTCTTCGAGGACCGCGGCGTGCGCTTGGAGCGCACCATGCAGCTCAATGTGGGCGGCAATATGGACTTTAAGAATATGCTCGAACGCGAGCGCCTCGAATCAAAGAAGATTTCCAAAACGCAGGCCGTCACCTCTAACCTGCACAACTCGCCTATCGCCGGCAAGCGCGAGGACCGCAATGTTCACATCGGCCCTTCGGATTATGTGGAATGGCTCGATGACCGCAAATGGGCCTATGTCCGTTTGGAAGGATCTGCCTTCGGCGAAGTCCCGCTGAACTTGGAGTACAAGCTGGAGGTCTGGGACTCACCTAACTCTGCCGGCATCATCATTGATGCTGTGCGCGCCGCCAAGATTGCCCTCGACCGCGGGGTTGCCGGCCCAGTACTGCCTGCCTCGTCCTACCTGATGAAGTCCCCGCCGGTGCAAAAGGCCGATGACGTGGCACGCGCCGAGCTGGAAGATTTTATTGCCGGAAGCTAACTTTTTAACTTCCAAACTACCGCGCAGAGAAAACGAGCTATACAATCGTTTTCTATGACGCAGCAACATGAGGAGAAGGGCCCCGCTCAATCCCCGTCTACATACGAGGATGCCGTCGAGGTCGCGCGTTCCATCCAACCGGCGCTCAATAAGCTCATCCTTATTTTCCAGCGCACGGCAGAGGGCTCTTCTTTGACCACCTCCCAGGTATCCATCATGAACCAGCTGCGTATGCGGGGTCCATCACGCGTATCCACCATCGCGCAGGCAGAGCTTATCCGCATGCCCACCGCCTCTAACGCGCTCTATCAGCTAGAGCGCCACGGCTACGTAGAACGCCACCGCGATGAGGAAGACCGCCGCGGTGTCCTGGTAGCGCTGACGCAATTGGGCGAATCTGAACTCGCCATCGTTTCACAGCAGCGCGCCTCGGCCTTGGCAGAAATCATGCGGTGGCTAGAGCCTGAAGATTTGGATACCGCGAATGAAGTAGCCACTGTCATCTCCAAGCTTGCAGATGTCTATCGCCCCACAATGAACGGCGAACAGCGCTAGTTTTGCCCGCGGTGATTTCATTTTTCTCCGGCTTAACGTGATAATTGAGGGAAGCGAAATAACCGTAATCGTTCACTAGTTCATATCGTATGGCAACTGATATTTCCGATGGGCATCTCCCAGCCTTGAGCAAAGGCTCGGCCGAAAAGCCACTTCGCATCCTTATTTCTTGGAGCCCCGCTTCCTCCGGCACCGAGGCACTCGAGTGTGCCGCGTGGCTTTCCCGTACCGCTGATATCCAGGTACGCGTCATCTCTACCGTATTCCAGCCGTGGACTACTACTTCCCTCAGCAAACTAGGCGGAAAATATAAAAAATGGTTTAAAGAACAAAAGGAGGCTTGTGCCGCCGCTACCCGTGCCGCCCTCGATGAGGCCGGCGTGCCGCGTAGCTGCTGGGATGAGAAACCCTCCCTATTGGTCGACGGCCCTTCGCGCCCCCAGCTGCTGACGGAAATGGCCAAGAAGTTCGAGGCAGACCTCATCATTTTGGGGCCCAACCAGGCCGCGCCCAAGGGGCGTTTCTTCGCCGGCTCTACGGCCGATACCTTGCTGCATTATTCTCCTCAACCATTGGGCTTGGTGCCTCGCAAGGTAAAGCTATCCAAGCACGGCGTCACCCGCTTTAACTTTGCCATTACTGAACGCAGCCCGCGCGAAGATCATGAGATGCTCGCCGCAGCCGAGCTTGCCAATCGCTGGAACCTGCCGCTGCGCCTGCTGGCTTTCTCGGCAAAGGGCTTGCTCAGTACCCCGTCGAAGGATAAGCACGATATGGCGCTCGAGCTGGCGGCGGAGTGGCTCGAGGATTCCCTTGCCATGCTGGATCGCGCCCGCGATTGCATCCAGGAGAAATTCCCAGAGCTGGATGTCACCTCTGAAATTGGTTCCGGTGCCGGCTGGGGCGGCGCAGTGGATTCGCTCAAGTGGAAAAAGGGCGATCTCATGCTTATGGCCTCCACCCCGCAAGGCCCCATCGCCCGCGTTTTCTTGGGTTCTACTGCCACGGAGCTGCTGCCGCATATTCGGGTGCCCATCTTGGTCCACCCAGCCTGCGGTTAGGATTGGGGTATGAGCCAGCGACCAGAGCATCCCGAAAACGATCTGACATCCGATGCTGACTATGCCAATCTGCGCCGCCCAGAACCGCAGAGTTTCGATGAGCTGGCCGATGAGCCGGATCCTTTAGAGATTGCCGCTGCTAACCGCCGCTCTACCCGGCAAGCCGTCTGGTACATGCTCGCAGTCCTTGTCATCTCCGCGCTCTATGGCTTCGCGGTCGCGCTCGCCGCTAGGCTTTTGGGCGGTCCTTTATGCGAAGATGGCACCGCTACGTGGCTCTGCACCGATGGGCAGCGCACCTTCTTTAGCCTGACCACCCCGATCATTCCCTTCTTCGGCATGATTGGCTGCGCCATCATCATGGTGCGCAAGCTACACCGCTATCTGCGCTGGCGGAGTTGGATGGCCATTTTCTGGGTGATGGCCTGCAATTTCATGCTCTGGACCATTACCGATATCCAGCTATTTCTCATGGACTCGGCTGCCGCCTAGAAAACTTCCCCCCCTCCCGATGATCCTCCTGCTTGATAATTACGATTCTTATACCTTCAACCTGGCTCACCTCATTGCAGAGGTAGACGGCCGTCACCCACTCGTTATTGCTGCCGGCGAGGCGGAAGGTCTGGCCGAGCGCGTCCGTGCCGGCGAATTTTCTCATGTGGTGATTTCTCCTGGTCCGGGCACGCCTGAGCGGGAGGAGGACTTCGGTGCTGCCCGAGCCATCATCACCGCCGCAGCAGCGGCCGAGATTCCGGTGCTGGGCGTATGCCTCGGCCACCAAGGGCTGGGCCTGTTGGCCGGCGCTCAGGTTTCTCGTGCGCCACAACCGCGCCACGGTTTTGTCTCCACTATTAGCCACTCGGGCGAGGGCATCTTTGCCGGAATCCCGCAAAATTTCGAGGTAGTGCGCTACCACTCCTTGCAGATTGACGAGGTCCCCGGTATCACCGTTCATGCCCGTAGCGAGGATGGCGTCATTCAAGCGCTCAAGGTCGATGGTTTGCCTCACTGGGGCGTGCAATTCCACCCGGAGTCGGTGCTTACCCAGCACGGCCGGGATATTATGCGCAACTTCCTGGGTGGGTTCCGCCTGATCCACCGCGAGGTGCCCGGCGCGGTGGACTGCCCGCGGGTCTTTGCTACCCTGCGCGCCGAAGGAAAAGATGCCTTCTTCCTCGACTCCGCGGATCCGCGCGGG
Source organism: Corynebacterium nasorum (assembly GCF_022345765.1). Taxonomy (NCBI): domain Bacteria; kingdom Bacillati; phylum Actinomycetota; class Actinomycetes; order Mycobacteriales; family Corynebacteriaceae; genus Corynebacterium; species Corynebacterium nasorum. Next base: position 45,092 of record NZ_JAKRDR010000014.1, on the reverse strand, counting down.
CGCTACTCCATCCTCGGAGATACTGCCGGCACGTTGAGTCGTTCTTTCCGCTATCGGCTTGGTGACGCCCCCGATATCCTTGCCCTCTTGGACCGCGAGCTCGCTACCCGCGTCGCCAACGCCCCAGAACTTCCTTTCACCGGCGGGCTCATCGGCTACCTAGGCTATGAGTGCGCCCAGCTCACCCTGCCCATTGAGTCAAGCCACCGCTCCCCTTACCCAGATGCTTATTTTGTGCGGCCGCAGTCTTTTATGGTCTATGACCACCGGGAAGAAACAGCGCATCTGTGCTGCCTGGCTGGCGACGGCGCCGAGCAACTGCTGGACCGATTAGAAGCCGCCTTGAGTGCGGATGAACCACAGGAGACTGGGGAGGGCAGCGGGGCGTCGCTAAGCGCAGGCGCCTGGCGCAGCCCCGGCTACCTGGAGCGGATTAAGCGCGCTCAGGAGTTCCTGCACGCCGGGGAGAGCTACGAAGTCTGCCTGACCGATACCTACTCGGCCGGGGCCGAGGGGGAGCTTTATTCCCAACTGCGCTCACACAATCCCGCTCCCTATGCCGCGCACCTCGTCTTCGATGGCGTGGAAGTCTGCAGCACCTCGCCTGAGCGCTTCCTCACCGTGCGCGGCCGTGAGGTGGAAGCCAAGCCGATTAAGGGCACTATCTCCGCCGACCAGGATCCGACGTTGCTGACCACGGACCCGAAGACGCGCGCCGAAAACCTCATGATCGTCGACCTGCTGCGCAATGACCTTTCCCGGGTATGCGAGCCCGGCAGCGTGCGCGTACCGAAGTTGATGCAGGTAGAAAGCTATGCCACGGTTCATCAATTGGTGTCCACCATTACCGGAGCGCTGCGCGCCAATGCCACTGCGGTCGATGCCCTCCGCGCCACCTTTCCTCCCGGCTCGATGACGGGCGCGCCAAAGCTGCGCACCTGCGAAATCATCGATCAGCTCGAGACCGGCCCGCGCGGGGTCTACTCCGGCGTGGTGGGCTACTTGGGCTTCGATGGGCAAGCCGATCTCAGCGTGGTCATCCGCACGGCCGTACGCGCGAGCGGTGAGGTCACTATCGGGTCCGGCGGGGCCATCGTTTTGGATTCGGATCCGGCCGCCGAGCTAGAAGAGCGCAACCTTAAGGCGCAGTCCGTATTAGGGGCATGGCAGTGAGTACCTATCTCTGGCACGAGGGCGGCTTTATTCCCAGCCAACCCCATCCCGGTCCCTTTGACGTTGCGGATTCTTGGCGGATGCTTGGCGACGCCCACTCAAGCGCCCTTCGCCTTCACCTCCGGCGCTTCGAGTCGGTGGCGGGGCCGCTTCCCGCTGGGTTCGTGCCTGCGATGCTACAGCGCTTCGCCCCCGGCGATCTTTTTCCCCGCATCTCGCTAGCCGCAGGACAACTGCGCCTCGATATTCGCCCCGCACCCCCTGCACGCCCAGTCACCCGGCTAACCTATGCGCAGGCACCCGACCCGCGCTCGCAGCCTTTTGTCAAGGGCCCCGATTTCCCGGCACTGGCACGCTACCGCGCCGAATACCAGGACGACGGTGCCGATGACACCGTCATTGTGGATTCCTCCGGTGCCATGGTGGAGACCACCACCGGCGCGCTCGTCGCCTGGGAGGAGGAGACGCTTATTCTCTCCACCGGGACGGCGCTGCCCAGCATCACGCTGCACCAGGTCACCCAGCGCGCCGCGGCCCTAGGCATACGGACCGAAACACGCCCGCTCACCCCGGAGCTCGCCACCGAATGCCCCCTGTGGTTCCTCAACTCGCTGCACGGAATCAGCCCGGTGACCGAACTATACACACCTACCGGCATCATCTATCCGCCCTGCAACCAGCACACCGCCACCTGGCAACAGTGGTGGTGGGACTCCTTCCACAAGGAAACGGCGCGCGACTAGCTCTCCTGCTTGGCTAGCTGGGCTGCCAACTGCGTTTGCACTGCATGTTGACCGTAACCAGTCATGGGTACTGACTCTCTAAGTCGACTGTCCTCTACAAACACCTAACCACCCAGTCAGTAAGCACGAGAGCGGCCCCGCCTACTATGTTCGATAGGTAGACGAGGCCGCCGGAGAAAAGACTCAAAATCCTAAGCTGTTTGCTTTGAATTAACTTTCAACTTTCGAGCTATCAAGGTACAAAGGGTCGACATCACTAGTCCCGCACCAAATACCCAAACAAGGGCCGGCGAGAAGATCGCAGTTTGCCCATCATTTTTTAAACCGATTAACAGACCGACTGCAATGGCAATGATGCCGATGATCATTCCTGTCAACTGAACTTTCGCGGACTGTTTCGAGAGAATTAACGTGGTAATTGCGGAAACCGCAGATAGAATAATGACCACAGTGCCGATCCAACCGATTCTGACTGGGGCCATAAGAACGAGAGCCACCCCTAAGACGGCCGCCACCAATTCAGGCCAAAGCGGACGGAGGTTTCCACTTGCCATAGTTACTCTCCTTTGCTTCTCTTATCCCGAAATCGTAGGGTTCCACTGGCTAGGATGAACTGCAGTCACAAAAGCAAAATAGGTTCCTGCAGTAGAAAGACAGCCTCCCCTACGCGGATCGGCAGCATTTGGATAAACGCTCTTGCAAATATGAACCATGTCCTTATTTAGTTGAATATTGCAGCCCACACGCTCACCGGGATCCTGATGGGCTCCGTAGCACATGTCGTGCTTTGCGCATGCGCCAGAGAAATCAGCATTGTCGCCAGGAGCGGGGAACTGATCGGGAGAATTCGTACAATAGTCATTCAGATTTCCCTTTGAAGGGTCATACACATAACCCGGTGGGGGTTCAACCCCTGCTCGGTTGAACATTACAATGTGCTTATCAGCAAGAGCCTTTTGAGTCTCGGTAGATGTAGTTACAGGTTCCTCTTCAAATTCGGCATCGAGATCAAGATTCTGAGATGCTGCCCACTCATCCAATTGCTTAGCAACCTCGGGAGGCAATTCTTTTCCAACAGCATCATTAACCGCGTTCACCGTCTCATCAGTTTGTTCAGCCGCAACGGCGGACGGAACTGCAACAGAAATCGCACCTAGGGCAACGAGTGCAGCCGCGGCAACGCGCCCCCCTTCATCTTAAAATTGGGCATAAACTAAACTCCTCAAGTCAAATGTGAAAACCTTAGGCCCGCCTGCCACCGATGCGTACGATCTTTGCAGCGCAACGGCCAAAGCTGGACCTATAAAAATCAACATACTTGAAAATACTATGCAGCAAGTAAAATGGCAGTAAAATCTTATTAATACTTTGGTTAACACTCAGCCCACGCAAAGACGAAGCAAAGCATCTGCTGGGCGCTGCATCTAGCGATCTCGCGCCTGTTTTAAAGTACCTAGCAATTTCTAATCAAGCCTTGGAATCTTGGTCGACGAATTTTGCTGCTACCTCGGCGCAATCTGGCCGGCCGCAGTGTTGGGTTTCTACGTGCTGGATGCAGTCATCACATATAAGCACCTGCTGGCGGCAGGTATCTTCATTGATGCAATTGTGGAAGGTATTCGTGCCTTTGCCACAGTGCACGCAATGGCCCAGCTGGATAAAGCCTGGGTCCTGGAGTCCTTGGCCAAACTCATGGTGCATGCGCTTATCAAAGACGTACATTGAGCCTTCCCACAGGCCATCATTGCCGTACTTTTCGCCATAGCGCACGATGCCACCATCGATCTGGTAGACCTCTTTGAAACCACGATTCTTCATCAACGAAGACAGGATCTCGCAGCGAATACCGCCGGTGCAATAGGACACCACCGGCTTATCTTTCATCCAGTCGTACTTGCCGGACTCAATTTCTTCGATGAAGTCATGCGTGGTTTTCACATCGGGCACGACGGCATTTTTAAACTTGCCAATCTCTGCCTCCATGGCGTTGCGCCCATCAAAGAAGACGACTTCCTCGCCACGTTCTTCTACTAGTTTATTAACCTCTTCTGGCTTGAGGTGCACGCCGCCCCCGACGACGCCGTTTTCATCCACCTTCAGCTCGCCCGGCGCGCCAAAGGCCACGATTTCATCGCGCACCTTGACCGAAAGGCGCGGGAAGTCATCCGCTCCGCCCTCGGACCACTTGAACTGCATGCGCTTAAAGCCTGGGTATTCCTTGGTCTGGCGGACGTAGCGCTTGCAGGCTTCCATATCGCCACCTACGGTGCCGTTGATGCCGTGCTCAGAGATGAGGATGCGGCCCTTGAGACCCAGGGACTCGCACAGGGTGCGCTGCCACAGCATGATTGCGGTGGGATCTTCGATGGGGGTAAAGCAGTAATACAGGAGAACTTTGCCAATAGTCACGCCCCAATCTTAGGCCCGCAGCTGGGTAGATCCCCAATCTTGTAGTTGTTCTTTATAAGACTGCGGCCCCTCCAGCACGGGCTGAAAGGGCCGACCCTCTACTACGCAGAACCTAGCGCTTCTGGTACAGCGCTTTCTTGCGGGCAAAGACGGGATCAGAGGTCACGAGCACGCCCAAATTGCGGAAGATTCCCTCATCCACCGAACCCAGGATGGTGGTGGTGTGAACGTCGCACCCGGCAAGCTCCTTGATCTGTTCCAGCGCCTTTCGGGCATTGTCATCCTTAGCTGCAGACACGGACAGGGCGATGAGCACCTCGTCGGTATGCAGGCGTGGATTCTTGGAACCCAGGTGCTTGGTCTTAAGCGTTTGAATCGGCTCGATGGATTCGGGCGAAAGCAGATGGATATCGTCATCGATGCCGGCCAGGTGCTTCAGGGCGTTGAGCAGCATCGCGGCCGAGCAGCCCAGCAGAGGCGCGGTACGGCCGGTGATCATGGTGCCGTCGTGCAGCTGCATAGCAGAGGCAGGCTCGCCGGTTTCTTCCGCACGTTGGCGCGCGGGCGCCACCACGGGGCGATCTTCTACCTTGATGCCGGCCTTAGCCATGATGACCGCGGCACGCTCAGATTGTTCGGTACCCAAGCCAGCGCGGGCCTCTTCCACCTGAGCCTTAAAGTAGCGGCGGATGATTTCTTGCTGGGCGGCGGCGCGGCACACGGCGTCATCAGTAATGCAGAACCCAGCCATGTTCACGCCCATGTCCGTGGGAGACTCATACGGGGTGGTGCCGGTGAGCTTTTCCAACAAGGTGCGCAGCAGCGGGAATGCTTCCACATCACGGTTATAGTTCACGGTGGATTCACCGTGGGCGGACAGATGGAAGTGGTCAATAATATTGGAATCGTTGAGGTCCACCGTGGCGGCCTCATAGGCCAAGTTCACGGGGTGTTCAAGGGGGAGATTCCAGATAGGGAAAGTTTCAAACTTAGCGTAGCCAGCATTATTGCCGCGCTGGTGCTCGTGGTAAACCTGCGAGAGCGCAGTGGCCAGCTTGCCGGAGCCAGGGCCCGGCGCGGTGACAACGACAAGATCGCGGGAGGTTTCCGCAAACTCATTGCGGCCAAAACCCTCTTCGGACACGATTAGGTCCGTATTGGTGGGGTACCCAGGGATAACGCGGTGTCGGGCCACCTTGAGGCCAAGGCGCTCTGCCTTTTCGATGAAGGCCTCGGCTTGGGAGTTTCCCTCCTCCAGCTGGGTCATGACGATGTTTTCCACCAAGAATCCGCGGCTGCGGAATACATCTACAAGGCGCAGCAGGTCATCTTCGTAGAGGATGCCTAGGTCGGCGCGCACCTTCTGGCGGGAGATGTCCTTGGCATTGATGCAAATGAGGATTTCTACGTCCTCTTTGATGCGCTCCAGCATCGCGATTTTATTGTCCGGGGTGAAACCCGGCAGCACGCGGGAGGCGTGCATATCGTCAAAAAGTTTGCCGCCCATCTCCAAATAGAGTTTGCCGCCGATTTCCTCGCGGCGGGCGTGAATGTGCTTTGACTGCAGCTCGATATATTTCTCGCGGTCAAAGCCGATTTTGTGCGTCATGATTTGAAAGCCTTCCCCTGAGTTAAATCATTCCGCATTTCGAGTTTACGCTATTGTCACCTCCCAAATAAGTGGGCTGGTTAGCGGCAGGTTTGGCCGAAAATTCTTCCCGATTAGACTGGCTTCTATGCCTGAAGGTCACGTCATCCACCGCCTAGCCAATAAATTCAACGCGGATTATCGCGGTATGCCGCTGCGCGTGACCAGCCCGCAGGGGCGCTTCGCGGCGGAGGCGGAGATTCTCGATGGCGAGCGCATCGAGCTGGCCGAGACCTACGGTAAGCATCTTTTTGTACACTTCACCGCTCCGGATCCGCGCCATATCCTCTATATTCACTTAGGGCTCATCGGCAAGCTGCGCTTCGAGCCCCGCGAGGAGACCGGCGGACAGATTCGGGTGCGCATTGATAATGGCACCGAGGCCGCCAACCTGCGCGGACCACAGTTTTGCCGCTTGCTTACAGAAGAGGAGTACCGCGCACAACTGGCCAAGGTAGGCCAGGATCCGCTGCGCCCAGACGCCGATGTGGAGGCCTTATGGGCCAAGGTGCACAAATCGCGACGCAGCATTGGCTCGCTGATGATGGACCAGCACCTCTATGCCGGCGTGGGCAATATTTACCGCGCAGAAACCCTCTTTCGCCATGGCCTCTCCCCTTTCCTGCCTGGCCGCGACGTTTCCCGTGAAACCTTTGACGCCACGTGGGCCGACCTAGTGCAGCTAATGGAGTACGGGGTGGAGCACGGCCGCATCGATACGGTTCAGCCCGAGCATTCTCCCGAAGCCATGGGGCGCGAACCGCGTAAAGACGACCATGGCGGGGAGGTATATGTCTATCGCCGCGCCGGTTTGCCCTGCTATGTGTGCGGCACCCCAGTGGCGGAAAGAGTCATGGAGGGACGCAACCTATTCTGGTGTCCGACCTGCCAGCCGGCTCCTTAAAGGCCTATCCTGGCGGGCATGCGATATGCCTATAGCGTTGCTGCCGTCCGTGCGGCGGAGGATTCCCTTCTAGCCCAGCAAAACTTTGCCGATGAGCTCATGCGCTTGGCCGCGCGCGGCGTAGCAGCCACGGCCGCAGCCATGCTCGGCCCTGGGCGGCGAGTGAGTATCCTCGTCGGCCCAGGCGGCAATGGCGGCGATGGCCTCTACGCTGGCGCTTTCCTGGCGGAGGATGGTTATTCAGTCGAGGCCATCCTCGCGGCGAATAGCGCCCACGAACCCGCACTGCAGGCGTTTACCGCAGCCGGCGGGACCATTGTGCACAGTCTGGGGGATGCCGATCTGCTTATCGACGCCGTCGCCGGCCTCTCCTCCACCCGCGGCCTTTCCGGTGCCCCGCTCAGCGCCTATGCCGAAGCCAAAAAGCGTGGCGTTCCAGTCCTAGCGGTGGATATTCCCTCCGGGATTAACGCCGATACCGGTGTGGCTGCGACCGATGCGGTGGAAGCGGACGTGACCATTAGCTTTGGCTGGGCCCGCGCCGGACACTTCTGTGCCCCAGAATGCGGCGCGGTGGTGCTCTGCGATCTCCTCTTGCCAGGCGCGCCGCGCTCTTTTGCAGAAGAGCTGTCTGCCACCGCAGAACCGGTGGGCCATATCGCCAATGAACCCACCATCCCCTTGCCCTATCAGTGGCCAACCGAGCCGGTACTCACGGGTGACCAAGGCCTGGTTACCGCCCCAAAGCCGGTGGGCTGCACGGGGCCAATTCTGGATCCGACGCCGGGGGCGAAAAGCACCAAGTACACCGGTGGGGTTACCGCGGTATGCGCTGGCAGCACTACCTTTCCCGGCGCGGGCATACTCGCCGCCACGGGCGCGGTGCGGGCCACCCCCTCCATGGTCCGCGTCGTAGGAAATGACTCTGTAGTCGCAAGCCTGCCGGAGGTAGTGCCCCATGCATGCGCCGAAGAAAAGGTCCATGCTCAAGCCTGGGTGGTAGGCCCAGGGCGAGGCACCGGGCCGAAAGCGGCAGCGGAATTACAGGCTGTGCTGGCACGCAAGCTGCCTACAATTATCGATGCGGATGCGCTCACGGTGCTCGCAACAAATGAGGATCTGCGCAAACTTGTGCGCGATCATCCCTGCGCCATTCTGACCCCGCATGCCGGGGAATTTGAGCGGCTCTATACGGCTACGCTTGGCCGCGCACTCGATCTTTCGGAGGGTTTAGGCGTACGCCTACAGGAGCTTGCCTTAGCGCTCGACTGCTTTATCCTGCACAAAGGCCGGATCACCACGGTCACGGCCCCCGGTCAGGAAATTTATGGCATGAACGCGGGACACTCCTATGCAGCTACCGCCGGATCCGGTGACGTGCTTTCTGGCATCCTTGGCGCCACGCTAGCCCAGCTGAATATCGCTGAGGTGGATGCGAAGGGGATCATTGCGGAGATCTTGCACGCCGCAGCCATACACCAACACGCTGCCGCTATTGCCGCCCATACCCCAGACGGCTTCGGAATTTGCTCCGCCTCCCAGATTGCCGCGGCGGTGCCCCAAGCAATCGCACGGTTGCTAGTGATGCGACGCTAGCTGAGCGCGGAAACCTTCTCCTGCTCAGAAACGTGGCCGTCTTTGACCTCGACCACGCGGTCAGCGAAGGTCAGCAGGGAGCGGTCGTGGGTCACCAGCACGGTAGCGGTCTTCATCTCCTGGGTGACATCGCGCAAAAGGCGGATGATCTCCTGGGAAAGGTGAGAATCGAGCGCAGAGGTAGGCTCATCCGCCAGCAGCAGGTCTGGCTGCTCCATGAGCGCACGAGCGATATTGACGCGCTGGCGCTGGCCGCCAGACATCTGGCCCATGCGGCGGTTTCCCATACCTGCCAGGCCCACAAAGTCCAATAGCTCATCGGCACGCTGTGGGCGCAGCTTGCGGCCAGCGATGTGATCCATAATCAATAGTTGGTCGCGCACATTGAGCGAGGACAGCAAGTTGGCCTGCTGAAAGATGATGGACCGGGTGCCATCTACCTGTACGAAACCAGAATCCGGGGTAATAAGCCCAGCGGCTACGGATAACAGAGTGGACTTGCCGGAGCCAGACTCGCCCACGATGGCGGTCAGGCTATTGGATTCGGCCTTGAGGGAGGCGTCGGCAAGCGCAGTAGTGGTTGTCTCGCCGTCCTGGTAGGTCACGGTGGCATTGCGAATATCAAGAATGGTGGACATGTTAAGCGTTTCCTCCAAGTGCATCGAGTGGGTTGGCTTTAGCTACGCGGCGGGTAGCGACGAGAGCGCCGGCCATACCGAGGACCCAAATACCAACCGCAGGAACGGCAATGCTGCGCAAAGAGACATCGAAAGGAACGGTGCCGGAGGCGAGCGCGCCGAGCGCCCACCCAACGACAGCGCCCAGGATGGTGCCGGCAGCCAAGATGATGGCGGCTTGTGCCAGGGCATCGCGCAGCAGGTAGCGCACGGTGGCGCCCAGCGCGCGCAAAATGGACAGGTCTCGGGTGCGCTGAATGGTCCATACGGTCAAGAAAGCGACGGTGACTAGCGCGGAGATGCCGTACAAGAAGCCCTGCATGGTAAGCAGCGAGCCGCGTTCAGACTGATAGCCCGCCAGACCGGTGAAGGACTTAGAAACCTTGACGGAGCCGGGAACCTCATGCTTATACAGTGCGGCGGTGCTCACCACGCCCTTCGGGGCGTGGCTAATCTGCTGCCAAGACTCGGTGGAAGCCCATACCACCGCAGAGTGGGAGTACATGGTCTCCGGAACAGTGCCCTCCACCGAGAAATCGGTGCCGCCTAGGGTGACGGTTTCGGCCGCATCGATGGAATCTGGCAGGAGCACGCCCTGCTCTGGGATGGTCTTATCGGTGCCCGGAACCTGGGTGCCGGCTGGCAAGCTGAGGACGGCAACGCCGCCGTGACCCTCCAGCTTGGTCTGCGCCGCGCCGAGGGGAATACCGTCGCTGGCGATATCGCCGGCATGCATCGCGGACTCGCTGAAGGAGGGGTCCTCGGTAGAGAAGGAAATATACGGGTACTCCTTTTCCAGGGACTCCAAAGCGGAAGTATTTTGCTTGGAAAGGCCCTCCGTTAGGCCGGAGAGCATCACCAGCAAAAGGGTGATGAGCGCAACCGTGCCGCCGATAAGCGCGAAGCGGCCGCGCGCTGTGGTGATTTCTCTGATTGCTAGGAACATACTTCTATATTCGCTTTATGCAGGTCAGAAGTAATCGGCCAGCTCGCTGAACCTCTAGTCAACCAAGTGGTTGATTCACTGTCCACCCTTGCGCGGATATCCTGGGTGGTTGTGTTTAAAGGACAGAAATTATGGGTCTATGGTTTGCACGCCATGTTCGCGTTTATGCTGGTCTTCGGCGTAGCGCGTGCCTACGTGGACGGCCGGCTCGATGCCCGCGTTATTGGCCTATCCATCGCACTCGCCGTGGTGTATGCCGCACAACGCTGGTTGCCCACGTGGCTTTGGCTGGGTGGACTTTGCCTCCTCTGGCTGGGCTTGATGGTCCATGCGCAGGATTTCATGTGGCTGGAATTCCCGCTTATTTTTGTCTTTCTGCGCGCCTTGCCCACCGTTCCTGGGTTGGTATCCATCGCCATATTGTGGGCGGCTGCCGCTTTCATCCCCGCCTGGCTACATCCTGAGGGCTGGTCCATCGCTGCGGCGGTAGGACCGCTTATCGGTACCGCCTTTGCGGCCACGGTCTTTTTCATCCAGCGGCGACTGCAGGCGGAGGCGGCGCACCACAGGGACATCGCTAGGCAGCTGCGCGAAACCCAGGCCGAGCTAGCCGCAAGCGAGCACCAAGCCGGCCGGCTGGAGGAGCGCGAGCGGCTCTCTCGCGAGATTCATGACACCGTCGCACAAGGTCTTAGTTCTATTCTGCTGCTCTCCCGTGCGGCCCGCGGCACCACTGATCCAGCAACCAAAGAAGAACAGCTGGAAATTATCGAGGAAGTCGCCAGCGAGAATCTCGCCGAGGCCCGCCGCTTTGTCCGAGAGCTCGCCGGCCCCGATGAGCGGCTGGAAACCCAGCTCAATTCCCTGCTATCCCAAATGCGCAGCCGCGTGAAAGCCTTGGGCGAAGATACCACCTTTGAACTGGTGGTCTCCGGCAGCGGCAAGGTGCCTGCCCAAATCAAAAAGGTCATTGTGCGGGCCGCGCAGGAGGGTCTCAATAACGTCATCAAACACGCCCACGCCTCGCGCGCGGTGGTCACGCTCGGACTTTTCGAAGATGCTGTCACCCTGGACGTTGTTGATAATGGAGGCGGCGTAACCGCCTCCCCTAGCAGGGATAATAAGGATCATGGCTTCGGGCTTACCGGCCTGCGCGACCGCGTGGAGAGCGTGGGCGGCACTATGAACCTAGAATCGGGCGAAGGCACCGCCCTGGCCGTCCGTATCCCGCTGAAGGAGCGAAGCAATGGTTAATGTCATGCTTATTGATGATCACCCAGTGGTCCGCGCCGGCCTGCGCGCCATCCTCAATACCTTCTCCGATGTCGAGGTAGTAATGGAGGGCTCCACCGGCGCGGATGTGGATAAGCTTTTTACTGCAGATGCCCCGCAGGTAGACGCTGTAGTCTGCGATATCCAGATGCCCGACGTGGATGGCATCGCAGCCACCAAGCGCGTAGTAGACGCCGGCGGCCCGCCCGTGCTCATCTTGACCACCTATGACACGCAGGCCGATATCCTCGCCGCCGTGGAAGCCGGCGCGATGGGCTACCTGCTCAAGGACTCCCCCGAGCAGGCGTTGCACGAAGCCGTCCTCAATACCACGGCGCACCGCCGCACCCTAGCGCCGGAGGTTGTGGATCTCCTCGCCCAGCGTGTAGGCCGACCGCAAGAATCACTGTCCACCCGCGAGCTGGAAATCTTGCGGGCGTTATCTAGCGGTTCCTCTAATAAGGAGCTAGCCAAGCAGCTGTTCATTTCCGAGGCCACGGTCAAGACCCACCTCATCCATATTTTCCAAAAGTTGGGCGTGGAAACCCGCACCGCCGCGGTGACCGTGGCACGAGAGAGAAAGCTCATTTGATGCTGGACTGCATAGTCATTGGTGCCGGCCAGGCAGGCCTCGCGGTGGGTTATTACCTGCGCAAGAAGGGCCTAGATTTTGTCCTTCTGGATGCAGAATCCGGTCCTGGCGCAGCCTGGCGCCATACCTGGCCCTCCCTGACGCTTTTTAGCAATGCGGCCTCTTCCAACCTGCCGGGATGGCCCATGCCCCACTACGAGGGCTTTCCACCGGCCAGCCACGTTATTGATTATTTTGCACGCTATGAGCAGCGTTATGAACTGCCCATTCGTCGGCCAGTCACAGTGGATGAGGTGACCCATGACGGCGCGTACTTCCACGTTTATGCGGGGGAAGAGAAACTCACCTCGCGCACGGTCGTAGCGGCAACGGGCACGTGGTCCGCACCTTTTATCCCCTACTACCCCGGCAACTTTGGCGGAAGGCAATGGCATTCCGCCTTCTATCCAGGCCCCGCGGACTTTGCCGAATCTACCGTGGCGGTCGTGGGCGCGGCCAATTCCGGTGCCCAAATCGCGGCCGAGCTCCTACTCTCCGGCGTAGAGACAACCTGGTACACCCGCAGCTCCCCGCGGTGGATGCCCGATGATGTTGATGGTCGAGTCCTGTTTCAGCGCAATCGCGCCCGCCTCAACGCAATGCTGCGCGGCGAACCAGACCCCGGCGCGGATTCGAACCTGGGCGATATCGTGATGGTCCCACCTGTCTTGCGGGCGCGGGATTCCGGGCTCTTGCAGGCCACTCCAATGTTTTCATCCCTCGATGAGGTCAACACAGACCACCTCATCTGGTGTACCGGCTTCCGGCCTGCCCTCCGGCCTATCCGCGGGCTCCTTGATGGTACCTCCCCCACCGTCGACGGTCTCTTCCTCGTAGGCTACGGCACCTGGACCGGACCCGGCTCCGCCACCATTACTGGGGTAAGCCCCTTTGCTAAACAGACTGCGCAAGCCGTTGCGAATATATGTGACTAAAGCTATAGGGTGCTCCCCACCTATTCGACTAAACTGCCTCCTCACAAGCAGTGCCAAACAATAAGGAAAAGCTGGTTTATTCATGTCCGCCTGGGATCTCTACGATGACCTCATCGATGCCATTCCCCGTGACATAGTGGTCTCCCGCGCTGCCCAAAACCCGCGGTGGACCCGCGTTTACACCGAAAGTCCTAGCTGCGGCGTGGCCATGACCATGTCAGCAACCTCCCGCCCCGCCCAGATGAGCGCTGAGTACTCCGGCGTTCCCTTACGTGCCATCGCACAGCTGGCCAAGAGTTGGAATTTCTCAGAGGCGTCCTTCGGCATGGCTGCGCTCAATTCCTATTACGCCACGCCTTCCGTGGCTGATGAACATGGCTTTGCGCTTGCCGACGCCCCCTGGCCCCAAATCTTCGATCCCTTCCGCGAAGCCGTCGCGGGTAAGAAGGTCGCCGTAATTGGCCACTTCCCTTTTGCGCCTAAGGCGCTCAACCAGGCGGCGGATTTTTATATGCTAGAGCGTTCGCTCAATGAGGGCGACTACCCCGATTCCGCCGCCGAGTACATACTGCCCGAGTGCGATTATGTCTTCATTACCGGCTCCGCCTTTGTTAATAAGACCGCGCCCCGCCTGCTCGAGCTCTCCCGCGAGTCCATCAATGTAATCTTGGGGCCCTCAACGCCTCTGGCCCCTATTCTCCTTCAGGACTACGGGGTATCACAGGTAACCGGCATAGTTCCCACCGACGCCGCCGGTATGTTTGAGTGCCTCGAAGAGGGAGATTCCCTCGATATGTTTAATTTCGGGCACCGCGTCAGCCTGGGTACTTAGACAATTACTCCGGCCACAATCGCAGCGGCGAGGGCACCCAAGCCCAATGCAGCCATCCAGCCGATAGCGCGGACGGCTCGCAGCTGCGCCTGTGCGCTCTTGCGGCTAACTAGGAACGCGCCCAAGGACGCTCCAAGGGTATTGAAAACCACATCGTCGACATCGCTAAAGCCCAGTGAGAATACATATTGGGTAGTTTCGATGCCCAAGCTGAGCGCCATCGCTAGAAGGATGGTTCCGCCACGGCCAAAGCGGACGTGGCGCGAATTTTGCCCCATCACTACCAAGCACGCGCCAAGTGGGAAAAAGAGCGCTATATTGCCCAAGGTATTGGTCCACGGCCCCCACCACGGATGAGGGTTATTAAAGCCGTTGAACATTTGCAGATCCAGGCTGCGGCGGGCATGTGCAGAGGCATCGAGCACGCCGGGAATATCAATAAACGGCTTGCCCACTGTAGCTACGGCAATAGCCACCACAACGACCACGCAGGCAACGCCAGCACTGCGCCACAACGTGCGCTTGGAAGGCGCGCCTTGCGCCCTTACCTGGTGCGAAGTGCGGGTGGATCCAGTGGTCGTCGTCATAATGCCCAAGTTAACAAGCCTGTCTGAAAAATTCCCGGGAGATTCGCTGTCGAATCCCTGCATCACATTTAACGTACGATGGTGAGCATGAGCACGCTACTAGTAACTCGCAACGAAGACAAAACCGTCACGACCTCCTTTGAAGAGGGAGAGTTCCTCAGCGAGGGTGACCTTACCGTTGATGTTTCTTATTCTTCCCTGAATTACAAGGACGCCATGGCAATCGCGGGCGACCGCGGTGTGATGCGCACCAGCCCCTTGGTTCCAGGCATCGACGTGGTCGGCACCGTTGCCGAGTCCAGCGTAGAGCGTCTACCGGTGGGTACCTTGGTCGCCTCCTTCGGTGATGGCCTTGGCGAGTTCCGCCACGGCGGCTACACCCCGAAGCAGCGCGTTAACTCCCAGGCCACCGTCGCGCTCCCCGCAGACTTCACCGCAGAACAGGCAGCTGCTGTCGGCACCGCGGGTTATACCGCTGCACTGTGCGTCAACTCTTTGCGCGGGCTTCCCGATGGCCCCGTTTTGGTCACCGGCGCAACTGGCGGTGTCGGCTCCATCGCCGTGAACCTCCTGTCCAATGCCGGGTACGAGGTCCACGCCATGACCGGCCGTCCAGATGACTATTCCCAGTATCTTCACGAGCTCGGTGCCCACACCATTGTGGACCGCGCCGAGTTCGCCGAGGCCGGAAAACCCTTGCAGAAGGCTACCTATGCCGGTGCTGTCGATACCTCCGGTTCCCATGTCTTGGCCAATGTATTGGCTCGCACGGTTTGGGGCGGTACCGTCGCCTCCACCGGTATGGCCGCCGGCCCGGATCTTCCCACCACCGTGCTGCCATTCATTCTGCGCAATGTGCACTTGGCAGGCGTCAATTCCGTAGACGCCCCACTGCACTACCGCCAGAACGCTTGGCAGCTCTTGGCCCGCAAGCTAGACCGTTCCATTCTTGAGTCCCTGACCACAACGATTCCACTTTCGGACGTGGTCGAGGAATCCAAGTCTCTTCTAGAGGGCACCCACCACGGACGCACCGTCCTCAAGATTTCCTAGGCCGCGCCCTAGGTAAAATTCCCCGGCACCCGCCGTCATGGCGGGTGCCTTTTGCATACGCGGTTAGGCTTCAGAAGCGAACTCTCCAGCGCCCTGCTCATCAATCCCACGCAACAACTTCCGAGAAATTTCCCCCAAAGTTTGTAGGTCTTCGTCACTAAGGGTGCTCACCACGATTTCATCAACTGCGGCGGTGTGGCGCGCTATTGCCGCACCGAAGGCGGCACTTCCCTTTTCCGTCACAGTGACTTCAATGGCTCGAGGCCCAAGTTCCGGTGCTTCCCGCCTGGAGACTAATTTTCGTGATTCCATGCGCACCAGCTGTCGATGCAGGCGCGATTTTTCCCATCGTAGTTCCGTCCCCAATTCGTGCGGACGGGTATGAATTTTGCGGCGGCGATGCAACACCGCCAAGACCGCATAGTCCGCTTCGCTTAGACTAGAGTCTCTCTGCAACTGTGCAGAAAGTCGCGCATGCAGCACCTCTTGCATAGTGACAAAATCTCCCCATGCCGCACTCTGCTCCACACGCATGGCTATCCTCCTTCGATTGCCGTTATTTAACAGCTTAAACAGCGCAGTTGATCTAGCAACCCATTAGGCGATCGGGAGTTGATACAACAACTCCTACTACTTTAATACGGCGGGCGTATAGCATGTCAACAATTTAATGCCCCTACATCTTTAGGGCCAAAGTCATAATTGCTTTGCTTTTGGAACACTATTGGCCGGGTTATCCAAATATTTAATCCGTTATGTTATTGCCGCAAAAATTAAATAGTTAAACAAAAAGTCTTAGTAGCGATCCGTCCGCTGGAACAAACGGCGTCTCGGGAGAAGCGACCGAAGTGTTTAAAATGGCGAGCATGGATAAGCTATTTAGCACATGTGGTTTTGATCTAATGGATATAGAAGAGCTCATCGCAGAGCTACCCACAAGCCGCGAAATATGGGATGCACCTGGATTTGATCGAGTCCTTTTTCACGCAGATCCGTCCGATATGGCGGTCACCGCGATGGAGTACGAAGGGGAGTGGGCCGCAGTTCCTTCGTATCGGGGAGGGGAACAGGCCCTAGGAACGATTTATCGCGCAACGCCCTATATCGGCATTGTGGAGACGGGGGATTTACGGTTCGCAGCACTGGCGGATGCACCCTTTGCCCTGCCAGCGGGAAACCCCGTCGGAGGCGAAAAGCTAGAGGGACAGGTCCAGCCGGCGGTTGTGGCCTTGCGGTACGAGGTGGGGGAGCCGGAGGAATTTTCTTTGAATTCTCCTGCTACCGAGCGCTTTTATCGGAACTTAAAGCCCAGCATGCTCAACCCGCAGGTAGAGGTGGCGGGAACCATCGGGCACATCGCCAAGCACAGCAATGAGCTGGGCATGGGGGAGTTTTGGGTATGCGACCTCGACGGCCTGCCGCTCATTGTGAACGAGAAACTGGAGGTCGGCCAGGGAATCCGGGCACACGGCATAGCGCTGTGCGCCACGGAGTTTTGGGAGGAGTGACTACTTGACGACGAGGTTGACCATGCGGCCCGGCACGTAGATCTTCTTCACTACGTTCTTTCCACTAGTCAGTTCGGCGATCTTGGCATCGGCCAGAACAACCTCGAAGACCGCCTCCTGGTCCGCATCGGCAGCCACGTTGATGCGGGCTTTGACCTTGCCGTTGATCTGTACGGGCACCTCGATTTCATCATCTACCAGGTACTTTTCCTCAAAGGTGGGGAAGGGCTGATAGGTAATGGTCTCGTCGTGGCCAAAGCGCTGCCACAGTTCTTCCGCGATATGCGGGGCGATGGGGGAGACCAACTGGGCGATTGGTTCGACGGCGGCGCGCGGTGCCTCGGTGCGATAGGTTTTGGTCAGGTAGTTGACGTACTCGATGAGCTTGGCCACCACGGTATTGAGCCGCAGGTTCTCATAATCATCGCGCACGCCTGCGATGGTGCGGTGCAGCTGCTTGAGATCACCCTCGCTCAAATTGGCGTCGGTAGTGGCCAGCTCTCCGGTGTCCTCATTGACGGCAAGGCGCCACAGGCGCTGCAGGAAGCGCTGGGAGCCGACGACGTCCTTGGTAGCCCACGGGCGGGAGGTGTCCAACGGTCCCATGGACATTTCGTACACACGCAGGGTATCGGCACCAAAGTCGCGGCAGATATCGTCCGGAGCTACAGCATTCTTCAGGGACTTGCCCATCTTGCCGTATTCCTGGTTGACCTCTTCTCCGTTGTAGTAGAACTTGCCGTCCTTTTCTTCTACCTCAGCAGCTGGCACGTACACGCCGCGGGAATCGGTGTAGGCATAGGCCTGGATATATCCCTGGTTGTACAGGCGACGGTAGGGCTCTTGAGAGCTGACAAATCCCAGGTCAAAGAGCACCTTATGCCAGAAGCGGGAGTAAAGCAGGTGCAGTACGGCATGCTCGACACCGCCGACATAGAGGTCGACACCGCCCGGATCCTGTGGGCCATGCTGGTCCGGTCGCGGGCCCGTCCAATAACGCTCGTTTTCAATATCGCAGAATGCCTCATCGTTGCGGGGATCGATGTAGCGCAGTTGGTACCAGGAAGAACCTGCCCACTGCGGCATTACGTTGGTATCGCGGAAGTAGGTCTGCGGGCCGTCACCCAAGTCAAGTTCTACCTCGACCCAGTCGCGCACCTTAGCTAGCGGGGGTTGTGGTTCGGAATCCTTATCCTCTGGATCAAAAGAAACCGGCTTATAATCTTCTACCTCTGGAAGCTCCACTGGCAGCATGGATTCTGGCAGGGCGTGGGCAAAGCCATCCTTGTCATAGACGATGGGGAAGGGTTCGCCCCAGTAGCGCTGGCGGGCGAAGAGCCAATCCCGCAGCTTATACTGCACCTTTTCCCGGCCAGAGCCGTCCTTTTCCAGCCATTCAATGGCCTTGGCAATAGCCTCGGCCTTATTCAGGCCGTTGAGATCTAGGCCCTTGTCATTGGCAGAATTAACCAGGGTACCGTCCTCGGTCCAGGCTTCTTCGTCCACGTTGCCGCCAGAAACAACCTCCGTAACGGGCAGGCCGAAGGTCTTGGCAAACTCGTAGTCACGGGTATCGTGCGCTGGAACTGCCATGATGGCGCCGGTGCCGTAGCCGGTCAGCACGTAGTCCGCGATAAAGATCGGGACCTTTTTCCCAGAGACCGGGTTGGTGGCATAGGTGCCAAGGAAGACGCCGGTCTTTTCCTTGTTTTCCTGCCGCTCTAGATCAGATTTGGCGGCAATATCGGTGCGGTAGGACTCCACGGCCTCCTTGGGATCATCGTGACCGTAGGTCCAACGCTCGTCTACGTCATCGTCATAAGGGATGGGGGAGAGGAGGGCGTCGACAAGCTCATGCTCTGGGGCCAGCACCACGTACTCGGCGCCGAAGAGCGTATCCGGGCGGGTGGTAAAGACCTCGATCTCGTAGCCCTCAGCGGGGAAGGAAACCTCCGCGCCGCGGGAACGCCCAATCCAATTGCGCTGCATAGACTTGACCTTCTCCGGCCAATCCAAAAGCTCTAGATCATCGAGCAGACGATCGGAATAGGCGGTAATGCGCATCATCCACTGGGACAAATTCTTGCGAAATACGGGGAAGTTGCCGCGCTCGGACTTGCCCTCTGCGGTGACCTCCTCGTTTGCCAGCACGGTACCCAAGCCTGGGCACCAGTTCACCGTGGAATTAGACAGGTAAACTAGGCGGAATTCATCAATTGCTGCGGCCTTTTCCTCTTCGGTGAGGTCCTCGTAATAGCGGCCGTCCTTAGTGGTGCGCTTATTGGCTTCTAGTTCTTTGATGAGCTCCGCAATGGGGCGAGCCTTTTGCTGCTCCTCATCGAACCAGGAGTTATAAATCTGCAGGAAAATCCACTGCGTCCACTTGAAAAACTCCGGATCCGTAGATTCTACGGAGCGGCGCGGATCGTGGCCGAGTCCCAACATGCCCAACTGGCGGCGCATGTTTTCAATATTCGCCTCGGTGGTGGTGCGCGGGTGGGTACCGGTCTGGATGGCGTACTGCTCGGCCGGCAGGCCGAAGGCATCGTAGCCCAAAGTGTGCAGCACGTTCTTGCCCAGCATGCGGTTATAGCGAGCATAGGTATCGGTAGCGATATAGCCCAGCGGGTGTCCCACGTGCAGGCCCGCACCGGAGGGGTAGGGGAACATATCCTGCACATTGAGCTTTTCCTTAGGCAGCTCGCCCGCATCGGTGGCGAGCTCGCCTACCGGGTTCGGGGCGTTGAAAGTGCCATTGTCTTTCCAGTACTGCTGCCAGGTCTTCTCGATCTGGTTCGCCAGCTCCGGGGTATAGCGGTACGAGGTGGAATCGCTCTGGGTATTCATAATCACACAGTGTAATAGCCGCGTGCCGGTGCGGTGTAGTTCGCTGCGCATTCCGCGACCTGCTGGGCACGCGCTCCCAAATTCTCCGCTGGACTCACCCCCGGCTTTCGGGTCATTTCCCCCGCTCGCAGCCAAAATGCAGATCTGCATGAAAATGATCTAGGCTGGGGTAAATGAGCCAGGAGAAGTTTCGCAGCCAGCTTTCATCTTTTGCAGACGCAGCGGTATTTCAGGGGATTCCGCACCTGCGCCTCTCCCCAGCCACCCACACTTTGGAGCTGTACCTACCAGCCTTAACCGCAGGTTATGAGCCAGAGGATCCCCAGTGGACCGTGTCCGCTCAGCTGCTCAATGACAGCGAGGACACTCGTAAGTTCTACTACGTGGAGGGCGAGGAGCCCGGGCTGTGGATCAGCATGCCCCACCCCTTTAGCCACCTGAGCGTCTCCTTTGAGGAGCACACCTTGGAATTCGCTGGTGTGGCCAATGGCGGCTTAGTGCTGGATTCCACCCATCGGCCGCTCGATACCACCGCAGCGATACCTAAGGGCTCATATACCTTCATCGCCCCTGCTGGCACGGAATTCACCAAGGCTAAGGCCGGCGAGGCTCGCTCACACGGCGCCTGGGAAGGTTGGTCCATCTTCCCACTAGAGGTGAGCCAGTCCTTCACGGTGGAAGCACCGCAACAAGAGCCCGCCACCATCAAGGTGTCTGGCAGCCCTGACTTTGCCTGGGATATGGCCGTCAAGTCGCTGCCCAATGCCCACGGGCTGGATGGCGAGCTGGTCTATACCCAGTCACCTCGCGTCATCGCGAACACTGAGCTCAGCATGGAATTGACCTATGTCCCCATCGGTGGGGAAGAAGAGGCCGTGCTGGAGGATGAGCTACCGGAGGGCATCCACGAGGTGCTCCCGGCAGATGCCTTCGAAGATCCCTGGGTAGGTCGTTACCGCTTTAGCTTGTACAAGGATGAGGAACTGGTGGATATCCAGTACCTTAACTTCGCGGAAACACTGCATATGCGCGCCAAAAACGAGGGCCCGCGCGGCACTAACTTCCGCTTCATCGACGCCCTGGGCAATCTTTCACCGTTTAGCTATGCCTTGGCTTCTGCGCCGAGCAAGCCCATCCAGATGGAAAAAGGCCAGCGCGTCTTTGGTGAGGACGAGAGCGTGCGCGAGGAGACCATCGGCAGCGAAGCCGGCTATGAGCTGACCTTCCAGGTGGAACCGGCGACGATTCGTACCCGGGTCAAGCGCACCGCGGCCGAACCAGTCGATTACCTCGATAAACAAGTCATCCTGGCAGATCAGCTCGATGCCGATGCCCTCTTTACCATCCACTCGCCGGAGCCATTACCGCTGGCAAAATTCGTGGTCATTGATAAAAACCAAAAGATCAGGGACCTCGTCACCGCCAATGGCTCTACGGAGGCGGCTACCAGCCTATCCGTGCCGAATCGCGCGCTGAAATCTGCACTGACGAAAAAGACCTCGCTGGAGCTTTATCTCTTGTGGTCCACGCTCTCCTATGAGGAGTATCTCGAGGGCCTGCCGGAAAAGGAGCGCGCAGCGCACCAAAAGCGCAGCTTTGACCGGCGCGTTATGGAATATGAAGCCACGGCGGCCAGCGACCTCATCTATGCCGCCATCGCCACCGTGCGCAAAGCTCCGTTGGTCTCCCGCGCCACCATCGAGGATGGCATCCTCGTCCCCGAGCAGCCACACGAGGAAGAGGTGGAGCTGCTGGCATGGGCTTGGCCACTGGGCAATCCCGCAGGCGAGCCGATGCCACTGGACCCCACCGAGGAAGGCTTCGAGCTGCCCGAGGAGCTGCTGGATGCCGGCCACCTCATCGTGGATTTCCGGGAGGACGAACCGGCCAGCGACTTGGCCGCGCCGCAGTACCCGCCGGCGAGCGCGCTTATCATCTTCCAGGACGGTGAAACCGCAAACACCGAAGGGTTGTGGCCCACCTACGCGGCTATGCGCCGCCTAGCGCCCAAGGCCAAGGAAACTTTCGAGGCGATCATCAAGGAGATTGAGGCCGATCCGCGTGCCAGCATGGATGCCCTCATGGCGGCGGATTTTGAGCCGGGCCAGCGCATGCGCGCCTTTGTCCGCACCGGCTTGGTCTCCCGCAATTTCCGCCGCGAGGAGCCGGCCGAAAAGCCTTCCTCACTGCTGGCCGCGCTTGCCGACGCCGCCCATGACTACATCGAAGCCCACGGCTCCGCCGCGCTCGCGCGCGTGCCGTCCACCGGCGTCGACGATGTCACCCGCCCAATGCTGCTGATGAGCGCCACAGGTGAGGCGCCCACACCATCGACGGCCAACGATCAGCTCTGCGACGATGCTCACCGAATCGCTGCACTGCGCGAATGCTTTGCCAACGACCTCGCGCTCACCCGCCTGGGCACCATCTCCAACCTGCGCAGCACCGCCCTGCAGCTGCGGGTAACGCTGCAGCAGCTAGGTGTGGATAAGTCCGTACTGCACACCTTGCTCGCGCTCGATGCCTTTGGTGATGGCAATTCGGAGCTCGGCGATTCCGCCTGGATGCCGTTTATCTCCTACGTCTTTGCCATCACGGCGCGCGGCGTGGCCAATGGCAAGCTGGCTGATCCCGCTTTCGCCGCCGCGCTTGACGGCGCCCTCCCGCAGCTAGCCGAGGCCGTCTCCCTCGCTCCGCAGCTGTTTTACCGCGATATTCTCACCGCGGAGGCGCTCACGCTCAGCTAGTGTGGCAGGCATGCAGGTCATTTCCACCAATGTCGCCGTCCGCCGGCCAGACCCGAGCGGGCGGCACGAGTTTTCGGGCATCGATAAGCAGCCGCAATCCTTCATCGATGTGGCTGCGCCCGGCCCCCATTATGGCGACGGTTCCGGCGTGCGCGGCGATATAATTGGTGATACCCAACATCATGGCGGCAATGATAAAGCCATCTACGCCTACGCCCGCGAAGAGTTGGACTACTGGCAATCCGAGCTTTCCCGCCCGCTGGCGTCTGGCTGCTTTGGTGAAAACCTCACCACCCAAGGCGTCGATCTGTCCGCTCTACTCATTAACCAACGCCTAAGAATCGGCACCGCTGTACTTGAGGTATCCGTTCCCCGCCAACCCTGTTCCACCTTTGCCGGCTGGCTAGGGGAGCGCGGGTGGCTCAAGCGTTGGACCGCCCGTGGCGATTGCGGTACTTATCTGCGCATTATT
The DNA here is from genome assembly GCF_022345765.1 of Corynebacterium nasorum. Lineage (NCBI taxonomy): Bacteria > Bacillati > Actinomycetota > Actinomycetes > Mycobacteriales > Corynebacteriaceae > Corynebacterium > Corynebacterium nasorum. Next base: position 22,112 of record NZ_JAKRDR010000014.1, on the reverse strand, counting down.
TCTCCCGGCCGCATCCAACCCGGCGACTGCATCACAATGGATGCGCCACCCAACCATGACATCACTATGCGCATCGCCTTTGCCGCCAAAATGGGCAACCGTACCCTTGCCCAGCGCGTAATCGAGGCTGGCTGCTTGCCCCCTCACCAGAACAACAGTCTGCGCGCCTAGCCCTACACCCTGCACTCTTATTCGGCGAGTTTTCCGTTCCTGCGCTGCGCGCGACCCCCAGCCTCCGGACCCTCAAACTACAACCGCACGGTCTACCTAAAGCGAAAGCACACCAACCTCGGTGGCTGGTGTGCTTTTAATGCTTCAGGCTAACAGGGGAGTGCCGTGTTACTTACCTTCGTCGAAGTGTAGATGGTGCCCCTTGGCCTTGGGGAAGCGACCGTGCACAAAGAAGTAGTAGATGGCTGCGATGACTACGAGGGCCGCAAGGATGAGGTACATGGTGTCAAAGCCGGTTGCCCCAACAATGGGGCCTAGGCCGAACGGAGCCAGGCCAATGCCTAGGTCCATCAGGAGGAACATGGTGGAGATGCCCGCGCCCATCTGTGCGGCGGGTACCGAGCGCACAGAGATAGCCTGGCAGGCGGGGCTGAGGGTACCGAAACCTAGGCCGGTGCAGGCGCCTGCAACCACCAGCATGACGTCGTTGGTGGGGAAGCCCATGAGGAGCAGAGCGATAATAAAGGATGCAAGGCCGAGGTACATAACGGCGTTATCGCCCTTATGGTCTTGGATGCGGCCCAAAACAAAGCGCATGATAAGCATGGTTACCGCATAACCAATAAAGAATAGGCCTGCGCCAGTCACAAGGTCTTCCTTGCGCGCATAAGCGTTGAGATAAGTAACCACACCGGAGTAGGCGATTCCGACCAACAACATAAACAGGCCGATGGGAACCACGTTGGGGTGCACGGCATTGCGCAGCGTAAAGGCCGGCTTCTCGGCGGAAACTTCAGCTGGGTAGCGCAGCACCAAGGCCAGGACCAAAGACACGACATTAGCGCCTAGCGCTACAGCAAAGAGCGTGTTGTAGCCAATGTTATTAGCCAAGAAGAGGCCGAGTGCTGGGCCGAAGGCCGTTGCCAAGGTAGTACCGAGGGCGAAGTAGCCAGTACCCTCCGCGCGGCGCTCGTGCGGAATGACGGACTGTGCCACCGCCATAAGCGCGGTGGAGGTCAAAGCGTAACCCGTGCCGTGCAGGAAACGGACAATGATAAGAACGGCGACGTTCTGTGCAAAAAAATACGCCACAGCAACAACTGTGACGAAGACTAGAGAGGTCAGGGCGGCCTTCTTGTGGCCTACGCGGTCCACGAGCCAGCCCGAGAATACGCGCATACACGTCGCGCCCAGAACAAAGGCGCTGGAGGCAAAACCACCCACGGTATCCGATGCCCCGAAGCTCTCTACCGCGTAGAGGGCCATGGTGGTCACGGACAGGTAGAAGACCAAAAACTGACAGAAATTAGCCACCCACGCGAGAACGAACGTGGGTGTAATCAGCTGCGGCTTAGCCGCTGCAGATTCAGTAGACGTCATATACTCACTCCAAATAACAAAAAGAAAATTCCCTCTCCACGAGCAGGCCATGAGGCCACGCTGCGCAGTCGAAGGAAATACGAATTAAATTATACGGAGAGGAACTATACGCCCCTCAAGCTTCAATGGTTAATCAAAAGGCTCTCTTGGTCTTGTTCGGCCTCACTTTTTGCAGCCCAATGCAAACAATATTGACGATTTGAGCAGGATAAATGCTTTAGTTCGGGAAAACGGGCTCATTTTTAATGAATGTTTACATTATTAAGCCGCAGCCGGGCCCCGAAAGGGAGCCCGGCTGGCCTGTGTGTCTTTTCAGACGCTTGCGTTTCTAAACATTGACATAAGGGTCACGGATGCCCAGGTATTGAACTGAGGTATATTCCTCAATACCTTCGGCGCCACCTTCGCGGCCCAAACCGGATTGCTTGACGCCGCCGAATGGGGCAGCGGCGTTGGAGATGACACCGGCATTGAATCCCATCAGGCCAAATTCGAGACCATCGGCCACGCGCCACAGGCGGTCTGAGTTTTCCGTAAAAACATAGGACGCAAGACCATATTCCGTCTCGTTTGCTAACTCTAGGGCTTCCGCCTCCTCGCTGAAGGTAAAGATAGGTGCAACCGGGCCGAAAATTTCCTCCTGGGCCACGCGGGTTTCACGTGAAACATTGCTCAAGATCGTGGGGGCATAAAAGTGACCCTCACCTTCGCCACGCTTGCCACCGGTAACAACGGTGGCGCCCTTTCCCACTGCGTCATCCACTAAGGCGGCAATATTGTCGAGCGCCTTGGCCTCAATGAGGGGACCGCAGGTAACGCCTTCGTCCAGGCCATTGCCCACGACGAGCTTGTTAAACTCCGCCGCCAACTTCTGCGTAAACTCTTCAGCCACGGACTCGTGCACTATGAAACGGTTGGCCGCAGTGCAGGCCTCACCAATATTGCGCATCTTCGCACCCATGGCCCCTGCTACGGCCTGATCGATATCCGCATCCTCAAAGACGATGAACGGAGCATTGCCGCCCAGCTCCATGGAGGTGCGCAGCACATTATCCGCGGCACCCTTCAGTAGAGTCTTGCCCACTGGGGTGGAGCCGGTGAAGGAAAGCTTGCGCAGGCGATCGTCGGCAAGCAAAGGCTCCGAAATGGCTGAGGCAGAGCTTCCGGAAACCACATTGAGCACGCCCTTGGGCAGGCCGGCATCGAGCATGGTTTGCGCAAAGTACTGCGTAGTCAGTGGGGTGAGCTTGGCCGGTTTCAGAACCATGGTGCAGCCTGCCGCAACAGCAGGCGCCACCTTGCGCGTGGCCATCGCGAGGGGAAAGTTCCATGGGGTAATTAGCAGGCATGGCCCGACCGGCTTGCGGCGTGTGACCATACGCAAAGTGCCCTCCGGAACGGGGGAATAGCGGCCATAATCGCGCGTTGCCTCTTCGCTAAACCAGCGCAGGTACTCAGCACCATAGGTGACCTCACCTTGAGACTCGGCAAAAGGCTTTCCCATTTCAAGTGTCATCAGCGTCGCGAACTCATCGGCGCGCTCGTGTACCAGCTCGAAGGCCCGGCGGAGGATATTCGCCCGCTCGCGCGGAGTGGTTCGTGCCCACTCATCTTGCACCGCACAAGCAGCATCTAGAGCGGCTACCGCATCAGCGGAATTAGCAGAATCGAGCGTAGCAATAGTCTCTCCGGTGGCGGGATTTTCCACCGTGAAAGTCTCGCCGGAAGATGCCTTTCGCCACTCGCCTCCAATCAAAAGTTGGGTAGGAACCTTTGCCACTACCTCATTAGGGCTCATAGTCATTTACATCACCTTTCTTCCCTTTGTTAATGCACCCAACAGTACCCCACTCGTTTCTTTAAAGTCCCGAATACGGCTTCTTCTGCGAGAAAGCCAGCTCGGGCTGTGAGAATATTTATCGGCAATATCTTCCGAGTTATAGAAATTTGGGTTAAAGTAGCTGCCATGAAGAACATGACTACTGCTTGGTGGTGGCGCGCGTAACCCGCGGGCCATCTTTCGCAACCTATTTTCAGGCTCGCATTCTGCGGGCCTTTTGGCGTTTTTGTGCCTGTGCTCGTGGAAGCTTAATTTTCGTTTCCCATACCCACCCTCTCCGAAAGGGCACTGCAATGCCATACACGGCTACCCGCGACATACCCTACGACAGCGATGCGGCCGCCACATTTGACGCGCTCGCGCAACCGCACGACTCCCTGTTGCTCGAAAGCGCAGACATCGAGACTAAGAAAAACCTCAACTGTCTCGCCATCCTCAAGGCAGCACTCAGAGTCACGTGCCATGGCCACAGGGTGGAGGTGCGGGCCCTCACCAACGCGGGGGAGGTGCTCCTTCCTCCTCTCCGAGACCGGTTCCGCCACCGCCTAGTTTCACGTGAAACTACTACCGCTGTATTAGAATTCCCGCCTTCTGCCGAACCCGACGAGTGGCAGCGACTCCTTGCTGAATCAACCGCTGACATTCTGCGATTCTTCCAATTAGAGGCCACCTATTCCTCTCCGCTACTACCATTTCTAGGGGGCGGGTTCGCTTATGACTACCTGGCCACCTTCGAAGATCTCCCCGAGGTTAAACCGGGGCCGAATTCCTACCCAGACTATGAGTTCTTGGTGGCTCAAACGGTCCTGGAGGTAGACCACCTGCAAAGAACTGCGCGCCTAGAGGGCTGGGATATCGACGAAGACCACCTTAAAGCGGAACTTGATTCCCTAGCCACGCGGCCGGAGACCCCACGCCCCACGGCACCACAGAGAAGCAAGATCCGTGCGGTGGCTGATGCGGATGACGCAACGTTTCGCGCAGACGTGGAAAAGCTCCAACGCAAGATTCACGCCGGCGATATCTACCAAGTAGTGCCCGCGCGTTCCTTCGCGCTGGAATGTCCAAGCGCCCTCGCGGCCTACCGGACGTTACGAGACACTAACCCTTCGCCCTATATGTTTTACGTTCGTGGCGACGGCTATGAGCTATTTGGCGCGTCGCCAGAATCCAATCTCAGGTTCACGCCGGAAGATAGGGGAGTGCAGCTCTATCCCATCGCTGGCACTCGGCCGCGCGGGCTGCGCCCGGATGGGAGCATCAGCCATGAGCTTGATATCCGCAATGAATTAGAGATGCGTACTGACCACAAAGAGATTGCGGAACACACGATGCTGGTAGACCTAGCACGCAATGATCTCGCGCGGGTGGCCGTTCCTCGTAGCCGCCAGGTGGCAGAGCTATTGCAGGTGGACCGCTACTCCCGTGTGATGCACTTGGTCTCTCGAGTCACGGCAACGCTCCACTCAGATTTCGATGCGCTCGATGCCTATCGGGCCTGTATGAACATGGGCACCCTGACGGGCGCGCCCAAGCTTCGTGCCACCGAGCTGGTGCGGCAAACGGAAGGGACACGCCGCGGATCCTACGGCGGGGCGGTGGGGTACCTGCGCGGCGATGGCGCCATGGATAACTGCATTGTCATCCGCTCCGCCTACGTCCAAGACGGCACCGCAGTAGTGCAAGCAGGTGCCGGTGTTGTCAAAGATTCCGTCCCACAGGCCGAGGCCGATGAAACGGTGCATAAGGCCTACGCCGTGCTCAATGCCATTGCCGTAGCACACGGTGCCGACTTGGAGGTGCAGCGATGAGTTCGCCACACATTGTCCTTCTGGATAACCACGATTCTTTTGTCTATAACCTCGTCGATGCCCTAGCTGGGTTCGATACCACAGTATTTCGTAATACCGTTGCGGTCGATGAAGTATTGGGGGCGCGGCCCGACATAATTGTGCTTTCCCCCGGCCCCGGCCATCCACGGTCGGCCGGCTGCATGATGGAGCTTATCGACGCCACCCTGGGCACCACTCCCATTCTCGGCGTCTGCCTCGGCTTCCAAGCGCTTCTTGAATACCACGGTGGGGCAGTTGCGCCCTGCGGCCCGGTACACGGGAAATCCGTTCCGATGACTCTCACGCCAGCCGGGGTTCAGCATCCCGTACTCCAAGGGCTTGCCACCGATACCGAACCTGATCAACCAAATAGTCTCGGCACACAGATTCCGGTGGCACGCTACCACTCGCTCGGCTGTACGGATATCCCGCACGAGATGCGCTGCCTAGCACACACTTCCTCAGATATCGGCGAAGTAGTGATGGCCGCGGAGACAAAAGACGGTATGGGGCTAGGTCTGCAATTCCACCCAGAATCCGTCCTCACACCCACTGGACCCGTAATGCTCCAACGCTGCATTCACCAACTATCTACCCACACCACTATGGAGAAGGAAAACTAAAATGAGCCGAACACCACTGCGGACCTTTCAGGCCTATCTAAGCAATCCACAACCCACCATCGAAGAAGCCACGGAGGTATTTACCCCCTTGGCCGTGGGCGCCTACGACGATATCCATATCGCGGCATTGCTCGCTCATATCCGGGCTCGGGGCGAGACTTTCGCGGACGTTGCCGGCGCCGCCAAGGCTTTCTTAAAGGTGGGCTATCCCTTCCCCATCACCGGAAAAGGCCTTATGGATTCGGCCGGCACTGGGGGCGATGGCGCAAATACCATCAATATCACGACGGGGGCCTCGCTCGTCGCCGCTGCCGGGGGAGTGAATTTGATCAAGCACGGCAACCGCTCGGTCTCTTCCAAGTCCGGATCTGCGGATGTACTCGAGGCTCTTAATATCCCGCTCGACTTAGACGCCGCCCGAGCGGTCCGCCAATTTGAGGCCTCGAACTTTACGTTTCTATTCGCCCCCGCCTACAACCCAGCCATCGCCCACGTCCAACCGGTGCGCAAGGCACTGGGCATCTCAACCATATTTAATACCCTCGGCCCGCTCTTGTCCCCAGGACACCCATCACTCCAAATCATGGGCATTGCAAACCCAGATCAAGGCCAACTCATTGCAGAGGTCTTTCGAGAACTTGGCCGCGAGCGCGCCTTAGTCGTCCATGGAGCCGGCACGGATGAGATTGCCACTCATGGCACCACGCAGGCTTGGGAGCTCAGGAACGGCGACATTATCACCTACCAGCTCACCCCTGAAGAGCTCGGTATCGAGCGCCACGAGCTCGCGGAGCTTGCCGGTGGGGATGGCGCTGCAAATGCCTTAGCCCTCCGCGCGGTATTTGCCGGCCGAGGTAAGCCCGCACACGTGGACGCCATCGCTGCCACCGCCGGAGCCATGTTTTACCTCAACGGGACCACGAGGAGTATCCCAGCAGGAGTCTCTCACGCTAAGGATCTTATTAATAGCGGCGCTGTCGAAAAGTGGCTCCATATCCACGAAAGCGCCAACTATGCGGTAGGGGAGAAGAACTAATGACGGCGAAGGAATTGCCAACCGTGCTACAAGAGATCGTCGCCCAGCGCCGCACTCATCTGCCGGCCATTCGCGACAGGTTGTCCTACGTGGACCTCGCTAGCGTACCGCCTTCGGAGCGTTCGCTTGTCGAAGCCCTCGATGGCACCAATCGCTTCATCATGGAATGTAAGTCTGCCTCGCCATCCCTGGGGTTGATTCGCGCGGACTACCGTCCGGGCGATATCGCTCGCATCTACTCACGCTATGCCTCCGCCATTTCGGTGCTGTGCGAGCCTGCGCGCTTTGGCGGCGACTATGACCATCTGCAAACCGTCGCCCAATCTACCCACCTGCCGGTGCTGTGCAAAGACTTCTTTGTTGACCCCATTCAGGTTTACGCCGCGCGACACTACGGAGCCGATGCCATCTTGCTCATGATGTCCATCGTGGAGATGACACCTACGTTAAACTCAAGGTGCTGGCTGATGAACTGGGGTTAGACGTCCTGACTGAAGCCATCACCGAGGAAGAGGTGGAACGAGCGCTGCAATTAGGTGGCGACATCATCGGTATCAATAACCGCAACCTCCACGATCTCAGCATCGACCTAGAACGAACCGAGCGCCTCGCTAGCCATATCCCTAAAGGAAAAACGATCGTCTCGGAATCCGGAATCCGCGACAATGCCACCGTCCGCCGGCTGGGCTCTCACGTGCACGCATTCCTTGTAGGCTCACAACTCAGCCGCCAAGAGGATATCGATCGCGCCGCTCGCGATCTTGTCTACGGTGGCAATAAAGTATGCGGGCTTAACTCTGCCTCCGCTGCGCAAGCGGCGCGTGCTGCAGGGGCCCGCTACGGAGGACTTATCTTCGTACGGGAATCGCCGCGCAGTGTTTCACGTGAAACCACGCGTGACATCATCTCCGCAGAGCCGGGTCTGGACTACGTGGCCGTGACACGTTCTTCGGATATCGAAGAGCTACAGAGACTTTCTGAGCTCCCAGGACTCAAGGCACTTCAGCTCCACACCCCATTCCAAGGAAGTGGGGAAGCGGAAAGAGAATTCCTACGCCAAGTACGCAGCGTCGCGGGCGGATTATCCGTCTGGCGTGCCGTCGATATGCTCAGCCCCGATTTCGCAGGACTGGCAACTGACCTTGTCCCAGAAGTAGAAGCGCTAGTCCTGGACTCCGGAAGCGGCGGGTCAGGAAGCTCATTCGAGTGGAGCACTATCCCCCCTGAAGTTAAGGATAAATCCTTCCTCGCCGGTGGTCTCCGGTTAGACAACCTCGAAGAGGCTCTGTCGATCGGCACGATGGGGCTCGATCTCAATTCGGGTCTAGAGTACGCACCCGGCCGCAAGGATTCCTCGCTTGTGTCCCAAGCCTTCCACATCATCCGACGCTATACACACCCATAGAAAGGACACGATCATGACCGTTTCACGTGAAACACTCCTTCCAGCATACTTTGGTGAATTCGGTGGACAGTTCGTCCCAGAATCCCTTATCCCCGCCCTCGACCAACTTGAGAAGGCTTTTGTAGAAGCACAGAATGACCCGTCCTTTCGCGAAGAGCTCAGCGGCCTTCTGCGTGACTACCTTGGCCGGCCCACGCCACTGACAGAGGCAAAAAATTTAGGCGGTAAGGCGAGGATCTTCCTCAAACGTGAGGACCTCGTACACGGTGGCGCGCACAAGACGAACCAAGTCCTCGGACAGGCCCTCCTCGCCAAACGTATGGGAAAGACTCGCATCATTGCAGAAACGGGAGCGGGCCAGCACGGCACCGCCACCGCACTGGCTTGCGCACTCTTAGGGCTCGAGTGTGTGGTCTATATGGGGGCAAAAGACGTCGCGCGGCAGCAGCCCAATGTCTTCCGTATGGAGCTAATGAACGCGAAAGTCGTAGCCGTTGATACCGGGTCCGGAACGCTTAAGGACGCGGTGAATGAAGCGCTCCGCGATTGGACCGCTACGTTCCATGAATCCCACTATCTCCTCGGCACTGCGGCTGGGCCACACCCTTTCCCGACTATCGTCCGGGAGTTCCATAAGGTCATTTCCGAAGAAGCTAAGCAGCAGATGCTTGAGCGCACTGGCGGCCTGCCGGATGTAGTCGTCGCCTGTGTCGGAGGCGGTTCCAATGCAATCGGTATGTTCGCAGACTTCGTTGCGGAGGAAAAAGTGGAACTCGTCGGCACTGAACCGGGCGGTGAAGGACTGGACTCCGGCAAGCACGGTGCCACCATCAACAACGGGACCGTAGGAATACTCCACGGCGCACGCAGCTACCTCATGCGGAACGCAGACGGCCAAGTGGAAGAGTCATACTCCATTTCCGCCGGACTCGACTACCCGGGAGTCGGTCCACAGCATGCTTACCTTCACTCCAGCGGCCGAGCACAATACGTTGGCATTACAGACGCCGAGGCATTGGAAGCGTTCCAACTGCTATCCCAGCGGGAAGGGATCATTCCCGCCCTTGAGTCTTCCCATGCTCTTGCTTATGCCTTGAAACGGAAGGATGAGGACATCACCATTGTGGTCTCTTTGTCTGGTCGCGGCGATAAAGATATCGACCATGTTCGCCGCACACTTGAGGCCCACCCAGAATTTAAACTGCAGGAGAAGCACTAATGAGCAATCGATACGAGAACCTATTCCGAGCACTGCGCGAAAGGGGAGAGGGCGCGTTCGTCCCCTTCCTCATGTTGGGCGATCCTACCCCGGAGGACACGCTGGACATTGTACGAACCGTTGTCGCGGCCGGTGCTGATGCACTAGAACTGGGCGTCCCATTTTCTGATCCAGTGGCCGATGGACCGACCATTCAGGCGTCTCACCTTAGAGCGCTAGCGGCTGGCGCCACCGTAGATTCCGCCCTAGAACAGGTGCGGACGATTCGCTCAGAATTCCCTGAGCTTCCCATTGGCATGTTGATCTACGGCAATGTGGCTTTCACGCGCGGCTTCGAGCACTTCTATTCCGAATTCGCTAAGGCAGGCGCGGATAGCATCTTGCTTCCCGACGTCCCCGTACGCGAAGGCGCTCCATTCATCGCTGCAGCAGAAAAGGCCGGTATAGATCCGATCTTCATCGCCCCGGCTCGTGCCACCGCGAGCACCCTCGAAGGCGTCGCTCACAGCTCGCGGGGTTATATCTATGCCATTTCCCGTGACGGCGTGACAGGTACCGAAAGAGAATCTAAAACCATCGGGCTTGAAGAAGTCGTAGCAAACATCAAAAGATTCGATGGCCCGCCGGTACTGCTCGGCTTCGGCATTTCAGCACCCGAGCATGTGCGCGATGCCGTGGCAGCCGGAGCGGAGGGGGCTATTACTGGCTCGGCCATTACTAAAATCATTGATCGCCACGTTTCACGTGAAACCGCTGCAGAGCGGACCCAGATCGAAGGGACCTCAGGCCGCGCTCGCGTGGACCCCGCGCTGCACAAAGAACTCGCTGAATTTGTCACCCGCATGAAGGCGGCGACCCGAAAATAGCCCCACAACGCATTAAACCCCTCGTCAGCTCTCGACAGCTGAACGAGGGGTGTGGTTTTGGTGAGCCTCTACGCGGTTGCTTCTGCAGATTCCTCTTCGGAGGGGTCTTTCTTGTCGCCTGCGAATTTGTCCACGATCATCGCAATAGCACCGTCGCCGGTGACATTGGCGGCAGTGCCGACCGAGTCGATGGCGATGTAGGCGGCGATCATGAGCGCCACCATGCCATCATCAAAGCCCATCATGTCTGCCAGAAGGCCGGCCGCCACCATGACGGCACCGCCCGGAACGCCCGGAGCAGCAATCATCATGATTCCCAACAAGAAGATGAAGCCAAGTCCGGTACCGGTACTAATATCAAGGTTTGCCATATACACGATCGCAAAGGCATAGAGCGTCAGCTTAATCATCGAACCGGACAAGTGGATGGTCGCGCACAGCGGGATAACAAAGCTTGCCACCGGCTTTGAAATGCCATTCTTAAGCGTAGACTCCAAGGACACCGGGATAGTCGCGGCAGAAGAGGAGGTTCCCAAAGCCGTGAAATAAGCCGGCAGCATATTGCGAAGCGCCTTGAAGGGATTCTTCCCGGTAATCGCACCAGCAATGATGTATTGCAAGACTAGGTAGACTAGGGTCATAACAACTGCCAAAACCAAAACCTTGGCAAAGGCCGAAAGTACCGAGCCCAGATTGCCATTCATGCCCAATCCCAAGAACATGCCAAAGATATAGAAGGGCAAAATCGGCACAACAAACCCCCAGATTACCTTGACTACTACGTTCTCCAATTCCTTGGTGACAGCGTACAAAGTATCGGACTTCACGGTAGTCATAGCTACACCAATGCAGAACGACAATAAGAGGGCAGTCATAACCTCAAAAGGCGGCGCCATCTCCACCTCGAAGTAGGGAGAGAGTGCACCCTCATCAATATCGGAGACATTAGTAATCAGATTCTGACCACTAAGCATGGTGGGGTAGAGCCAGTGGGCAAGCACATAGGCAAGAAGACCGGCGACAATAGTGGAGCCATAGGAAATCCCCGCTGTAACCCCCAGCCACTTACCGGCACCACGCCCGAGACCCGCAATGGACGGAGCGATCAGCGCGAAAATAAGGACCGGGATAAAGAAGTTGAGGAAGTTGCTAAATAGTCCATTGAAGGTGGCGAATACGCGACCAAACCATTCTGGCGCGAATCGGCTGACCACCACGCCAAGGATGATGGCAACGATAATGCGGAACAACAAAGATTCCGAGAGTTTCTTGAGATTCATATACTTACAATCAGATCGGGTGCTCTACCTCTAGGACTAAACGACCGAGGCGAAACAGCGCAGTGCGGAGGCCAAGGTCGATTCAATATCTATCACTCGACCTTAAATGCATACTACCTGAGCGCACACAGCGACAGAGCACTCGGCCTAGGCGCAATTTTTATCTCAGCACTACAAGGCTAAACTGAATACATGATCGCAGTGGGAATCATCTTCTTCATCCTCGCCGTCTTCCTCATCGTTGTAGGTACCATGGCCTCAACCAAGCGCCTACCCGGAAATAACTACATTGGCTTGCGACTGCAAGAAATCCGCAAGTCTCGCGAAGCGTGGGATAACGCCCATCGCATCGCTGGTCCATTCTGGATCCTCAGCGGTGTCTGCCTAATTTTCGGTGGAATCGTCGCGCTTAGCGCTGAGGGCTGGATGTGGCTCCTTCCGGTTCTTACCTTTGTGGCGGCAGTTCTCGCCCTATCTGTAGGTTCCAACCTCGGCTCGCGTGCCGCGTTCCTCTACGAACAGGCACACGCTAGTGAAGAAGGTTGTGGGGATTCCTGCAATTGTGGCTCCGACGGTTGCGGTGGGGAAGAGGCTGCCGCGGCTTCTGCACCGCAGGTCGATGTCGACGCACTCCGTCACGCCGCACGAGAATCTGACAGATAGCAGCGCCTGCTGCACAACCGCCCCCCTCTGGATAAGAATTACGCCTCATCCAGAGGGGGAATTTTTGTAGCTATTTCCTCTCGCTTGAATAGCTCATTGGATGTTTCCCGACAGCCACAGTGACGTTATAGGTCAGGCTCGTTACATCTTCTTGTTCCGTCACTTACGATATCCCGTCACTCTTTCAATATATTGGTCAATTCAACGCTAGGCTACGTTAATAATTGGATTACCGTACTTTTCGCCTTACTGCCAATAACGATGGAGATTGCGTAAAGCTTCCGGGGAACCCAGAAAGTAAAGAGCATCAGAGGCCTCCGCTGGGCAAAATGATACATATGAAGAAAAGCACCGCCCTCGCAGCCATCGCCGCTTCGACCTTTGCCATTGGCGCTTATAACGAGCAAGGCCACAAAGAACCGACATCCACACCAGTAGCGGAGGGGCAGCAGTCGGCCCATAGCATCGTCGATGATTTAGGCATTGAATCTGGCACCTATGAACTCACTCCTACACCCACTGGCTCCCCTGAAACATGGGAGGGCTATCTGGTTAGTTAACCTCTGTGTTTCACGTGAAACTCTAAATTCGCTCAGCTACACGGCTGAGTCACAAAGCACCATCATCACCAGCTAGACTAAGGGCATGAATAAGTGCTCTCGCCGAATCTTCTTGCTCGGTACCGCTACCACTTTCGCAGGTGCCTACCTAACAGCCTGTGGTTCTTCTCCGTCCGCGGAAATCGCAGCTACGGAAATTCCAGTCGGATCCGCGAAGATTGTAGATGGCGTCATTTTTACTCAGCCGAAAGAAGGTGAGTTCAAGGCCTATTCCCAGACCTGTCCGCACCAGCACAATCCGATCACCGAGATCGATGGCATGACGGCCACCTGCACCGCACATAACACCTCCTATGACCTCAGCGATGGAAGCGTAATATCCGGACCGGGCCGCGACCCCTTGGAAGGATACGAAGTTAAGCAAGACGCCTCTAATGTCACTACAGCCTAGGGTGCATTCCTCCCTCTGTGGTTTCACGTGAAACCACAGAGGACATATTTTTGGCCCGAGTATTTCCGGGGAAGAAGGAGCGGTAGGGTTTAAACTTTTAGAATGCTGCAGAGTTTAAAGAAGCCCGACCCCCTCATAGTGCTCATCATCTTGGCGGTCATCCTTGCGGTCATTGCACCAGCCCGTGAGGATTTTGCCGAGACATTCGGCCAGCTAACAAATGTTGCGATCGCTTTCCTCTTCTTTTTGTACGGCGCTAGGCTCTCCACTCAAGAGGCCCTCAATGGGCTTAAGCATTGGCGCCTACACCTAACGATCCTGGCCTTCACCTTTGTGGTCTACCCGCTCATAGGTATAGCGCTACGTCCGCTTACCGCTTTCATTTCGCACGATATGTGCCTGGGGATCTTGTTTCTCACGCTGGTACCGTCCACCGTGCAATCTTCGGTTGCCTTTACCTCCATTGCGAAGGGAAACGTTGCAGGCGCAATCGTGTCAGCATCTACTTCTAACTTGGTCGGAGTATTTATTACCCCTTCGCTGGTTATGCTCCTCATGGGTACCGGGGGAGGAGTCCACATCGACACTTCCGTATTTGGAGAAATCGCGCTCTTGCTGCTGGCTCCCTTTATCCTGGGTCAGCTGACTCGGCGCTGGGTTGGCAAATTCGCCCAAAGCAAGGCCACCAAAGTGGTAGACCGCGGTTCCATTGCCATGGTGGTGTATTCTGCCTTTTCCAAAGGCGTAGTAGACGGAATTTGGTCCTCCATCTCCATATGGGAGTTGGCCTTCCTTGTCGCCTTCGCAGCGATCTTCGTTGCTTTCATGCTGTGGCTCACCAAGAAGGTGAGTGAAAAATTGGGATTCAAGCGCGCCGATACAGTCGCAATCGAGTTCTGTGGATCGAAGAAGTCACTAGCCACGGGACTACCCATGGCCTCGGTTATCTTTGCTTCTGGGGGAACGTCTCTTGGTCTACTGATCCTGCCGTTGATGATTTACCACCAGGTCCAGTTAATGATGTGTTCGTGGCTGGCATCCCGCTACGCCCAGCGTGCCACCACATAGCTACACTTAGGCCCTATGGCAAATTACCTATACGTACGAACTGAACTAACCGTGCCCGGCGTAGGCTCGGCCATCCATATGGCGGAAATGGAGGAGCAAGATGCGCGCAGCTGTCGAATGGTCCGCATGATCTCCCTGGATCCCTCAGATGCCATAGTTGGTGTGGCTACCCCGACCAGTTCCACGGGAAACGTAGATCAGCCGCAAGAGGTTGTCCCGCACCCGGATACCTACGATGAGTTTCCAGACATTAGCGCCCAATACGTGGACCAATCTCATTTCGACGCCCTATGGTCCGAAGCTACCGCCAAGTTCGGCCTTTAGGGTTCAAACACGGTGCCTACAAGACAACGTTAACGAGAAACATATAAAAGGCGGTTCCTCCGAAGATGGACAGCGCTGATTCACGCTTCCACAGGTGGAGCAGGAAGGTTACTACCACGCCGAGGAGAGCCGCCCAGATGCCCCCAGGGGCACCAGCCTGCCCGTAGACGGTATAAACCACCAAAATGGTCATCACACCTACAGGCATCATCATGCCCAGCAATGAAAAGAACTGGCTATCCTTCATCCATTTCACAAAGGAAAAGGGAAGCTGGCGCAGCACAACGGTAATAAGGCCGACGGGGGCCAACACTGCGGCGATGGAAGCAAGCGTAACTCCAGCGGGCATTAGCGTTCCTCCCGGAATCTCGTAGACTCGCCGCGGCTACGCAAGCCAATAGCGGCATCGATGCGGGGAGATGCGTAGCGGATAATAAGCAGAATGAAGTAGGCACTCAGCCCCACCATGAGCAGTTGTCCTGGGGCGAAGACTGCAGCAAGGATTCCCACCACCACAGCACTTAACGGCGATGAAAAGTCCTGGTTATTGCGGAAGGAATCCATTGCCAGCACGACAAAAAGGGCAACCAGAGCGAATTCCATTCCCTGCACAGAAGAGGGAATCACTCGGCCGGCGAGGGCACCGACGATGCCGCCGCCTACCCACAAGACCTGACAAAAGATTTGGATGGTGAGTATTCGGTTCCCACTCGGGCGCTCATCGGCGGGGAGGGAAGAGACGATGGCATAGGTTTCGTCGGTAAGCGCATATGTGGAATAAGCCTGGCCCACCCGTGAACGAATGTGGTGCCGGGGAAAGGTGAGGCCATAGAAAATATGGCGGAAATTCACCATGAATCCGGTAACCAACGAAGCAAAGGCGGAAGCCCCACCGGTAACCATGGAAATGGCCAAGAATTCCATAGAGCCGGCGTAGATGACGAGGGAGAAAATCGGCGTCCACCACCAGCTGAAACCGGATTGGACCATGAGTAAGCCGAAGGCTAGGCCGAGGGGAATAAGGCCGATCGCGGCGGCCCAGGTATCTCTTAATCCTTGAGAAATATCCGCGCGCATGCGGGCTAGTCTAGCCCATTGCCTGCAGCGCGATAGGAATTAATTATCTTCCACGTTGACTGGATATGTGGAATAGAGCGGCAGCGGCATGGGTTGACGTTTCATAACATCGGCCCAGAGATCGGCCGGGCCTGGAGTAATAACGTCTTGGGCAAGGGCAGGGGAGACGAACCATTCGCCGGCCTCGATTTCCTCCTCCAGCTGGCCCGGGCCCCATTCGGCATAGCCAGCAAACATGCGCATGCCAGAAACTAGTGGCTCGATCTCTTCTGGGTCCGCGCGCAGATCCACATGTGCCAGGCGCGGTGCGAGGCGGGTGAGCCGATCTTGTTTGTCCGGATCGACGCCCTGTTTAGTCTGTGCGAGCCCAACAACGGATTGTTGATTGAGCGGACCGCCGATATACAGCGCCTGCGGTTTAGCCACCACGGGAAGCCATTCCGGCAGCACATTGAAAATAGCTACCTCAGAGCGCTTGGTCAGATCCACGCCGAAGGTCATCATGTCATTGTGCTCAATGACGAGGATGACGGAGCGGGCGAATTCCGGCGAAAGCATGCCCGGAGCAGCGATAAGAAGCTGGCCGGGGGCGGGGTCATTGCGCTCGAGGGCGTTAAATAGTCTATCGGCAAACATCACTGTTTAGAATCCCACCACTCGCGCAACTTCGCAATCGCTTCCTCGCGCTCGAGGGGGCCGTGCTCTAGGCGCAGCTCCTTGAGATAAGACCATGCCTGGCCCACCTCAGGGCCGGGCTGAAGACCGAGGATTTGCATAATCTCGTTGCCGTCAAGGTCCGGGCGCACGCGAGCCAGGTCCTCCTTGCGGCCGATCTCTTCGATGCGCTCCTCAAGCTGATCATAGGTGCGCTGGAGTCGACGGGCCTTTTTAGCATTGCGGGTCGTGCAATCGGCGCGCACCAGCTTATGCAGACGGGGGAGGAGGTCGCCGGCGTCAGTAACATAGCGGCGCACGGCAGAATCGGTCCACTGATTTTCCCCGAACCCGTGGAAGCGCATGTGCAGGTACACCAGCTGGCCGATGGCCTCCGTGGTGGCCTTGGGGTACTTCAACTTGCGCAGGCGCTTGCGGGCAAGCTTGGCGCCCACCACCTCGTGGTGGTGAAAGGAGACCTTGCCATCGGTGTTATCAAAGGTATCCGGTTTGCCAATATCGTGTAGAAGCGCCGCCCAGCGCAGGACAAGGTCTGGGCCATCTTCTTCTTGGTCCATGGCCTGACTTAGCACCTTCAGCGAGTGAGCATAAACGTCCTTGTGCTGCGCGTGTTCATCCGCGGTCATACGCAGTGCGGGGATCTCCGGAAAGATATAGTCCGCAATTCCGGTGGAAACCAGCAGGTCAATGCCGTCCCACGGTGCAGTGCCGCAGATAAGCTTATCCAGCTCCACCTGTACGCGCTCTACGGTGATGCGCTGGATCTCGCCGGCCATATCCCGCATGGCATCTACCACCCGATCGGCCACGCGAAATTCCAGCTGGGACGCAAAACGCGCCGCCCGCAGCATGCGGAGCGGATCATCGTGGAAGGAGATTTCCGGCTTGTCCGGGGTATCGAGCACCCGGTCGGCCACATCCTGGAGGCCGTGGAGGGGATCGTGGAAGGTAAAAGAGGCGTCGGCAAGCAGCTCGATGGCCATCGCATTGACCTTAAAGTCACGCCGCACTAGGTCACCTTCCAAGGTGTCACCATAGACCACCTCAGGGTTGCGGGACTGGCCATCATAAGAATCGGAACGGAAGGTGGTGATCTCAATCTGCTGACCCTTATAGGCCGCGGAGACGGTACCGAAGTCGATGCCGGTATCCCACACGGTCTCGGCCCACTCATCCAAGATCTCTTTAACCACGTCCGGGCGGGCCGGAGTGGTAAAGTCCAGGTCATTTCCCAAGCGGCCCAAAAGCGCATCGCGCACAGAGCCGCCCACAAGGTAGAGCGAATAACCACGGGCGGCAAATTTCTCCACCAAACCGCCCAGCAGGTCACTGAGGGAGGAGACGGTGGATTCCGCGCGGGCAAGAACGCCAATTAGCTGAGTGTCCTGAAAATTCACGGGTGAGAGTCTACTACGATTGGCAGGGATGACTAACCAAGAACAGGGCCCCTCTAAGGGAGGCGGCCGCAACCGTAACCGGTCCCGGCGCAGGCGGCGCCGCCGGCCGGATAATCGCGCGCGCCGCAGCACTCAGCAGCGCAGGCCCTACCGCGGTGGCAATGGCCAATCCACGGCCATGGAAACCCGCGATGAAACCTCCGCCGGCGGCCTTGTTGTCTCTGGTTTGGCGGAGTGCGTCGATGCCACTGGCCAGGTAGATCTTTCCCGGCTTTATGTGGCGCTCATCGGCCGCCTCGACCGTCGCGGACGCCTGCTGTGGTCCATGCCTAAAGGCCACGTAGAAAATGGCGAAGCCAAAGAAGTCACCGCTGAGCGCGAGGTATGGGAGGAAACCGGCATTTCCGGTGAGGTTTTTGCAGACCTCGGCATGATTGATTATTGGTTCGTCTCTGATGGGGTGCGTATCCATAAGACAGTGCACCATCACTTGCTGCGCTTTGTAGACGGCATCATGAACGATGAGGATCCGGAGGTCACCGAGGTCTCATGGATTCCCGTGTCTGAACTCATCGAGCATTTGGCCTACGCCGACGAGCGCAAATTGGCGCGCATCGCGCATGATCTCCTTCCCGATCTCGCACGAAAGGAAGCCGCCGCGGGGAAAGTGACCCCACGGTAATGCGCCAACGCCTGAAGTCTTGGGCCGCCGTGGGCGGCTGCCTGGCGGTAGCGGGGTGGGGATTGTGCCTGCCGCTGCCAGAGGCCGCCGCGCAGATGGATTCGGCTGCGGGAAAACAGCAGGATATCCAGGCATGGTTGGGCGCGCGCGGACCAGAGCGGGCCACTCTCGACCTCATCGCGGCCGAACCCTTCACCGTGGGCAAGGAACTGAAACTTAACTTCCAGGTGCACAATCCCACTGATGAAGCCATGGAAGACCTCCAGCTGACCAGCCGCCGTGGCGATGCCGTGGAGAGTACCGCACAGGCTCGCACGCAGCTGGCCACCGGCGAATTCCCGTATTACGGCCCCAGCACCACCACCGCGCCCCTGCAACCGGGCGAAACCCGAGAGGTTACCTTCCAGGTTCCCACCTCCTTACACGGCGAGCAGACCCTAGCCATCGAAGACGCCGGCGCCTATCCGCTGCTATTTACCCTCACCGGCACTGTCGGCGGCGAAGCGGTCAGCTTTGCGGAAGAACGCCTAATAGGCCAGGTGCAGGGAAAGAAGCAGGCGCTTGGCGATGCCCCCTCGGAGCCCAAACCTCACGACCTCACCGTGGTCTATCCCATTAGCGCCGATATCGACTCGGTACCAGGCGGCGCTGGGGGAGAAGACCTTATTCTCGCCTCCGACGAGCTAGCCACCGAGCTGGCTGAGGGCGGCCGGCTCGATCGCTTGGTGAGCACCTATGCGGACCACGATCTGCACGGGGCAGGCTGCGTAGCCATCGATCCCGCCCTCTTGGACACGGTCAACCGCATGGCGGAGGGCTATAAGGTGGGCTCTGCCCGCCCGGCTCAGGCGGAGCGTCCTAAGCGACTGCGTGATTCGTGGTTCAATAACAACGACGATGTGCACCTCGAACCCGGCACTGGCAAAGAGGATGCCGCCCGCTGGCTCAAGCGCCTGCGGGAACTCGATTGCTTTATGTCTATGCCGTGGGCAAACGCTAATGCCTCATCCGTGGCCAAGGCGAATAATCCCTTCCTTACCTACGAGGGGCTGCAGCGCGGCAACCACACCATCGAGCGAATCCTCGGCACCAAGCCGGCCACTACCGTTCTCGCGGTTGGCTCCGGCTATGTGGATCAACAACTGCCCCTGCCCGCACTGGTGGCTGATAATACTTCGTGGCCTGGCCGCGCCGTGACTTTCGACGCCTCCCTGGGCGCCCTTTTAGCCCAAACCGGCTCCAAACCACAGACGGTGGGCTATTCCAACCCGGAGCTACGCTACGAGTACTCGCTCGATTCCGAACTTTCCCGCGCCATCACCGGCGGCGCCGCGTTGAGTTTGGCCGCTAGCGAAGACACCGTGGCGCGTTTGCCCAATTACTTGGATCCCAGCGCCGCCGAATACGCGCTTGACTCTGCCGAAGCGCTCATCGATTCCGGCCAGTCCCATGCGCGTACCGTCGGCAGCCTCAAGCAGGAAACCGCCGATCCGGGGTCACTGCCTGGCAGCCCCTTTAGTGATCCCGCCGCCTTCGCCGAATCCGATATCGTCCGCGTGGAGCAGCAGGCCCGCTATACCGATGAGCTGATGAATATCATGGTCGATGATCCAGATATCGCACTGACTCCCTATGAATTCGTCCTGCCTTTGCGCCGGGATTTGCTGGCCGCGCTCTCGCTGACCAACCGCGATAGCTTGGGCAGTAATGCTGAAGCGCGGCGAAGGTTCACCCACACGATGGATGTGCATTCGAATACTTTGCGCGATCTGCGATCTTCTGTGGCGCTTATCCCACCGGGCAATGTTTATACCCGCGTATCCGAGTCATCGCCGCTGCTCATCGTGGCAGAAAATGGGCTTCCGCTACCGGTGGAGGCCAAGCTGCAATACGATGCCCCCGATGGCGCGCGCCTCAACACGCCCAAGAGTGTCCGTATTCCGGCCAAGGGCTCTATTACTGTATCCATGACCGCCGATATGCCTAAGGACGTCGATCGCACAGACATTGGCCTGTGGCTTGCCACCCCAGAAAAGCAAACCATCTCGGAGCCGATCAGTATCGCTGTGCAAACGCGTGCCGGTATCGTAAGCGTGTATGGCGTCGGCATAGCCGGCGCTCTTGCGCTGGTCCTCGCCACTCTCTTCCGGCTAGGCCGCCATCGGCGCAAAAAATCACAAAGGCTTAAAAAGTAAGTTGAAGTTGTATCCTCTATGACTGATAAAACTGGCCGCGAGGCCGAACACGTGGAGAAGTCAGTTGACCCGAAGGATGCCGCCGTGCCGGCAGAGCACCCCGCCCCAGCGGGTGCCCGCGGCCGCATCGTCCGCGCCTCTCCTCCCGCTCCGGTGCCAGAAAAGCGCCCCACGCCCGCGGTGCAGGACACCACCGTTCCTCCCGAGGAGGACAAGTCCGCGCTCACTGGACGCAACGCGGAAAACGAATCATCCAATCAGGACGTCATCCGCGCGACGGGCACGATGGCCATCGCGACGCTGCTATCCCGCGTCACCGGCTTCCTGCGCCAGATGCTCATCGGCGCCACTCTCGGTGCCACGGTGGGCACCGCGTTTAGTAGCGCCAACCAGATCCCCAACCTCGTCACCGAGATCGTATTGGGTGCCGTGCTGACCTCTCTGGTCGTGCCCGTTCTCGTACGCGCCGAAAAAGAAGACACGGACCGAGGCGAGACCTTTGTCCGGCGGCTATTTACCCTGGCCTTTTCCATCTTGGGCATAGTCACCATTGCTTCCGTGGTGCTCGCACCCTTCTTAACGAGGATGATGCTGCCGGAAGATTCCAAGGCCAATGCCGTGCAGGCAACCTCCTTGGCCTTCTTATTGCTGCCGCAGATCCTCTTCTACGGCCTCTTCGCCCTCTTCCAGGCCGTTCTTAATACTAAGAATATCTTTGGTCCAGGTGCGTGGGCGCCGGTAGTCAATAACGTCATCTCCATTAGCGTGCTGCTGGCTTATCGCTTCCTGCCCGGCCAGCTCGACCCGCACGAGCCCACCCCGGTGGCCGATCCCCACGTCATGCTATTGGGCTTGGGCACCACCACGGCGGTGATGGTGCAATGCCTCATCTTGTTGCCGTACCTCAAAAAGGCCGGCATTAACCTGCGCCCCAAGTGGGGCTTGGATGCCCGCATCAAGCAATTCGGTGGCATGGCTCTGGCCATCATCACCTATGTGGCTATCTCCCAGTTGGGCTACGTGATCACCTCCCGCGTAGCCGCCTATGCGGATGCCGGCGCCCCACTGGTCTATCAGAATGCTTGGCTCATGCTGCAGGTGCCCTATGGCGTAATCGGCGTGACGCTGCTGACGGCCATCATGCCGCGCCTGTCCCGCAACGCCGCCGACGGCGATGTTGATGCCGTAGTCCGCGATCTGACCTTGGGCTCAAAGCTGACCTTCATCGCGCTTATCCCCATCGTCATTTTCATGACCGGCTTTGGTGTACCGATTGCCCGAGCCCTCTTCCAATACGGTGCCTACGGCGCCGAGAGCGCCGAGCAGCTTGGCCTGACCATCAGCTTCTCCGCCTTCACGCTCATCCCG